>JADJXY010000001.1:0-300000 GCA_016720065.1 Betaproteobacteria bacterium | reverse complement strand
GACGGGCCCCGCCGGAGACAATTCCGCGTGCCCAAGCGGCCCGGGGGTGGCTTGAGGAGGATAAGACGGCCATGGAAGCTCCTGTGCAGTGCGCGGGGTACGGCATGGATTCATGCCGGTTTGGCCGGGGTAAAATCCTTTTTGTTCCCCCAGAGTGCGTCCCATGAGCAAAGCCGATCACCCGCCGGAAACCCCCGCCACTCAGTTCCTCAAGACCCACCGGGTGCCTTTCTCCACCCACCTCTACGCCTACGAGGAGCATGGCGGAACCCGGGTGTCGGCCCGCGAACTGAACGTGGACGAGCACGCCGTGGTGAAGACCCTGGTCTTCGAGGACGAGGCCGCGCGGCCCCTCATCGTGCTCATGCACGGCGATCGCAAGGTTTCGGCCAAGGAACTCGCGCGCTGTATCGGCTGCAAGAAGGTGGAACCGTGCAAGCCTGAAGTGGCCAACCGCCATACAGGCTTTCTGGTCGGCGGCACCAGCCCCTTCGGCACCCGGAAGAAGCTTCCGGTCTATGTGGAGAAGGGCATCCTCGACCTTTCCCTCATCTACATCAACGGGGGGCGACGGGGTTTCCTGGTCGGCATCCACCCCCACGACTTGCTGCGCACCCTGGAACCCGTGACCGTGGAAGTCGCCCTGTAGGCTTGCGGAAGCGCCCGCGGACCGGATCGTCGGCGGCGCCCTTTGCAACCGGGCAGCGCGCGGAGGTCAGACGGAGCGTTCGATGATGACGCCCACCCGCCTGACGCCGGGCAGCATGCCCAACTTGGCCACCGATACGCGGACCCACTGGGCAGCAAAATTCTCCAGCAAAAAGGTGGCGACGTGCTCGGCCAGTTTTTCCAGCAGGTTGAAGTGGGCCCCCGCAAGGTCAGCCCGCAGACGTTCGACCACGGCAGCGTAATCGACGGTGTCGCGGATGTCGTCCGAAGCCCCGGCGGAGGCCGTGGAGACGCCGATGTGCAGCGAGAGTTCAATGGTTTGCGGCAGGGCCTTTTCCCGGGGGTAGATGCCAACCCAGGTGGATAGCCGCAATTCCTCGATAAAGATGATGTCCATGCCGACCGTGGGCGGGAGTGTAAAATCTGTGGCGATTTTACCCCAGCGCCCCCGCCCCATGCCCGCCGCCGCCCAACTTGCCCTCGCCCTGCTCGCCGCCTATCTGCTGGGCTCGGTTCCCTTCGCCATGGTCGCCTCCAAGGTGTTCGGGCTTGCCGATCCGCGCAGCTACGGCTCGGGCAACCCCGGGGCCACCAATGTGCTGCGCAGCGGCAACAAGAAGGCGGCCCTGTTTACGCTGATCGGCGATGCCCTGAAAGGCTGGGTCGCGGTTTTCGCAGCCCATGCAGCAGGGTTTTCCGAGACTGGCGTCGGCCTGGTGGGGCTGGCCGTATTCTTTGGCCACCTGTTCCCCATCTTCCTCAAATTCAAGGGCGGCAAGGGCGTCGCCACCGGGGCCGGCGTGCTCCTTGCCCTGGACTTGCCCATTGGCCTCGCCGTCCTGGCCACCTGGATCCTGGTGGCTTTCGCCTTTCGCTATTCTTCCCTGGCTGCCGTTGTCGCCGCCGCTGCGGCGCCGCTCTACGTGGGCCTGGCCCGATCAGCCGGGGGCGAACTCCTGGTGGTGGGCGTTCTCGCCCTGGCCCTCATCGGCAAGCATTGGGGCAACCTCCAGCGCCTCCTGGCCGGGCAGGAGGGCAAGATCGGGGCCAAGAAAAAGGCCTGAGCCCTCCGGCTGCCCCTTCATTCCCCGGCATCCGGCGCCTAGACTGAGGTCGTGGGCGCGACAGGCCCGGCGCCGCCCCCGGTCGCCGGAAGCACAGTTTGTGATCCCTGACCGCGCCCTCATCGCCGACGAGGTCGCCATGAAAATTCCCTCTTTTTCCGAATTCGCAGCCCTGGCCCGGGCCGAAGGGTACGACGAAGTCCTCGAACGAACCTGGCCCGCAGGAAGCCTGGTCGAGACCCATGCCCACCCCTTCGCCCTGCGCGCCCTGGTCGTCGCCGGCGAGATGTGGCTCACCATAGACGACCATTGCCGCCACCTCCGGCGCGGGGATGCCTTCGCCCTGGACAAGGACTTGGCCCATAGCGAGCGCTACGGGGACGAGGGGGCGACTTACTGGGTGGCGCGCCGGGTCGCCCCCGCCAACCGCTCGTAGAGTCGAACCGCCGTATCGATGTGCCGCGACAGACGATCACTGGCGGGCTGAATGGCTGAAAGTGAGCGGCCACTAGTGGCGCCACCCGAGATTCCTGGCAGGACTTCCGCTGCTCCCGCACCGCCGGCAACTGGGCCACCCGTTTCGGGAGATGGGCGGCAGCGCGTTGCGTCCAAAGCGCCCCTACGTGGTCGGTAAGCATCTGCACTATCGGGGCGTGCGCTTCGTCGCACGGCTGTGGCGCTGGCGGGTGCCGAGTGCGGAATGGCTGGCCCTCGGTCGGCCACACGACCATTGTCGAGGAGGCGCTTGACGCAACCCGCTTTGCCATGGATTTCCGCTTGACCCACCCGCTGTTCGGCGAGGTCTTCCGCTACAGCGGCGAGTTCGAAGCCCAAACACTACCGTCTTCCACGCCCGCACCTGATTGACGCCGCTGGCGGCGCCCCCTATTTCAGCGCGGCATCGCTCATGTCCATCAAGGGCCACCGGGGCTGGACGGCGAAGCTGCCGGCGGGCTTGGCAGGGGCGCCGGCCTGGAGGCGCAGGCAGCCGGCCAGGGCGATCATGGCGGCGTTGTCGGTGCAGAACTCCAGTTCCGGGTAGTAGACGCGGAAGCGCTTGCGGCGGGCTTCCTCGTCCAAGGTGCCGCGCAATTGCTTGTTGGCGCCTACCCCACCGGCGACGACGAGTTGCTTGAGGCCGGTCTGCTTCAGAGCCTTGAGGGACTTCTTCACCAGCACCTCGACGATGGCGTCCTGAAAGGCGCGGGCGGCGTCGGCCCTGAAGGTTTCGCCGGGTGTCTGCCCCTGCTCCCGTACCAGGGTCAGCACGGCGGTCTTGAGGCCGGAAAAGCTGAAGTCGAGATCGGCGGAATGCAGCATGGGGCGAGGCAATTCGTATCTGCCGGGCTGCCCCGCCTCGGCCAGCCGGGACAGCAGGGCGCCGCCAGGATAGGGCAGGCCGAGGAGCTTGGCGCTCTTGTCGAAGGCTTCGCCGGCAGCGTCGTCCAGGGTTTCGCCCAGGAGTTCGTACCGTCCTACGCCGGAGACCCGCATCAGCTGGGTATGCCCCCCGGAGACCAGCAGGGCGACGAAGGGAAAGCTGGGGGCTCCCGGGACAACAGGGGCGAGAGCAGATGGCCTTCCAGGTGATGGACCGGAAGCGTGGGCCGCTCCAGGGCGAAGGCCAGGGCCTCGGCAAAGGCACAGCCCACCAGCAGCGCGCCTGCCAGGCCAGGCCCCCGCGTGTAGGCTACGGCGTCGATGGCGGCCAGGGGCTTCCCCGCCCGCTCCAGCGTTTCCCGCAGCAGCGGTACGACCCGCCGGATATGGTCGCGGGAGGCGAGCTCGGGGACCACGCCGCCGTACTCGGCGTGCATCGCCACCTGGGAGTGCAAGGCATGGGCCAGCAGCCCGGCTGCGCTGTCGTACAGCGCGACACCGGTTTCGTCGCAGGAGGATTCGACGCCAAGGATCAGCATAGGGCCGCGATTCTATCACCACCGCCAAATAACACTTGATGGATCAGGGAGTTGTCTCCTATACTGCTCGGCTTTTCCGCGAATCCGCGGAGTTGAATTGCGCGCACCGCCCCCTACTTGACCGGGCGGGCGCCTGACGGAAGGGGGTGATTTTTATGCCGAACATTCGTGTCAAGGAAAACGAGCCGTTCGAAGTGGCCATCCGCCGCTTCAAGCGCACTGTCGAAAAGACGGGTCTCCTGACCGAGCTGCGCGCCCGTGAGTTTTATGAAAAGCCCACCTCCGAGAGGAAGCGCAAGCAGGCTGCCGCCGTCAAGCGTCACCACAAGCGCATCCGCAGCATGACCCTGCCGCCGAAACTGTACTGACCCAGTTCTTCGCCACGCAGAGCAAGCCGCCCGCTTCAACCGCTGGCGGCTTTTTTGTTTGTGAAACGTGAAGCGAGGAGGCCTCTCCGCTGCCACGACCTCGCCACGTTTCATCTTTCACATTTCACCATTCAGCCCGCGCAATGACCCTCAAAACCCGCATCACCGACGACATGAAATCGGCCATGAAGGCCAAGGAAACCGCGCGCCTGGGCGCCATTCGCCTTCTGCTTGCCGCCATCAAGCAGAAGGAGGTGGATGAGCGGGTCGAACTCGACGATACCGGAGTGACCGCAATCATCGAAAAGCTGGTCAAGCAGCGCAGGGACAGCGTCAGCCAGTACGAAGCCGGCGGCCGCCAGGACCTGGCGGACGTCGAGAAGGCCGAAATCACCGTACTCTCCGCCTACCTCCCGGAAAAGATGAGCCCCGAGGAAGTCGCCGCCGCCGTGGCCGCCGCCGTGGCCGAAACCGGCGCCAAGGGTCCGGCCGACATGGGCAGGCTGATGGGCATCCTGAAGCCGCGTCTCGCCGGAAAGGCCGACATGGGCGAGGTTTCGAAGCAGGTGAAGGCGGCGGTGGCAGGCTGAACGCGCCGTGATTCCGGAATCCTTCATTCAGGATTTGCTGGCGCGAGTCGACATCGTCGACCTCATCGACAGCTACGTCCCCCTGAAGAAGGCCGGGGCCAACTACGCCGCCTGCTGCCCCTTCCACAACGAGAAGTCGCCCTCCTTCACCGTCAGCCCGACCAAGCAGTTCTACCACTGCTTCGGCTGCGGTGCCCACGGCACGGCCATCGGCTTCGTCATGGAATACCAGGGCATCGGCTTCATCGACGCCGTCAAGGAATTGGCCGGCCGCAGCGGCATGCAGGTGCCGGAGGCCGAAGGCCGCGCCTTCCACGACGAAAAACCGGGCCAGACCCGCACCCTCATCGAGGTCATGGCCCAGGCCGCCGCCTACTACAAGGAACAACTGAAGCGCTCGCCCCGGGCCATCGAGTATTGCAAGAAGCGCGGCCTCTCCGGCGAGGTCGCTGCCCGCTTCGGCGTCGGCTACGCACCGGAGGGCTGGCAGAACCTGCAAGCCGTCTTCCCCGACTACAACGCCGAGGCCCTGCACGCCGCGGGCCTGGTCATCGACAACGACAGCGGCCGGCGCTACGACCGTTTCCGTGACCGGCTGATGATCCCCATCGTCAATCCCAAGGGCGACATCATCGCCTTCGGCGGGCGCATCATCGACCAGGGCGAGCCCAAGTATCTCAATTCGCCGGAGACACCGCTCTTCGAGAAGGGCCGCGAGCTCTTCGGTCTGCCCCAGGCCCGTCAGGCCCTGCGGGAAACCGACATCGCCATCGTCACCGAAGGCTACATGGACGTCATCGCCCTGGCCCAGAACGGCGTAGGCAACGCGGTGGCCACCCTGGGCACCGCCACCACCGCCACCCATGTGCAGAAGCTGCTGCGCCAGGTGGACCGCATCGTCTTCTGCTTCGACGGCGACAACGCCGGCCGCAAGGCGGCCTGGCGCGCCCTTGAAAATTCTCTGGAAGCCCTGGCCGACAACAAGTCCCTGGGCTTCGTCTTCCTGCCCGAAGAAGACGACCCGGACAGCTTCATCCGAACCCGCGGCAAGGCTGCCTTCGATCGCCTGGTGGCCGAGGCCATGCCCCTTTCGGATTTTCTCCTGCGCGAACTCGCCCAGCGTTGCGACCTGACCAGTTCGGAAGGCAAGGCCAGACTGGTCTATGAGGCCAAACCTCTGCTCACCCGCCTGCCCACGCCCCTGCTACGCCTGCAACTGGTCAAGCGCCTGGCCGAGGCCAGCGGCTTCGCGCAGGCCGAAGTGGAGCGACTGTGCGATCTCAAGTCCATTTCCGCCCCACCACCGCCCCGTGCCCCGCGGGCCGCCCCATCCCTCGGGCGCGGGCTGCTCCGCCTGATCCTCCAACGGCCCGAACTCGCAGCCCGCCTGCCGGTCGACCTGCTGGGCGACCTGCCCGAAAGAAGTCTACTGCGGCGCCTGGCCGCCGAGGCTAACAGCGGCGCAGACAGCTACGCCACCCTGCGGGAGCGGCTGCGAGGCGACCCTGAAGAAGGCGCCCTGGACCAGGTGGCCGCGGAAGCCCTGGGCAAGCCGCTCGACGCCAGCGAAGCCGAGACCGAGTTCGCCGATGTCCTGGACAAGCTTCGCGAGGGCGCCCAGAAGCGGGCCTTTTCCGCCCTGCAAGCCAAGGTCCAGCGGCTTGGAGTGACGGGTCTGTCGACGGAGGAAAAACAGGAATACCTGCGGCTCCTTTCGAACCCCGCAAAAAGAGGCTAAGTTGTGGTAGAATTTGAGGTTTTCCCAATTTACGGATCGTGGTGATGGCCAAGGCAAAAACCCCTGCGAAAGACGCCCCCAAGGCACGCGCCAGCAAGGCGTCGGCCCGGGCAGCCGAGAAGGCGCTGCTCGAAGGCGCGATGACTGAAGCTCCGGCCCCGATCGACGCCGAAGCGCGCAAGACCCGCCTCAAGAATCTCATCAAGCTGGGCAAGGAGCGCGGCTACCTGACCTACGCCGAGATCAACGACCACCTGCCGGACGACGTCGTCGATGCCGAGCAGATCGAGTCCATCATCTCCACCTTCAACGACATGGGCATCCAGGTCTTCGACGAGGCCCCGGCCGCCGAAGAACTGCTCATGTCGGAAACCGCCCCTGCCGTCGCCGACGACGAAGAAGTAGAAGAAGAAGCTGAACAGGCCCTCTCCACCGTCGATTCTGAATTCGGCCGCACCACCGATCCGGTGCGCATGTACATGCGCGAAATGGGCTCCGTCGAACTCCTCACCCGCGAAGGCGAAATCGAGATCGCCAAGCGCATCGAGGACGGCCTGAAGCACATGATCCAGGCCATTTCCGCCTGCCCCACCACCATCGCCGAAATCCTCGACATGGCCGCCAAGGTCGAACGCGAGGAAATGCGCATCGACGAGCTGGTGGATGGCCTCATCGACCCCAATGCCGTCGAAGCGGAACCCGCCGCCGAACTCGCCGAGGAAGCCGAACTCGAGGACGAGGAAGAAGGCGACGAGGAAGGCGACGCCGGCGCTGCCGTCTCCGCCTCGCTCCTGCAACTCAAGGCCGACGCCCTGGAACGCTTCACCATCCTGCGCGGACTCCACGTCAAGATGCACAAGGCCCTGGTGTCCAAGGGCCCCCAGGACAAAAACTACCTGAAGCTGCAACAGCAGATTTCCGGCGAATTGATGAATATCCGCTTCACCTCCCGCTCCATCGAACGCCTGTGCGATTCGGTGCGCGACATGGTCGAGCGGGTGCGCCGCTCCGAGCGCAAGATTCAGCAGATTTGCGTGGATAAGGTCAAGATGCCCCGCCCGCACTTCATCAAGGTCTTCCCCGGCAACGAAACCAGCCTCACCTGGGTGGACGCGGAAATCGAAGCCGCGCCCAAAACCTACGGCGTCGTGCTCACCCGCAACGCCCCGGCCATCAAGGAAGAGCAAAAGAAGCTCATCGCCCTGCAGGATCACATCGGCATTCCGCTCAGGGATCTCAAGGAGATCAACAAGCAGATGTCCACCGGCGAAGCCAAGGCCCGCCGCGCCAAGCGCGAAATGACCGAAGCCAACCTGCGCCTGGTGATCTCCATCGCCAAGAAGTACACCAACCGCGGCCTACAGTTCCTGGACCTCATCCAGGAAGGCAACATCGGCCTCATGAAGGCGGTGGATAAATTCGAATACCGCCGCGGCTACAAGTTCTCCACCTACGCCACCTGGTGGATCCGTCAGGCCATCACCCGCTCCATCGCCGATCAGGCCCGCACCATCCGCATCCCGGTGCACATGATCGAGACCATCAACAAGATGAACCGCATCAGCCGCCAGATCCTCCAGGAAACCGGCGCCGAGCCGGATCCCGCCACCCTGGCCAAGAAGATGGAAATGCCGGAGGAGAAGATCCGCAAGATCATGAAGATCTCCAAGGAACCCATCTCCATGGAGACCCCCATCGGCGACGACGACGACTCCCATCTGGGCGACTTCATCGAGGATCAATCCACCCTGCTGCCCGCCGACGCGGCCATGTATTCCAGCCTGCGCGGCGTCACCAAGGAAATCCTGGACACCCTCACTCCCAGGGAAGCCAAGGTGCTGCGCATGCGCTTCGGCATCGAGATGAACACCGACCACACCCTGGAAGAAGTCGGCAAGCAGTTCGACGTCACCCGCGAGCGCATTCGCCAAATAGAAGCCAAGGCCCTGCGCAAGCTCCGCCACCCCAGCCGTTCCGACAAGCTGCGCAGCTTCCTCGACAGCAATAGCGGCTGAAGTCGCGATGACACCCTCCGCGTAATCCCCAGAACCGACGAGGGCCACAAGCCGCACGGCCCTCGTCGTCGGGAGCGCCCCCGGCGCCGCCGGCAGGATATCCCGACGATACCCCCGACCGACCTTCGGTCATCTTGCAGCAAAGACTTCCGGTGGGCCTGTAGCTCAGTCGGTTAGAGCAGAGGACTCATAATCCTCTGACATTTCAACCGAGCATTTTCAGAGGCCCTTGTGTAGCAAGGCTTACAGACAGATTTCGGTCGGTCTGGAAGAGCAGTAAAAGAGTCGTCTGGTCCATTTCTGGTCCAGTCTTGGGACGGACGACAAAATGCCGACACACCCAATCAGGGCATGCCGGTAGAATTGCAGTTTCGGGCCTGTAGCTCAGTTGGTTAGAGCAGAGGACTCATAAGTTAATTGTGACTTTCGTCAGAAATGGCGATCGAAAATCGGGTGAATTCAGGGAAACCTAAGCGCGCAGTAATGTGCGTACGGCAACCCTGAGCCAAGCCGGGGCTACAGCTCCGGAAGGTGCAGAGACTAGCGGAGGAATTGAGTTTCCTTAATGACCGCCTTGAGCGCCCGACGCCTGACCGAACCGAGAGATCGGTGTCGAAGGCGATAAGATAGTCCGACGAGTGTCAGGCGGGGTTTCCCGCTTGTGATGAAAATCAAGGCTCGGTCGAATCCTTTGGTCCACGGTTCAAGTCCGTGCGGGCCCACCAAAAAAGCAAAAAGCCAACCTCGTTCGGGGTTGGCTTTTTTGTTTGCGTTGACCATGTTGCCGCAGTCTGAACATCGCCTCATTTTGCGGATCGATACCGGCCTCGACCGTGATGAGCAATGCCATGACGTTCGTTGAGCAGGTCATCTGACCCTGGCGGGCGATTCAGTTAAATTGATCTGAACAGAGCCCACTACCACTCCTCTGTTGTATGCTTATTGCAACAAATGGAGAACTAACGTGCCAGAACAGACAGCGATTCTCGACGACGGCGGGCTTCGCCTTCTTAGGCTTCTCGTCTCTCGATTAGCGAGCGTCAAACCCAATGACCCGCGAACGTACATCAGCTACAAGGACGTTCATGACGCGCTCGCTCTTCAGCAAGAGGGTCCCACTTTTGGCGAAAGCCTGAAACACCAAGGGCTAAATTCATTGGCGGATTGGTCAGCGAAAACCGGCAAACCAGCCATCACGGGCTTGATTATCGACAAGTCGTCCTGGATGCCAGGCGACGGGTATTTCAAATTGTTCAGCAGGAAGGCTGACGACTTCCATTGGTGGCGTTCGGAAATTGAGAAGTCAAAATTGTTTCAGTGGGAACCGTATTTGTCCGGTGAGTCTGCGGTGACGGAGTCAGTGGGCGGGAGGCATTGGTCAGAAGAAGAACTGCGTGCGTCCGTATCCGCTTATCTGAAGATGCAGCAGTTGGACCGGTCCGGCACCTCGTTTACAAAGAAGGGTTACTACGAAGACCTGGGCAGGCGTTTTGGCAGAACAGCCAAGTCCTTCGAGTACCGGATGCAGAACATCTCCTACGTCATGTCTCTCATGGGCAGGGACTGGTTGTCCGGTCTGAAGCCGGCCAAAAACGTGGGTGCAAACGTTGCTGCCCAGATCGAGCAGTTAATTGCTGAACTGGAAGGCAAACCGGTGGTTCCAGTGGTTGCCTTTGAGATCGCCGTCCGCGAGGACGTAAAGAAAAAGATGCTTCCATTGCCGACGGGAAGCCACAACCCGAAGGTCGTCATCACATCGATTGCCCAGTATCAACGAGATGCCTCGGTGAAAGCCTGGGTTCTAAGGATTCTCTGAATAACCGGCTATTTCCGCGCAGGCTGTCATAAAAAAGATGAAAAACAGGCGATTTTCGACCGTTGACCGTGAAATCCAGGAGTTTTCCCTGCATTTCCCGTTTCACGGGCGCACCTCGCCCACCAAGGGCAACAATCGCTTGCGAGCCATCCACAAATTTGCCAGCGCAAACAGCGTCACGATCTGCCCCGTATTCTTCGCCAGACCACGGTAGCGAACTTTCACAAAGCCAAACTGGCGCTTCACTACCCGGAACGGATGTTCAACAATTGCCCGCACCGCCGAGAGCATCCGGTTGAACGCCTTCTGCTCCTCAGTCAGCGCTCCGCCAGCCGGCTTCTTGGTCGGTGTCAGAACAGACAGATTGCCTTCCTTCTGGAACTCGTCAATCGTCCGGTTCTTCTTGTGATAGCCGCGATCACCGAGCGCAATGGCTTCTTCCCCGTGCAGGCACTTCTCCATCATCGCAATGTCCGCAACCTTGGCCGTCGTGCATTCCACGGTATGAATCAAGCCGCTGTCGGCATCGACGCCAATATGGGCTTTCATCCCGAAGTGCCACTGATTGCCCTTCTTGGTCTGCGTCATTTCTGGATCACGCTTCTTGTCTTCGTTCTTCGTCGAACTCGGTGCTGCAATCAGCGTTGCATCGACTACCGTGCCGCGCTTCATCGACAGCCCTTTCTCCGACAACACCGCGTTGACCTCGGCAAAGATCGCCACCGCCAGGTCATGCTTCTCCAGCAGATGGCGGAAGCGCAAGATGGTGCTTTCGTCTGGCATCACATCCTCGAAGGCATCCAGTCCGGCAAACTGGCGCAGCAGCGGCACGTCGTGCAAGGCTTCTTCCATCGCCGGGTCCGAGTAACCAAACCACTGTTGCATGAAGTGAATCCGCAGCATCGTGCCCAGCGGCATCGGCGGGCGGCCGTTTCCCTTTTTCGGGTAGAACGGCTCGATCAGCGACTCAAGACGCGACCACGGCACCACCGTTTCCATCTCCGCCAGGAACACTGCCTTGCGGGTTTGCTTGCCGGCTTTCGGCAAAAAACCCGTCTCGGCCAGGCTCAGTTGCTTCATCGGTTTCATCTGTCTCATCAACTCAATGACAATGCCGTCATTTTCTCAAATTGCGCTGCATGATGGTTACTTATGCAGAGTTTCCCTAAAGGAGGCAGGCGGCATTTGTGAGTGCTGTCGACAAGCGGCTCCTTTCAATGGGGCCGATGGCATTCCGTACCTGGAGGTGCACCACGTCCAGAAATTGGCGGAAAAGGGTGCCGATACGACGACAAATGCAGTTGCCATTTGCCCGAATTGTCACCGGGAACTTCACTACGGGGAGTGCGCAAAAAAGCTAGTTGAGGAACTGTATGATAACCATTTTTCCCATCGATCCTCCTCGAAATCGAGGCGGCGCAATAAGCCGGTTTCATCAACAGAAAGAAGCGGCTCACCGGATTCGTCGATCGGCAGAACAACTTCGGATTCACGACCTGGAATCGCCCTCGACCAGCGCGCGATATCTTCCGCCCCAGCAAAATGTGCTTCTTTTAGGGCGGAAGGGTGATAAAGCATGCTATGAGTCGCAGGCAGGGCTTTGCGAAGTGCATCGAGCGAAACAGGCACCGACGGAACATTTGACAACCGACAACCGCTTAAATACAACCTTGCTGCACCTGCAACCAAATAGGAACGAATCGCGTCACCAATCATCTGCCAGCGTATAGCGGCATGACGTGCAATCGCAGAGTCAAGGCCCTCACCATCACCTTGAATCGGAAACGGGAAATCCACACAGAAATCTCCAGGAAGACCTCGCAGGCGCTCGTAGTAAACTTCCCCGCCACAATAGTAGGACTCAAGACCTTTTCGTTCCGTGTAGGTCACTGTTCGCGGCGTTAACGCCCCCCTATCGGATGGCACTCTTAATGCCGCGTGAAAACTTCGCGGGGCCAAAGGATTGTGAGACCGCTGGAGATAATTGGCTTGCGGGGTCGCAGTGTATGCAATGTAAGCAGCATACAACTGGCTATGACGAGTTGCGGGTGAACCGTCTTCAGATGACCATAAGCGCTGAATGAACTGCGGTGTAATGCGATGACCGTCTCTCGCATCAAGAATGCTTGCATCGTCTGCTTCATCATCAAGAACAGCCAACGCCAATGCCCTACCCCTGATGGTTGGCTTAGATCGTCCCTTGGTGTCACTCAGGATGCCCGACGCACTCACGCTGAATCCAAAGAATATTACACTCGACCTGCTACCCAACCCGCTTTCGGGGATCCCCGGGGTAGGTGGATGAACGGCGTGCCTGAACGCACGCTGCTCTCGCGGCACGGCCGCCTGCTGGCCGTACTCGCCTTCCTCGCGTTGCTCGCCGGTAGCGTTGCCTCGTTCGGCCTGAACGAGCATTTTTCGCTGGCGGCGATCCGCGACAAACTGCTGATGCACCCGGCCAGCGGGTTCACGATATTCGTTGCACTTTTCGCGCTCGGCAACCTGCTGCTTGTGCCCGGCTGGATATTCCTCGCCGCAGCGGTACTCGCCCTTGGTCCCCTATATGGCGGCATTGCGACCTGGCTGGGCGCATCGATGGCCTGCGTTGTCGCCTTCATGATCGTCCGCCAGATCGGCGGCAATGCGCTGCGCGAATTCGAACATCCAGTCGCAAAGCGCGCCTTCGCCCACCTGGACGCAAAGCCGGTGGCTTGCGTGGTAGTCCTCCGCCTGATGTTTCAAACCCTGCCAGCGCTCAATGTCGCGCTCGCTTTATCTGGCGTTCGCTTCCCCAACTACCTGGTGGGAACACTGCTCGGCCTGCCACTGCCGATTGCCGCGTATTGCCTGTTCTTCGACCAGTTCGCGCGCATCGTGGGAATCCATGCTTAGGGAATTCCAGGCAGGGCGCAATGACTAGGCGACCCTCGGCCTGCAACACACATGAAATTGCTGCCGGGCTGCCGATTCAGGATCGGCGTGAACCACCCGGCCTTATGTTGGCAGTCACTACTGCTTGGCACCCTCGCCCAAGCGACGTCCCAGCGAAATTGCATAAGGCGCTGCGCGCGCGGCCAGCATCGGGTCAGCCGAAGCTTCCACACCCTTGGGCAGAATCATGGGGTTGTAAGTGATGCTGAGACAGGGACCGCCCGCGTCATCCGATACCGAAGTGATCTTGAGCATTCCCAGCGTGACTTTCTTGCGGCCTTGCGGCAACGGAACCGTCGCGTTATCGATCTTGTCCCCCGGCTGAGCCAGTTCCAGATTGAAG
Organism: Betaproteobacteria bacterium; assembly: GCA_016720065.1. Lineage (NCBI taxonomy): Bacteria > Pseudomonadati > Pseudomonadota > Betaproteobacteria > Betaproteobacteria bacterium. Next base: position 286,547 of record JADJXY010000001.1, on the reverse strand, counting down.
TTGAACGCGACCTTGCCTTCCTTGACCCGTTGGCGCAAGTCATCAAAAAGGAAGCTTGGGCCTTTGGCCTTGGCTTCTTCGTCGCTCAGGCCCTGGACGCCGGCAGCGGGCTCGAAAATCCACTTGCCGAATTGCTTTGTACCGTTGGCAGCGACGAAGCCAAAGCCATGCACACCCCAGTAGTTGATGCTGCCGAAACTAGCCGGCACGGGCTGCGAAGCCAGGTATTTTGGCAAAAGCAGCACATCGGGGTTGCCCTCATTGAATGCCTTGACCTTGGCGGGGTCGGCAGCCTTGGTTGCGGGGTCAGGCTGGCGGGAGGCAACCAGCGCGATGAATTGCTGTGGCGATGAGGCGCCAAAAACGGGAGCGGAAATATTGCCCATCTGCCATTGCTCACCGCCGGGCAGATCGAATTGCAGCGCCATGTTGCGTTGTGACTTGGCGTTATCAGGCGCCTTCGGATTGGCACCTCCGACTGAGAAGCGCACGATCACGGGCACCGGTTTGCCGCTGAAGGCCGAGGCGGTGGAAAGAGAGCGGGCATCTGCAGGTGCCGACGAATTCGCCCATCGCACAAATGCCCTTGGCGCCTGACCGGCGGTATCCTCGAACTTGCCGAAGGTGGCCTCAAACTGATCAACGAAGGCAGAAGGGTCCACCGGGGCGGGCGATTGCGCAAAGGCATTTACGGCAGAGAGGACGGCAACGGCTGCAACGGCGAATACGAAAGGTGGTTTCATTAAATGGCACTCCTGATGTTGTTGATGAAAAGGAAGTAGTGGAAGCCTGACGCTCGGCTATCAGCGCTTCTGCGAAATAGTCGATCCTCGATCGAATACCTTACAAACGGCCCAAAAATGACGAGCGCAGGCGCAGTGCTTCAGCAGTCTCCGCAGTTTCGGCAACCGTGGTCATTGCGGAAGCTAGCGCGTCGCTTCGGGGTATGCAGCGGTAATGAGTTATACCGTTGGTGTGGCGTAGGTAATCCGCCAATGCGGCGACTGCGCTAGCCCAACGTACGGAAAAGAAGGGGCACCCTTAAATACACGACCACTTCGGAGCGAACGGTAAAAAGAATGGCCGCAATGGAGTAAGTCCCGAGCGGTGGATCATGACTGTCAGCAGACCTGCACCTTGCGGCCGTTAGTGGAGACACACCTCAATGATCGGATTGGCCGAAGCGGAGACGGTGAGCATCAAAGCTCAACAGGCAGGTTCAGGATCGGAAAGCCGCCATCTGGCTTGCGAACATCATCAGACCGTTGTGGGTCGAACAGAGCCACTCCCGTTTTTTTGAGTCCGCAAGAGATGCGAACCAGCTTGCTGCATTGCGGTAGGCGATGGGGCGATCAACCACGGATTACGGATACCCGTAATTTTTCGTGAGGCTCACTTGGCGAGCCTGTACGGAATTGAAAATGGCGCGAGGGGGGGGGGCTTGCACCACGCTCCATTTGTGCTACTCCTATGGGCGGGCGAGTTCGGCCTTTGAGCGTTTTCCCGGAGGGAATCTAGCTACATACAGAGGTCATCCAGGTCTATATAATTTAGTAATCATGGAAGAGATTTGCGACTTCGACTTGCGCATCACGGCATACACGCCCGCCACGATTCCTATGGATCGTCTGGCGAGGTACATGCTGGAATTCGCCGCCCTCATGGGTAGCTCGGAGCGTGTCCATTTTGGCAAGTTGCGGAAGGGCAGTACCCATGTCATTGCCCATGTTGACCGCGATGATGTTCAGCGGGTTAGTGAACGCCTCGCGTTAGCTCATCGCGCCGACGCACCGAGTGATATGTTGCGGTCGATCCGCAACATCAACGCACTGCTCCGGGAAGACGGTGCGCGCGGGACGTTGAAGCGAGGAACCGCGCAAATATTCAAGTTCCCAGGCGTTGACGAGCAGATTCCCAAACGTATCGGGCCGATCAGAGAAGCTGGCGTACTGGATGGGGAAATTGTTCGCGTTGGCGGCAAGGATCGGACGATTCACATTCAGCTTGTCGGACCGGATGGTCAAGATTACAAGTTGGTCACTACCAGCCGCGATGTCGCTAAAAGCATGGCCAATCACCTCTTCTGCCCGGTCCGCGTAACCGGAACCGGGACTTGGAGCCGGAATGAGGAAGCTGTGTGGGAATTGGAAAGCTTCAGCGTGCAGGGGTTTGAACCGATTGAAGAGCGAAGCCTGATCGAGGCTGTGGCGGCGCTACAGGCGGTCGAAGGTAGTGACTGGAAGCGGATGGAAGATCCGCTCTCGGCTTGGCAAAAGCTGCGGAGTAACTAATTTGACCGTCCTGTTCGATACCAGCACCCTTCTGCTGGCGCTTCAGCCGGACGCGAGACCCCCGCTTGACCCTGAAACCAATCTGCCGCTTGAACATGCCAAGCAGCGCGTTGAGTTCCTGATCAAGACGCTTAGCAAGAACAAGACGAAGGTCATAATTCCCGCGCCAGTGCTGGCAGAGGTACTTGTCCACGCTGGTGATGCCGCAAATGAATACATCCAGATCCTCCAGACGAGCCCATTTCGGGTCGCCCCTTTTGACACACGTGCCGCTATCGAATGTGCTGATGCGATCTCTCGATTTGGACTGAAAGCGAAAGGGAAGGAAAACATCCGCGCCAAGGTCAAATTCGACCGACAGATTGTGGCGATTGCAAGTGTCGAGCGAGTTGAGGCGATTTACGCTGATGACGGACACATCTGCACGATCGCCAAGCAGTTTGGCTTGAAGGTTATTCGTACTTTCGAGCTGGAACGCGACCCGGCCGATCGCCAAGGGCACTTAGCCTTCGAAACTCCTGACGCAGAGAACACCGATGGTGCCGACCTCGCCGGCGACTGATGAATTACGGGACACTTCCAGTCATTAACCCGATGGACAACGCTGCATAAGCGGGAACGTCCTTCGGTCCATTTCCGGTACTTCCGGTGGCATATGGTCCCGATCTGGTCATCGATCCGCGGCTTGTCGCTCGTTCTGATTTCTATACATTGTCTTTACAATCAACCACCTAAGAGGTTTTTCGAAGTCTAGAGGAGTGGGACTCATAATCCTTTGGTCCAGGGTTCGAGCCCCTGCGGGCCCACCACCCCTCCGCGCCTCCCTGGCGCCCCCCGCACGCCGTTTCACCTCCGCATTGACCCTGCCGCCAGAGCTCCTGGCTGCCCGAGGGGCCGAATTGACTTGGCCTTTTTTCGTGCTAGTATCAGAATTCACAAATTTGATACTACGCCTTTTTGCTCTGCAACAATGCTTTGATTTCGCCATTTTTATCACTTTATGGCGATTCCTCCGGGCCCGCTGCGCAGCACACTCCAGGGAACCGTAAAGTTCCCGTCCGATTGAGCCGTTAAGGTACGGTACGAATGGGTAGGGTCAGCCCATACCCCGCGAGGGACGGGCGGGCATGACCTTTTTGCGTGTTGGTGAGGAGACAAAATGAGCATCATCGATAGCGGCATGACCACGGCACAAATCGCGGCAATTTCGACCGACGACATTGCGGCGATGACCACCGACGACGTGGCAGCCTTCACCACCGCACAGATACCCGCCCTCACCACCGACCAGATCCAGGTCATCACCACGGCCAACATCGCGGCCTTCAGCACCACCCAGTTCCCCGCCTTCACCACGGCGCAGATCGTGGCCATGACCACCGCCCAGGTGGCGGCCATCGAACCCGCCGATCTCGCGCGCCTTGCCACCGACCGCATCGCTGCGATGGAAACCGCCGACGTGGCCGTCCTCACCACCGCCCAGATCGCCGCCCTCTCCGTCGGCCAGATCGCGGCCCTGACCACCGCCCAGGCGGCCGCCATTTCCACCGCCGGCATCGTTGCCCTCTCAACTGCCCAGGTCAATGCCCTCACCTCGTCGCAACTGAGCGCCCTGACCACGGCGCAGATCGCCGCCATCGAGGCCGGCGATTTCGACAACATCGGCACCCTCGCCCTCAGCGCCCTGACCACCGACCAGATCGTCGCCATAACCACCGCCCAGGCGGCGGCCCTCACCAATACCCAGGCGTCAAGACTGACCACCGCCCAACTGGCGGCCATGGAAACCGCCGATGTCGCCGCCCTCACCACCGCGGCCGTCAATTCCCTCACCACCACCCAACTCGTGGCGCTGACCACGGCCCAGGTGGCAGCCCTCACCACCGCCCAGGTCTTCAACCTGACCAACACCCAGGTCGCCGCCCTGACCACGGCCCAGGTGGCCGCGCTGTCCACCGCCGCCATTGCTGCCCTCAGTTCAGGCCAGATCAACACCCTCACGTCCGCCCAGGCCGCAGCCCTGACCACGGCCCAGATCGCGGCCATCGAAACCGCCGACATCGACAACCTCTCCACCACTGCCCTCGCCGCCCTGTCGACGGCGCAAATCGTCGCTCTCACCAGCAGCCAGGCCGCCGCCCTGTCCGCCACTCAAGCCGCAAAGCTCACCACAGCCCAGATTGCCGCCCTGGAAACAGCCGATCTCGCCGCCCTCACCACCTCGGCCATTGCCGCCCTCACCACGACGCAGGTGGCGGCCCTCACCACGGCCCAGATCGCGGCGCTGACCACCGCTCAGGTCGGCGCCTTGACTGCCGCCCAGTTCTCGGCGCTATCCACGGTCCAGATCGCTGCCCTGGAGACTGCCGACGTTGCCGCCCTGACCGGCGCCCATGTGGCCCTGCTCACCACCACCCAGATCGCCGCCCTCAGCACCGCTCAGATCGCCGCCATTGAAACCGTGGACATCAACGATCTCTCCACGGCCGCCATCGCCGCCCTGTCCACCGCCCAGATCGTCGCCCTCACCAGCGCCCAGGCCGCCGCCCTCACCACCGCCCAGGCGCCCAAGCTCAGCACCGCCCAACTGGCGGCCATGGAAACCGCCGATGTCGCCGCCCTCACCACCGCGGCCATCGCTTCCCTGTCCACCACGCAGGTCCGCGCCCTCACCACCGACCAGATCGCGGCCCTCACCACCGCCCAGGTCGCCGCCCTCACCACGGCCCAGGTCGTCGCCCTCACCACCGCCCAGGTCGCCGCCCTGGAGACGGCCGACGTCGCCGCCCTCCGCAGCGACCACATCGCCGCCCTGTCCACGGCCCAGATCGCCGCCATGAGCACGGCCCAGATCGCCGCCCTCGAAACGGCGGATATCGACAACCTCACCACCGCAGCCGTCGCCGCCCTGACCACCGCTCAGATCGTCGCCCTCAGCACCGGCCAGGTGGCGGCCCTCACCGCGGCCCAGGCGGCCAAGCTCACCACGGCCCAGGTCGCCGCTCTGGAAACGGCCGATGTTGCCGCCCTCAGCTCCGCCGCCCTCACCTCCCTGACCACCACCCAGGTGCGGGCTCTCACCACCGCCCAGATCGAAGCCCTCACCACGGCCCAGGTCTCCAAACTGACCGGCGCCCAGATCACCGCCCTGACCACCGCCCAGGTCGCTGCCCTGGAAACCGTCGACGTCGCCGCCCTCACGTCGACTCAGGTCGCCGCCCTCACCTCGGCCCAGGTGGCTGCCCTGTCCACGGCGCAAATCGCCGCCATCGACGTCGGCAATATCGACAATCTCACCACCGCCGCCGTACGGGCCCTGACCACGGCGCAGATCGTCGCCCTGTCCACCGCCCAGGCCAACGCCCTCACCGGCGCGCAGCTGGCGGCCCTGACCACCGCCCAGGTGGCCGCTATCGAGACCGCCGACCTCGCCGCCCTGGCCACCGGCGCCCTCAGCGCCCTCACCTCGGCCCAGATCCAGGCGCTGACCACCGCCCAGGTGGCGGCCCTCACCACCTTCCAGGTCAGCAAGCTCATCTCCACCCAGATCGCCGCCCTGGAAACCGCCGACGTCGCCGCCCTGTCTACCGACCAGATCGTCGCCCTCACCACCGGCCAGACCGGCTCTCTCACCTCGGCCCAGATCGTCGCGCTGTCCACTGCTCAAATTGCCGCCCTGGAACCGGCCGATCTGGCCAAGCTTTCCACCGGCGCCCTGGCCGGCCTGGGGACCGACGACATCGTCGCCCTCACCACGGCCCAGGCCAACGCCCTGACCGGCGCGCAGCTCGCGGCCCTCAGCACCGCCCAGATCGCCGCCCTGGAAACCGCCGATGTGGCCGCCCTGTCCACCGGCGCCATCACCTCCCTCACCACGGCCCAGATTCGCGCCCTCACCACCGCCCAGACGGCCGCCCTCACCACCGCCCAGGTGGCCAAGCTGACCAATTCCCAGGTGGCGGCCATGGAAACCGCCGACCTCGCCGCCTTCACCACGGACCAGATCGTCGCCCTGACCACCGGCCAGGCCAGCGCACTTACCTCCGGGCAGGTCGCCGCCCTCACCACTGCCCAGGTCGCCGCCCTGGAAACCGCCGACCTGCGCGCCATCACCACCGCGGCCATCAAGGGCATGACCACCGACCAACTGGGGGCCCTGACCGCGCCCCAGACCGCGGCCCTCACCGCGGGCCAGATCGCCGCCCTCACCACCGCCCAGATGGCGGGCCTGGACGTCACCCAGCTGTCGCCCTCTTCCATCGCCGGGCTGACCACGGCCCAGATCGTCGCCCTCACCTCCACCCAGGTCGCCGCCCTCAGCACGGCCCAGGTCGCCGCCCTCACCGCCGGCCAGATCGGCGTGCTGCAAACGGACGACATCGCTGCCCTCACCACGGCCCAGATCGTCGCCCTCACCACCGCCCAGGTCGCCGCCCTCACCACCACCCAGATTCCCGCCCTGGACAGCGACCAGATCGCCGCCATCGAAACCGCCGACATCGGCTCCCTCACCCTGGCTGCCGTCGCCCGCCTGTCCACCGACCAGGTCGTCGCCCTCACCACCGCCCAGGCCGGCGCCCTGCGCTCGACCCAACTCGGCGCCCTGACCACGGCGCAGATCCAGGCCATCGAAACCGCCGACCTCGCGGCCCTGGCCACTGGCGCCCTGGCCGGCTTCACCACGGCCCAGATCGTCGCCCTCACCACGGCCCAGGTCGCCGCCCTCACCACGGCCCAGGTCGCCGCCCTCAGCACCGCCCAGGTGCGCGCCATCGAAACCGTCGATATGGCCGCCCTCACCTCCGACCAAGTCGCCGCCTTCACCCCCGATCAGCTGGGTGCCCTCACCACGGCCCAGATCGCCGCCCTGACCAATCCGCTTTCTTCTACCCAGGACGACATCCGCGAAATTCGGCTGCTCACCACCGCCCAGATCGCCGCCCTCACGACCGCCCAGATCGCCGCCTGGACGACGACCAATGCCTCGGCGCTCACGTCGACCCAGGTGGCCGCCCTGACGACCGCCCAGGTCGCCGCCCTGGAAACCGAAGACCTCGCCGCCCTCAGCACCTCCGCCACCGCCGCCCTCACCACCGCCCAGGTCAAGACCCTATCCACCGATCAGGTGGCCGCCCTCACCACGGCCCAGGTGGCCGCCCTGTCCACCCAGGCCGTCATCGCCCTCACCACCGCCCAGGTGCAGGCCCTCACCACCGCCCAGGTCGCCGCCCTCACCACGGCCCAAGTGCGCGTCATCGAAACCGCCGATCTCGCCTCCCTCACCACCGCCCAGGTGGCAGCCCTGACCTCCACCCAGGTCGGTGCCCTCACCTCCACCCAGGTCTCCAAGCTCAGCACGGCCCAGATCGCCGCCCTGGACAGCCAGGATGTCGCCAACCTGTCCACCCTGGCCATCCCGTCCCTCACCACGGCCCAGATCGTCGCCCTCACCAGTGCCCAGGTCGCGGCCCTCACCAGCGCCCAGGTGCAGGTGATGACCACCGCCCAGATCGCCGCCATCCAGACCGACGACATCGACAATCTATCCACCGCCGCCATCGCCAAACTCAGCGCGGCTCAGATCGCCGCCCTCACCGTCGGCCAGGTGGCCGCCCTCACCACGGCACAGGTCGCCGCGCTGACCACGGCCCAGATCGCCGCCATGGAAACGGCGGACATCGCCCAACTGACCACCGACCACATCGTCGCCCTGTCCACCGCCCAGGTCGCGGCCCTGACCACCGCCCAGGTGGCCGCCATGACCAGCGACCAGATCGCCGCCCTGGAAACCGCCGATTTCGCCAAGCTCCAGCCCACTGCAGTCGCCAAACTGTCCACGGCCCAGATCGAAGCCATCACCACCGCCCAGGCAGCGGCCATGACCACCGCCCAGGTCGCGGCCCTCACTACCGCCCAGATCCCGCTCCTCGAAACCCAGGATCTCGCGGCCCTCAGCACCTCGGCCATCGCCGCCCTGTCCACCGCCCAGATCGCCGCCCTCTCCACCACCCAGATTCCGGCCCTCACTACGGCCCAGATCGCGGCGCTGTCCACCACCCAGATCGCCGCCCTGCAACCGGCTGACGTGGCCCGACTGTCCACCGACCAGATCGTCGCCCTCACCACCCTCCAGGCGGGCGCCCTGACCTCGGCCCAGGTGGCCGCCCTCACCACCGCCCAGATCATCGCCCTGCAAACGGCGGATCTGGCCAAGCTCACCTCCACCGCCATCGCCGCGCTGACCACCGATCACATGGAAGCGCTGACCACGGCCCAGATCGCCGCCCTCACCACCGCCCAGATCATCGCCCTGGAAACCGGGACCTCGCCCGCTTGAATCCGGAACAGGTCGCGGCCCTCACCACCGGGCAGGTCGCCGCCCTCACCAGCCTCCAGGTCGCGGCCCTCACCACCGAGCAGGTCGCTTCCCTGGAAACGGCCGACCTGGCCGCCATGGGCACCCTCGCCTTCAAGAACCTGTCCACCGCCCAGGTCGCGGCCCTCACCCCGGCCCAGGTCGCCGCCCTCACCACGGCCCAGATCGCCTCCCTGAGCACCGCCGTGCTCCCGTCGCTGACCACGGATCAGGTTCCCGCCCTGACCACCGCCCAGGTGGCCGCGCTGACCTCGACCCAACTCGCCGTCCTCACCACGGCGCAAGTGGCTTCCATAGAAACCAACGACCTCAGCGTCATCACCACGACGGCCATCAAGGGACTGACCACCGCCCAGGTGGCGGCCCTCACCACCGACCAGGTCATCGCTCTCACCAGCGCCCAGATTTCCGCCCTCACCTCGACCCAGCTCGCCGCGCTGACCTCCAGCCAGATGGCCGCCATCGAGACCGCCGACGTCGCCGCGCTGTCCACCGCCTTCCTGCGTGCCCTGGGCACCGCCCAGATCGCCGGCCTGTCCACGGATCAGATCGTCGCCCTCACCTCGACCCAGATCGCCGCGCTGACGACCACCCAGATCGCCGCCCTCACCACGGCCCAGATCGCCGCCATCGAGACCGCCGACCTCGGCGCCCTGTCCACCGCCGCCATGGCCGCGCTCACCAGCGCCCAGGCCGCCGCCTTCACCACCAGCCAGATTCCCGTCCTGGCCACGGCACAAATCCGCGCCCTCACCACGGCGGCCATCGCGGCCCAATCCACCGCGCAGATCCTGGCCCTCACCACCGCCCAGGTGGAAGCCCTCTCCAGCGCGCAACTGGGCGCCCTCGGCACCGCCCAGATCGGCGCCCTGGAGACCCAGGACATCCAGGCCCTCAGCACGGGCAGCATCGCCGGGCTGACCACCACCCAGATCCAGGCCCTGACCAACACCCAATTGGGCGCCCTCACCACCGCGCAAGCGGCCGCCCTGACCACCGCCCAGGTCGCTTCCCTGACCACCGCCCAGATCGGCGGCCTGGTCACCGACGACCTGCAAGCCCTGTCCACCGCCGCCGTGGCCGCCCTCACCACGGCTCAGGCCCAGGCGCTCAGCGCCGAGCAGGTCGCCGCCTTCTCCAATGCCCAGATTCCGGCCCTCACCACGGCCAACGTCGTGCTCCTGGGCACCGCCCAGGTGGCGGCCCTCACCTCCGACCAGACCGCCGCCCTCACCACCGCCCAGGTCGCGGCCCTCACCACGACCCAGATCCAGGCCCTCGACACCGAAGACGTGGCCAGCCTGGCCACCTCCGCCGTCGCCGCCCTCAGCACCGCCCAGGGTGGCTGCCCTTGCCACGGCCCAGGTCGCCGCCCTGACCTCGGCCCAGACCGCTGCCCTCACCACGGCCCAGGTCGCCGCCCTGTCCACGGCCCAGGTCGCCGTCCTCGACCCGACCGACGTGGCCGCCATGAGCACCGCCGCCGTGCAGACCCTGTCCACGGCGCAAGTCCAGGCCCTCACCACGGCCCAGGTCGCCGCCCTGGGCACCGCGCAGGTCCAGGCCCTGGACACCGCCGACGTCGCGCTCCTCAGCACCACCCAGATCGCCGCCCTGACCAGCCGGCAGGTGCAGGCCCTCACCACCGCCCAGGTGCAGGCCCTGACCACCGCCCAGGTGGCGGCCATCGAAACCTCCGACATCGTCGGCTTCGGCACCGCCGCCATCGCCGCCCTGTCCACCACCCAGCTCGCCGCCCTCACCACCGACCAGATCATCGCCCTCACCTCGGATCAGATCGGCGCCCTGTCGTCGGCCCAGTTGGCCAGCCTGTCCACCAGCCAGTTGCGCGCCATCGAAACCGGCGACCTGCCGGCCATCGCCAGCGGCATCATTCCGGCCCTCACCACGGCCCAGACCGCCGCCCTCACCACCGACCAGATCGCTGCCCTGACGCCATCCCAACTGCGGGCTCTGGAAACCGCCGACGTGGCAGCCCTCACCACGGCCCAGATCGTCGCCCTGACCACCTCCCAGGCCAGCTTCATCACCTCGACCCAGCTCGCGGCCCTCACCACCGCCCAGGTGGTGGCCCTGCAGACCGCCGACCTGGTCGCCCTGTCCACCTCCGCCCTGCCGGGCCTGACGACAGCCCAGGCTGCCGCCCTGACCACCGGCCAGATCGCCGCCCTCACCACCAACCAGCTGCGCATCCTCGGCACCGACGACATTGCTGCCCTCACCACGGCCCAGATCGTCGCCCTGACCACCGCCCAGGTGGCCGCCCTCACCTCGGCCCAGGTGGCCGCGCTGACCTCGGCCCAGGTGGCTGCGCTGGAAACGGCAGACCTGGTGACCATCCCCACCGGCTTCATCGCCGCCCTCACCACCGCCCAGGCCGCCGCCCTCACGGCGGACCAGATCGCCGCCTTGACCACGGCCCAGGTTCGCGCCCTGCCCACCGCCGACGTCGCCGCCCTCAGCACGCTGCAAGTGGTCTCCTTGACCACCGCCCAGGTGGCCGCCCTGGCCACCAGCCAGGTCGCCGCCCTCACCACCGCCCAGGCCGCCGCCCTCACCATCGATCAACTGGGTGCCCTGAGCACCGCCCAGATCGCGGCCATCGAGACCGCCGACGCCGCCGCCCTGACCACCGACCAGATCGTCGCCCTCACCACCGCCCAGGCGGCGGCCCTCACTTCGACCCAGCTCGCCGCCCTGACCACGACCCAGATCGCGGCCATGGAAACCGCCGACCTCGCCACCCTGAGCACGGCCGAAGTCGCCGCCCTCACCACGGCCCAGATCGCCGCCCTCACCACCAACCAGATCGGCAGCCTCTCCACAACCCAGGTGGCCGCCCTGACCACCGCCCAGGTCGTCGCCCTCACCACGGCCCAGGTGGCTGTCCTGAGCACCGCGCAGGTCGCGGCCCTCGCCACGGTCCAGGTCGCCGCCCTGGAAACGGCCGACCTCGCTGCCCTCACCACCGCTCAGGTGGCGGCCCTGAACAGCGGCCAGGTGGATGCCCTGAGCACCACCCAGCTCGCCGCCCTGAGCACGGCCCAGGTGGCCGCCATTGCGCCCTCCGTGCTGGCTGCACAATTCACCGACACCCTCCGGGCGCTGTCCACCGCCCAGACCGCCGCCCTGACCACCGCCCAGGTGGCCGCCCTGACCACCGCCCAGGTGCGCAATCTGGAGACCGCCGACGTGGCGGCCCTCACCACCGCCCAGGTGGTCGCCCTGACCACGGCCCAGGCCGTAGCGCTCGTTTCGGCCCAGGTGGTCGGCATGAGCACCGCCCAGGTGGCGGCCCTCGAAACCGCCGATTTCGCCGCCCTCACCACCTCCGTCATCACCAATCTCACCACGGCCCAGGTCGCCGCCCTGACCTCGGACCAGGTGGCAGCCCTCAGCACCGCCCAGCTCGCCGCGCTCACCACCACCCAGTTCGCCGCCCTCAGCACCGACCGCATCGTCGCCCTCACCACCGCCCAGGCGGCGGCCCTCACCACCGCCCAGGTGGCCGCCATGACCACCGCCCAGATCGCCGCCCTGGAGACGGCCGATCTTGCCGCCCTGGCCACCAGCCGCATCGCCGCCCTCACCACCGCCCAGGTGGCGGCCCTGACCACGGACCAGATCGCCGCCCTCACCTCGACCCAGATCGGTGCCCTCACCACCGGCCAGATCGCTGCCCTCACCACGGCCCAGATCAGCCGCATCGAGACCGCCGACATCGGCGCCCTGAGCACGGCGCAGATCATCGCCCTGACCACGGCCCAGATGCCGGCCCTCACCACCGCGCAACTGGTGGCCCTGAGCACCTCGCAGATCCACGCCCTGGAAGCTGCCGATCTGGCGGCGCTCACCTCAACCCAGGTCGCCGCCCTCACCCCCGCCCAGGTAGCCGCGCTTTCCAGCGCCCGCCTGCCCGGCATGACCACGACCCAGATCGCGGCGCTGACCACCGACGCCATCGCCGCCGTACCCACCGCCGTGGTCGCCAGCATGACCACGGACCAGATCGCGGCGCTGACCACCGACCAGGTACGGGCCCTGACCACGGCCCAGATCGCCGCCCTGACCAATGATCAGGTCGTCGCCCTGGGTACGGCCCAGTTCGCCGCCTTCCAGACCAGCCAGATCCAGGCCTTCACGTCGAGTCAGTTCCCGGCCGTCGAAACCGTCGATCTCGCTGCCCTGTCCACCGCCCAGATCGTCGCCCTCACCACGGCCCAGGCGGCCTCGCTGACCTCGGCCCAGCTGGCGGCGCTGACCACCGCCCAGGTCAGCGCCCTCGAAACCGCCGACGTGGCGGCCATTTCCGCTACCGTCATCCCCGGCCTCACCACGGCCCAGACCCACACCCTGTCGGTGGCACAACTCACTGCCCTGACCACCGCCCAGGTGCGCGCCCTGGAAACCGCCGACCTTGCCGCCCTGGACAGCGACCAGATCGCCGGCCTCACCACCACCCAGGTCGCCAGCCTCACCACGGGCCAGATCGCCGCCCTGTCCACCGACCAGATCACCTACCTCACCACGGCCCAGGTCGCCGCCCTCACCAGCACCCAGCTGCGGGCCCTGGAAACCGTCGACGTGGCCGCCCTCACCACGGCCCAGATCGCCGCCCTGTCGTCCAGCCAGATCGCCGCCCTGACCACCGATCAGTTCGCGTCCCTGACCACCGCCCAGATCGCCGCCATCGAAAACGCCGACATTCCGGCCCTGAGCACGGCGCAGATCGTCGCCCTCACCACCGATCAGGCCCCGGCCCTGCGCACGGGCCAGGTGGCCGTCCTGACCACGGCCCAGATCGTCGCCCTGGAAAGCGCCGACCTGGCCGCGCTCACCACAGCCCAGATCCAGGCCATGACCACGGCCCAGATCGCCAAGCTCACCACCGCCCAGATCTCCAAGCTCACTACCGCCCAGGTGGCGGCCCTCGAGACGGCCGACATCGTCGCCCTGACCACCGCCCAGGTGCAGCAACTGACCACCACCCAGGTGGCCGCCCTCACCACGGCCCAGGTCGCCGCGCTCACCACCGCCCAACTGACCACCCTGGCGACGGCCCAGATCGCCGCCCTCACCACGGCCCAGGCCCCGGCACTCACCACCACCCAGGTGCAGGCCCTGACCACGGCCCAGGTCGCCGCCATCGAAACCGCCGACCTGGCGGTCCTCACCACGGCCCAGGTCGCCGCGCTCACCACGGCCCAGATCGTCGCCCTGGGTACGGCCCAGCTCGCCGCCCTCACCACGGCCCAGGTCGCCGCCATTGAAACCGCCGATCTGGCGGCCCTGTCGGTAGCCTCCATCCAGAGCCTCACCACCGACCAGGTGGCCAACCTCACCACGGCCCAGGTCGCCGCCCTCACCACCGCCCAGGTAGCGGGCATGGAAACCGCCGATATCGCCGTCCTGACGCCTGCCCAGGTCGCCGCCCTGACCACGGCCCAGATCGCCAAACTGACCACGAGCCAGGTCGTCGCCCTCACCTCGGATCAGGTTCCGGCCATCGAAACCGCCGATCTCCAGGCCATGACCACGGCCCAGATCGTCGCCCTGACCACGGCCCAGACCGCCACGCTGACCACGGCCCAAATCGCCGCCCTCACCACGGCCCAACTCCGGGCGCTGGAGACGGCGGACATCGCCGGCCTCAACAACGGGCAATTGCAGGCCCTCACCACCGCCCAGGCGGTAGCCCTCACCACGGCCCAGGTGGCGGCCATTGCCACCAACCGCATCAGCGCCCTGGAAACCGCCGATCTCGCAGCCCTCGGCACGGATCAGATCATTGCCCTGTCCACCACCCAGGTGGCCAACCTGAGCACGGCCCAGGTCGCGGCCCTCACCACGGCCCAGGTGCGCGCCCTGGAGACCGGCGACATCGCCGCCCTGACCAGCGACCAGCTTCCCGCCCTGACCACCACTCAGGTGGCGGCACTGACCACCGGCCAGATCGTGGCCCTGGCGTCCAGCCAGGTCGCCATCCTCACCACCGCCCAGATCGCCGCCCTCACCACCGCCCAGATTCGGGCCCTGGAAACGGCCGACATCGCCGCCCTCACCACGGCCCAGGTCGTCGCCCTCACCACCGACCAGGCCGCGGCGCTCACCACGGCCCAGGCCGCCGCCCTCACCACCGACCAGATCGTTGCCCTGGAAACCGCCGACCTCGCGGCCCTCAGCACCGATGCCATTGCCGCCCTCACCACGGGCCAAGTCGCCGCCCTCACCACCACCCAGATCGCCAATCTGACCACCGATCAGGTGCGCGCCCTGGAGACCGCCGACGTGGCAGCCCTCACCACCGCCCAGGTGGTCGCCCTCGGCACGGCCCAGTTCGTGGCCCTGGCCACGGCCCAGGTCGCCGCCCTCACCACGGCCCAGGCCGCCGCTCTCCAGACGGTCGATCTGGCCGCCCTGTCCACCGCCCAGATTCGTGCCGTGGAAACGGCCGACCTCGCCGCCCTGACCACCGCCCAGGTGGCCGCCCTCACTACCGCCCAGGTGGCCGCCCTGACCACCGCCCAGGTGGCCGCCCTCACCACCGCCCAGGTGGCGGCGCTCTCCACCGCCCAGTTCCAGGCCCTGACCACCGGCCAGGTGGCCGCGCTCACCACGGCGGACATCGCCGCCCTCACCACGGATCAGGTCGTCGCCCTGACCACCGCCCAGGCCGCCGCCCTCACGGCAAGCCAGGCCGCCAAGCTCACCACGGCGCAACTGGCCGTACTCGAAACCGCCGATCTGGTGGCCCTGACCACCGGCGCCCTCGCCGGCCTGACCACCACCCAGGTGGCGTCCCTCAGCACCGCCCAGGTCGCCGCCCTCACCACGGACCAGGTGGCCGCCCTCACCACGGCCCAAGTGGCCGCCCTGGAAACCGTGCAGATCGGCGCCCTGACCACCAGCCAGCTCACCCACCTGACCACGGCCCAGATCGCCGCCCTGACCACCGACCAGGCCTCCAGCCTGAGCACCGGCCAGATCGCCGCCCTGACCACCGCCCAGGTCGCGGCCATCGAGACGGTGGACCTCGCCACCCTGTCCACCGCCCAGGTCGTCGCCCTCACCACCGCCCAGGCGGCCGCCCTGACCGGCAGCCAGGCCGCGGCCCTCACCCTGGACCAGCTCGCCGCGCTCCAGACGGCCGATCTCGCCAGCCTGAGCACCGGCGCCATCCAGAGCCTCACGACCACCCAGGTGGCCAACCTGACCACGACGCAGGTGGCGGCCCTCACCACCACCCAGATCGCCGCCCTGGAAACCGTCGATCTCCAGGCCCTGTCGCCGCAGCACATCGCCGCCCTGACCAGCGCCCAGTTCGCCGCCCTGAGCACGACGCAACTCGCGGCCCTGACCACCGGCCAGGTGGCGGCCATTTCCACCGCCAATCTCGCCAGCCTGACCACCGCCTCGGTGCGCAGCCTGAGCAGCGACCAGATCGCCGCCCTCACCAGCGCCCAGGTCGTGGCCCTCACCACGGCCCAGGTTCACGCCCTGGAGACGGCGGACATCGCCGCCCTGACGACCAACCAGGCCGGCTGGCTGACCAGCGACCAGATTGCCGCCCTGACCACCGCCCAACTCGTCGCCCTCACCACGGCCCAGGTTCCGCAACTGGCGGTGACGGGCATCGCCGCCCTGACCACCGCCCAGATCGCGTCCCTGGAAACGGCGGACTTTGCCGCCCTCAACACGGACCAGATCATCGGGCTCACCACCGAGCAAGTCGCTTCCCTGGGCACGGCCCAGCTCGTCAGCCTGACCACGGACCAGATCGCCGCCCTGCAGACCGCCGACCTCGCGGTTCTGTCCAGCGCCCAGATCGCCGCCCTCACCACCGCCCAGGTCGCCGCCCTGAGCTTCGAGCAGGTGCTGGCCCTGAGCACGGCCCAGATTCGCGCCCTGGAAACCGCCGACATCGCGGCCCTGACCACAGACCAGGTCTCGCTCCTCAGCCCGACCCAGGCCGGCGCCCTCACTTCGGCCCAGCTCGTCGCCCTGTCCACCACGCAATTGCAGGTGCTCCAGCCGGCTGCCCTGGCCGCCCTGTCCACCGCGGTCGTCCCCGCCCTGACCACCGCCCAGGTGGTGGCGCTGACCGATGATCAGCTCCTCTCGCTCACCACCGCGCAGATTCGCGTCCTGGAAACCGCCGATCTCGCCGCTCTGACCACGGATCAATTGCAGGTGCTCGACCCGACCCAGGTGGCGGCGCTGACCACGGCCCAGATCGTCGCCCTCTCCACCGCCCAGGCAGCAGCGCTGACCACCGATCAGATCGGCGGCCTCACCTCCGCCCAGGTGGCCGCCCTGGAAACCGCCGATCTCGCCGCCCTGAGCACGGCCCAGATCGCCGCCCTGGAAACCGCCGACGTCGCCGCCCTCACCACGGCCCAGATCGTCGCCCTGTCCACCGCCCAGGTCGCCGCCCTGGCCACCGATCAGATCGCGGCGCTCACCACAGCCCAGGTGGCCGCCATCCAGACCGTCGATCTGGTGGAACTGTCCACCACCCAGGTGGCGGCCATGACCACCGCCCAGATCGCCGCCCTCACCACCGCCCAGATCGCCGCCCTCACCACCGCCCAGGTGCAGAACCTGACCACGGCCCAGGTCGTCGCCCTGACCAGCGCCCAGGTGGCGGCCCTGGAAACCGCCGACCTGGTGACCCTGAGCACCGACCGCATCGCTGCCCTCGACACCGTCGATGTGGCGGCCCTGGGCACGGCCCAGATCGCCGCCCTGACCACCGACCAGGTGCAGGCCCTCACCACGGCCCAGATCGTCGCCCTCTCCAGCGACCAGTTCGTCGCCCTGGGCACCGCCGGCATCGCCGCCCTCACCACCACCCAGTTGGTCGCGGTCGAGTCGGGCGATCTCGCCGCCCTCACCACCGCCCAGATCGTCGCCCTGAGCACCGATCACGCCGCCGCCCTGTCGTCGCGCCAGTTGTCGGCCCTGAGCACCGCTCAACTGGCGGCCATGGAGACCGCCGACCTCGCCGCCGTCACCACGGCTGCCCTGCAGGGCCTGACCACGGCCCAGGCCGCCAACCTCACCACGGCCCAGGTCGCCAACCTGACCACCGATCAGATCGCTTCCATCAAGACCTCGCCCATGGCGGCATTGACCACGGCGCAAATCGCCGCCCTCGCCACCGACCAGGCCGCGGCGCTCACCAGCACGCAGTTGCAGGCCCTCACTACCGCCCAGGTGGCGGCCATCGAGACCGCCGACCTGGCGGCCATCACCGCCGCCCGCTTCGCCACCCTGCGCACCTCCAGCATCGGGGCGCTGACCACGGACCAGATCGTGGCCATCACCACCGATCAGGCCGCCGCCCTCACCTCGGCCCAACTGGCGGCCATGAGTACCGCCCAGGTCGCGGCCCTGGAAACCGCCGATCTGGTCAACATCGCCACCACCGTGGTGCCCAGCTTCACCACCGCCCAGGTGGCTGCCCTGACCACGGCCCAGATCGCGGCGCTCACCACCGACCAGATCGCAGCCCTGGAAAGCACCGACATCGCCGCCCTCACCACGGCCCAGATCCAGGCCTTGACCACCGCCCAGATCCAGGCCCTGACCACCGCCCAGGTGGCCGGCCTCACCTCGGCCCAGGTCGCAGCCCTGGAGACGGTCGATCTGGCCGCCCTGACCACCGCTCAGATCGCCGCCATCGAAGGGGTCGATCTGGGAGCCCTCAGCACGACCCAGATCCAGGCCCTGACCACGGACCAGGTGGGTGCCCTGACCACGGCCCAGATCGTGTCGCTGAGCTCGGCCCAGGTGGCCGCCCTGACCACCGACCAGATCGGCGCCCTGTCCACCGCCCAGGTGGCGGCCATCCAGGGTGGAGACCTGGCCGCCATGAGCACCGACCAGATCGTCGCCCTGTCCACGGCCCAGGTGGCCGCCCTGACCACATCCCAGATCGTCTCCCTGACCTCGGCCCAGATCCAGGCTCTGGAGACGGTGGACGTGGCGGCCCTCACCACCGCCCAGGTGGCCGCCATCCAGGGCACCGACCTGCCGGTCATGACCACCGCCCAGATCGTCGCGCTGGGCACCGATGTCGCGGCACTGACCACGGCCCAGATCGTTGCCCTGACCACGGACCAGTTCGACAGCATGACGACGGACCAGATTGCCGCCCTGACCACCACCCAGATCGAGGCCATCCAGGGCACCGACATCGCAGTCCTCACCACCGCCCAGATCGAAGCCCTCACCACCGCCCAGATCGCGGCCCTCACCACCGCCCAGATCTTCGTCCTGACGCCCGCCCAGGTAGCCGCCATCGAGACCGCCGACATCGCCGCCATGACTTCGGAGCAGTTCGGCACCATGAAGACCTCGCAATTCGCCGCCCTCACCACCGACCAGATCGCCGCCATCGAGACCGCCGACATCGCCGCCCTTACCGCGGCCCAGCTCTCGCACCTCAGCATGGCGCAGCACGACGCCTTCACCGGCGGCCAACTGGGAGCGATGAGCGCCGAGCAATTGGCTGCCCTGGCCCTGTCCACGCCGCTGGTCCTCGACCTGAACGGCGACGGTGTCGACACCGTGGGCCTCTCCGCCGGCGTCGAGTTCGACTTGAACGCCACCGGCCAGGCCGTCGCCACCGGCTGGGTCTCCCAGGATGACGGCCTGCTGGCCATCGACCTGGACGGCAACGGCAGCATCGACGACGGCCGCGAACTGTTCGGCAGCGCCTTCGTCCTGGCGGATGGCAGCACCGCCACGAACGGCTTCGAGGCCCTGGCCAGCCTGGACGACAACGGTGACGGCGTCGTCGACGGCGCGGACGGCGGCTTCGCCAACCTGGTGGTGTGGAAGGACGTCAATCAGGACGGCACCAGCCAGGGCGACGAACTGTTCGACCTCAGCGCCCTGGGCATCACCGGCCTGGGCACCGGGTCCACCGCATCCACCGCCCTGGACGACGGCAACTGGCTGGGCCTCACCGGCAGCTACAGCACGGCAGACGGCGCCACCCACGCCCTGGCGGACGTCTGGTTCCAGACCGCCCCGGTCGAGACCCCGGCGGCCCCGAGCCCTGCGGCCGATGAAACCGCCCTGTTCTCGGAAGACGACTTCCTCATGCCGCCGGCGAGCGACAGCCAGGACTGGTTGCTATAAGATCGCCGCGTCCCGAACCACAGCCGGCGGGGGCCTCCCCGCCGGCTGTTTTCTTGAGCCCGCCCCCATGACCGAAGCCCGAGTCCCCGCCGCCGACCTGGACGCCGCCCTGGCCGAAGCCCGTGGCCTCGCCGCCGCCGACGCCCTCGATCCCATGGCCGTCATCGGCCTGGCCGACCGCCTGGGGGGCGCCGGGCGCACCGCTGACGTGGTCGATTTCTACCAGCACTGGCTGCAGCACACCCGCTCGCCCCTGGCCCACATCGTCCGCTTCAACCTGGCCGTCGCCCTCACCCAGCTCGAACGCTTTGCCGAGGCCGAGGAAAGCTACCGCAAGGCCATTTTCGAAAAACCGGATTTCGTCCAGGCCTGGTTCAACATCGGCACCGTCATCGAACGCCAGGGCCGCGCCCCCCAGGCCCTCGCCGTCTGGCAATCCATGCTCGACCACCCCCTGGTCGGCCCCAGCCTGAACCGGGATCTCTACATCCTGGTCCTCAACAGCATGGGCCGCCTGCAGGAAGAAAACCGCAACTTCCAGGCGGCCGAAGAGAAACTGGCCGCCAGCCTGAGCGTCGATCCGGACCAGCCCAAGGTGATCCAGCACTGGGTCCATCTGCGCCAGAAGCAGTGCGAATGGCCGGTGTTCTGCGATTTTCCCGGGCTCTCCGTGGGCAGCATGCTGCGCGCCACCTCTCCCCTGGCCATGCTCTCGGCCAGCGACGACCCGGGCCTGCAACTCGCCACCGCGGTCCACTTCGCCCAGGAGCGCATCAATTCCCGCGTTCCCGTCCTGGCGCCCCCCGAGGGCTACGCCCACCCCCGCCTGCGCCTCGGCTTTCTTTCATCCGACTTCTGCCTGCACGCGGTCTCCCTGCTCACCGTCGAACTGTTCGAACTGCTCGACCGGGATCGCTTCGAACTCTACGGCTTCTGCTGGAGCCGGGAAGATGGCTCCGCCCTGCGCGCCCGCGTGATCCGCGCCTTCGACCACTTCTTCAAAATCGGCGGACTGGACGACGCCAGCGCGGCCCAGGCCATCCGCCAGAACGAGATCGACATCCTCATCGACCTGCAGGGCCTCACCTCCGGCGCCCGCCCCAACATCGTCGCCTACCGTCCCGCCCCGGTGCAGATGACCTACCTGGGCTTCCCCGGCCCCACCGGCCAACCGGGGATCGACTACGTCGTCGCCGACCGCTACCTCATTCCCGACGCCGAACGCCCCTACTACACCGAAAAGCCCCTTTATCTCCCCAAGGTCTTCCAGAGCAGCGACCGCCAGCGCCCCGTATCGCCCCTGCCTACCCGGCAGCAGTGCGGCCTGCCCGAGGCAGGATTCGTTTACTGCTGCTTCAACAACAATTACAAATTCACCGAGGCCATGTTCGAAACCTGGCTGCGCGTCCTGGCGCGGGTTCCCGACAGCGTCCTCTGGCTCCTGTCCGACAACCCCTGGGCCCAGGCCAGCCTCACCGCCCGGGCCGAGGCCCGCGGCATCGACAAGAGCCGCCTGCTCTTCGCCCCGCGGGTCGCACCGCCCGACTACCTGGCCCGCTACACCGCGGCCGACCTCTTCCTCGACGCCTATCCCTTCAACGGCGGCACCACCGCCAACGACGCCCTGTGGATGGGGCTCCCCGTCCTCACCCTCTCCGGCCGCACCTTTGCCTCACGCATGGCCGGGGGCCTGCTCACTTCCCTAGGGGTGCCCGAACTCATCGCCACCGACTTTGCCGAATACGAGGAAAAGGCCGTCGCCCTGGGCAGCGACCCGGACCGCCAAGGCGAACTGCGCCGCCGCGTCGAGGCGGCGCGGCAGACTTCGCCGCTGTTCGACATGCCCGGCTTCGTGCGGGATTTTGGCGACGCCATCGCCGGGGTGGCACTGCGGCGCTGATGCGTCTAAGGGGCGGAGAACCCGGCTGTCAGCGCTTGAGCACCAGGCCCTGCCCCGTGGGCAAGGGAAAGACCCGGTAGCCCCGGGCTTCGAACCAGGGGTCTTCCGCCTGTTTCTGCTTGCGATAGACCCCCGCCCATTCGTAGTCGTCGAGGATGACGATGCCGCCGCTCACCACGCGGTCGAAAAGCCCCTCCAGGGCGGCGAGTTCACCTTCGGCGTTGTTGAGGTCGATATGCAGGTAGGCGAGTTTTTCCGGCATGCCCTGGGCGAAGGAATCGGGGATGAAGCCGGCGATGAGCCGCACCTGGGGGTAGGCGGCGAAGCGGGCCTTGACCTTGTCGAAGAAGCCCGCTTCCTGACCGGCGAAGTGGTGGCCTTCGACCGGGTTGTAGTCGAAGGTGTCGTAGCCCCAGAAGGTCCTGGGAAAGGCGGCGCCCCCCAGGTAGTCCATGACGGTCTTGATGCCGGTGCCGGTGTAGACGCCGCACTCGGCGAAATCGCCCTCCAGTTGGACGCAATGGAAGGCCGCGCAGGCGAGGATGTAGCGCCGCCAGGCGATGGCCTGATCGGCGTCGTTCTGGATGTTGGCGCCCCAGGCCTCCCGGAAGGCGTCGTCTTCGAAGAGGGAGTTGTTGCGCCCCCAGGTGAGGAGGTTGTCGCCGAAGTAGACGCCGGAGGTGAGCAGTTTCTTGGCTTCTTCGAGCAGGGCCATGAAGCGGACCGGATCGCTGATTCCCCAGGACTTGGGCGTGGAGAAATTGATGACCTGTTCGAGGGAAAGGGGTTTCAGACGGGGGAGGTCCATGGGGATACGCCTCTGAGGATGGCCGTGCCGGTGGAGGGGAGGGGGTGCCGCAAGCGCCGGCAAGCGGCGCGGGGCCATGCTACCAGCTTGGCCCGCCCGGGGAAACGTCCCGCCCGGGTGGCGCTGCGTCGATCTCTGGTGCCAGGGCGCGGCCGCCGCTTTACAATCCGGCGTCCGCCGCCTTCCTCACTCTGCCCGAGCCGACTTCCCCTGCCGCCCATGAACGCTCTGCTCCGCCCTTACCGTTACGTCGTGATCCTGGCGGCGGGGATCAGTTTCTTCCTCAATCTGCTTCTGCTGGCGCCGACCTTCTACATGATGCAGATTTTCGACCGGGTGTTCATGAGCCGCAGCCTGGACACCCTGGGCTGGCTGTCCTTCATCGTCCTGCTCATGCTGCTTTTCTACCTGGCGGTCGATTGGCTGCGGGGCCGCATGATGACCAGCGCCGCTCTGCTCTGTGACCGCCTTCTCGGGGAGCGCGTGCTGCGCGTCGTCCTGGACGACGCCGTTCAGCCCGGTTTCGGCCGCCACGGCTTCCTCATGCGGGACGTCGCCGCCATACGTCGTTTCATCGCGGGCAATGGCCTGAGCGCCCTGCTCGACAGCCCCTGGCTGCCGGTCATGCTGCTGCTCATCTTCCTCTTCCACCCCGTGCTCGGCATTCTGGCCTTCGTGTGTTCCGCCGCACTGGTCATCCTGGCAGTCCTGAACAATCGCGTGAGCCAGAAGCCGGTGGAAGACCTGCAAATGGTCAGCCGCAAGGCGAGCGCTTATATCGATTCCAGCCTGCGCAACGCGGAGGTGGTCCGCGCCATGGGCATGTTCCCGGCCCTGGCCCGACGCTGGGATGCCATCAATCACCAGGCCCTGCGCCACCAGCACGAAAGCGGGCGCATCTCCGCCCTGGTGAGCGGTCTTTCCCGCTTTTCCCGCCAGATCGTCCAGGTCATCATGGTCGGCGCCGGGGCGTATCTGGTGGTGGGGCAGAACGCCACCCCGGGCATCATGCTCGCCGCCACCCTGATTCTCGGCCGCGCCCTGGCGCCAGTGGAACACCTGATCGCGAGCTGGAAGGACATTCTCGAAGCCCGTGCCGCCTATCGCCGCCTGGAGGAGGCCTTCGCGGAAGCTTCCGGCCAGGCGCCGCGCACCCGTCTACCCGAACTCAAGGGCGCCCTGGAAGCCGACCGGGTGGTCTATGCCCTGGGCCCGACCACCCCTCCCCTGGTCAAGGGGGTCAGCTTTTCCCTGGCAGCGGGGGAATTCCTCGGCATCATCGGCGCCAGCGGTTCGGGCAAGTCGTCGCTCTTGCGCCTGCTTACGGGAACCTGGCGTCCCCAGGCCGGCAGCGTGCGCTACGACAACGCGGAAATCGCCCAGTGGCTGCCCGAGGAACTGGGTCGCCAGATCGGCTACCTGCCCCAGGACATCGAGCTTTTTCCCGGCACGGTGAGCGACAACATCGCCCGCATGGGCGTGCCGGACAGCGGGGCCGTGGTGGCCGCCGCCCACCGCGCTGGAGTACACGACATGATCCTGCGCCTGCCCCAGGGCTACGACACCGAGATCGGCCCCGGCGGGGCGGCGCTGTCCGGTGGCCAGCGGCAGCGCATCGCCCTGGCCCGGGCACTGTACGGGGAGCCGCGCCTTCTCCTGCTCGACGAGCCCAATTCCAACCTGGATGCCGAAGGGGAAACCCTGCTGCAGCACGTTCTCGGCCAGTTGAAGGCCGAGGGCGTCACCCTGGTGGTGGTCACCCACCGCCGCTCCCTGGTGGCCGCCAGCGACAAGCTCCTGGTGCTGCGCGAGGGCGCCGTCGCCCTCTATGGACCCAGCCGCGAGGTGGTGGAAAAACTCTCCGGCGGAGCCGCCGCATGAAGGCGCTCCTGGCTTTCCTCGCCGGGCGACCCGACCTGGATCCGGCGGAAAAGGAGCTCCGGCTGTGGGCTTTCGCGGCCGGCGCCACGGTCGTCCTGGCCGGCCTCGTCTTCCTGGCCTGGGGGCTCCTCGCTCCCCTGGACGGCGCCGTGGTGGCCTCGGGCAGCATCCGGGTCGAGAACGCGCGGCAGCAGGTCCAGCATCAGGAGGGCGGCCTGGTGAAGCGCATCCTGGTCAAGAACGGCGACAGGGTGCACAAGGACCAGGAGTTGCTTGAAATCGAGGATTTGCGCGTTTCCGCCAGCACCGGGATCATCCGCCAGAACATTGCAGGAGAACTCGCCAAGCAGGCGCGCCTCGCCGCGGAGCGGGATTTCCACGAGCGCATCGTCTTTCCCCCCGCCCTGACAGGGAAGGTCGACGACCCCTTCATCGGCAGCATCCTGGCCAAGGAGCGGGAGCTGTTCGAACAGCGGCGCAGAACGCTGCACGAGCAACTCGACGTTCTCGGCCAGCAGATTGCCGAAACCGGACGCGAGATCGAAGCCACCCGGCAGCAGGTCGCCGCCGACGAGGCCTCCAGCAAGGCCATGGAGGACGAGTTGCGGGCCCATCAGGGTCTCCTGGAAAAAGGCTTCATCTCGCCCACCCGCATGTACGGCCTGCAACGCAGTGTGGCGGAGTATCGCTCCCGCCTGGCCGAACACCGGGCGGACCTTTCCCGCGCCCTGCAAAAGCAGAACGATCTGCGCCTCAAGCAGCAGGATGTCCGCAACACAGCGCGCCAGACCGCCCTCGCCGAACTGAAGGATTCCTTCTCCCGCCTCGCGGACCAGGAGGAGCAATTGCGCCCCGCCCAGGATGCCGACCGGCGCCAGATGGTGCGCTCGCCCACCGACGGCGTGGTGGTCAACCTCAAGGCCAACACCATAGGCGCCGCCATCGGACCCCGGGACGCGATCATGGAAATCGTGCCGGAGAATCAGGAACTCATCGTCGAGGTGCGCCTGCCTCCCGATTCCATCCTGCAATTGCGTACCGGCATGGCGGCCGAAGTGCGACTCCTGTCCTACGACGCCCGCACGACGCCCCTGGTCGCCGGCCAACTGAAGTATCTCTCCGCCGACGTGTTGAGCGACCCCAATGGCGCCACCTATTACGTCGGCCAGGTGGCCCTGGATCCCCGCGCCCTCGCCGAGGCCCGCATCGACATCGTTCAGGCGGGCATGCCGGCGGAAGTGTATATCCGCACCACGCCCCGCACGGCGTTCCAATACCTGGCCGACCCAGTCACCAGTTCCCTCGCCCGGGCGTTTCGCGAACGCTGAGCGGGTGAAGAACCCGTGGCCGGCAGCCCGCGTGCGGGGCAGGGCTGGCGCCCGAATTAACAAGTCCTAACAGGACGTAACAGCGCCGCCGTGACAGGCCGCCTAGATTCGGCCGGTCGCACGCCTCCCCGGCGTCGGAAAGGCTCCCATGAAATCTCCCCTCGTCATCGCCCTTGCCACGACCGCCCTTGCAGCCTGTAGCGCCCTTTCCCCGGGCCACCGGCACCCCCAAGGTCCGCCCGTGGCCGTCGTGCCCCCGCCCGCCCAGGTGGAAGACGTTCCCGTCGGCCCGCCACCCCCCCGTCACGAACTGGCCGGCCCGCCGCCGGCCGTCGGGCTGATCTGGATCGACGGCTACTGGAACTGGACAGACCGGCGGCACGCCTGGGTTCCCGGACATTGGGAAGCGCCCCGTCCCGGCCATCACTGGGTTCCCCGACGCTGGGAGCAGCGTGGCGGCCAGTGGGCCCTGCGCGGGGGCTACTGGAGCCGAGACTGAGGCGTTCCGGCTCCGCTTGCAATCCTTTGTACAAGCCGCAACAATAGTCCTTCGGTACGAGAGGGGGCCACAAGCCCCCTTGCTTTTGGGCGAGTCCTTTCGCCGCCCTCCCCTCCCGACAGGAGCCGCAATGCTGAAGTGGGTGTATATCTTCTGGCCGTCCTTCGCGACCGCCATCATCGGCGAAGCCGTGTTCTTCGCCTTCATCAATCCGCAGGAGCTCTATCTGATGGGCAAGCCCGTCTATTGGAGCCCCCTGGCCATCTACTCGACGGGTTTCCTCATGTTCTGGGGGCTCACGGCCCTCACCGCCTGGGCGATGCTCTTCTTCCTCAAGCCGGCGGACGAAATCAACCGTCCCATCGAATCCCGGCCGGGCGCCGCGCGGGAACGCCCGCAGTCCTGAAGCACTTGGAGGAGTAGCCAGAGACGCCCTTGGGACAAGGGTTTCCGAGGCTTCATCAGCGTCTCGTGAATTGCTTCACGGGCTCATTTTCGGGTTTCTGGGATCATCCTTTCCAAGGACACGCCCTTTGGGAAACCCGCCATGTTGGCCCTCAAGAAAGACTTCTCGCAGCCCCCTCTCCCGGTTCCGCCAGGTGCCGTGCTGAAGGCCGCCGAGGGTTTCGAGGTGGACCTGCGGGACGCCTTGGCCCACACCACGGTACGCGAACTCTCCCTGGAAGAATTCCTGCGCGTGCGGGACGATCTCTCCCACCGCAAGGCAGCCTGAATCCTCAGTCGGAAAACCGCACGACGTCCGGGTGATCGAAGTATTCGAGCAGCAGACGCTCGACCCGGGCCTGCCAACGGGCCGCGAATTCAGTCCTCAGCTCGGCACCGGCCTCCCCCGCAAGAATGCCCCCCAGCAGCCTGGCCAGGGCGGGGTCACCCGGAACCGGGCTGAGATCGAGGCTTGCCGTGCAGCACGCGCCCGTGTCGTCCCGGTTCAGACGCACGTCGCCTGGCACGTCCGCCACCGCGAAGCCGAGTCGGCCACAGCGCCCGTGCATCCCGCCCAGTCCCTTGAAGCCTCCCGGGCCGGCGGCCCCGGTCAGGAGTCCAAACACGGCCGCCTGCACCCCCACCGTCCCTTCGGCTTCGCCACGACGAAACTCGACCCGCAGGCTCCCGCGTTGCGCGGGGCCATCGGGGTAGAGGCGGCGCAACATGCGACTGGCCAGGACGTAAGTACCGGCAACCGTGGGACAAGAATGCCCCGCCAGACGCACCGCGTCCTCGTAGCGATAGCGGATATGGCCGTCGCTGGACGCCCCGAGCAGCGCCGCCAGCGGATCGAAGAGCGTGACCTCGGGCACCCGGGAAAAGAATTCTGGAAAGGACATGGCAAGCCCAAAAAGGCCGCAGTATGGCTTTGCCAGGCGGAACGAGCCTTGATACGCGTCAGGCGCGCTGGATCAGTTCGATCTTGTAGCCGTCGGGATCCTCGACGAAGGCAATGATCGTGCTGCCATGCTTCATGGGCCCCGCTTCGCGCACCACCTTGCCGCCCCGGGCACGGATTTCGGCGCAGGCCGCGGCCGCATCGGGAACCGCCAGGGCGACATGGCCGAAGCCGGTGCCGATATCGTAGGACGCGGTATCCCAGTTGTGCGTCAGCTCGAGGACCGCGCCCTCGCTTTCCGGCCCGTAGCCGACGAAGGCGAGGGTGAAGCGGCCATCGGGGTAATCCTGGCGCCGCAGGAGTTGCATGCCGAGAACTTCGGTATAGAAAGCCAGGGAACGGTCCAGGTCACCGACCCGGATCATGGTGTGCAGGATGCGCATGGGTTTCCTCAGAACAGGGGTACTCCGGCCCCACGGAGGCGGAGTTCGCGTCGGCGTTCGCGCCAGTCGGGACAAAGGCCTTCCACCAGGGACCAGAAGCGGGGACTGTGATTCATTTCCCTCAGGTGGGCAAGCTCATGCACGACGACGTAATCCACCAGGTCCAGGGGAAGAAACCCCAGGCGCCAGTTGAGGCGCACCACGCCACGGCTGGAGCAGCTCCCCCAGCGGGTGCGGGCGGCGCTGAGGGCAATGGGCGGCGCGGCAAGCGCCAGCTGCGGCGCCCAGTGGGCAATCCTTTGCAGGAAGACTTCCCGGATGCGCTGCCGCAGGGCTTTTTCCAGGGCCAGCGTTGCCGCGTCGGGGGCCTGGGGCAGACGCAGTTCAGCACCGTCGGCGGACCAGCGCACGCGGGACGTTCCGCCGAACTGGAGCGCCAGCTCGCCGCCCAGCCACGGCAGGCGCAGCCCTTCGGACAGGCGGAGCACGGCAGTCGGTAATCGTTCGCGCCAACGGTCGAGGTGCTCGACCACCCACGCGCCATGGCGCCGCACGATGTCGTCTATGGCCGCCAGGGTGGCGCTGACCGGAGCGCCGACGATCAGGCCGCGGTGATCGACGCGGAGTCCCACGCTGCGCCGGTGGCTGCGGCGCAACAGGTAGGTGACTTCCCGGTCGGCCAGCCGGACGCTGCGGGCGACAGGTTCAGGCAGCGCCACCGGTCTCGGGGTACCGATGGGGCGAGATGCGGCGCATTTCGCCTTCGATCCAGGCCTCGGCCCGTTGGTTGATTTCCTGCTCCGAGAGTCCCGTGGCATCGAAGGCCGGACCGATACTGACCGTGATGGTGCCCGGGCGCTTGAGGAAAGCCTGGCGGGGCCACAGCTCGCCGGCGTCGTGGGCCACCGGAACGACCTTGCAGCCAACGTGGTTGGCGAGGTAGGCACCGCCGACCTTGTAGCGCCGCTTCTGTCCCGGCGCTACCCGTGTCCCCTCGGGAAAGACGATGACGTAGCAGCCATCCGCCAGCCGCTCGCGCCCCTGCTCGACGACCTGGTCCAGAGCCTGCCGGCCAGCCGTGCGATCGATGGAAATATGACGCATGGCCGCCAGGGACCAGCCGAAGAAGGGCAGCCGCAACAGTTCCTTTTTGAGCACGAAGACACAGTTGGCCCCGGCGGGAACCAGTTCCTGCAAGGCGACGGTTTCCCAGGCCGACTGGTGCTTGGCCAGCATGACGGAAGGTTCGGCGGGCATGTTCTCGCGGCCCAGGACGCGACAGTCGATGCCGAGAATGAGCGCCACCGCTCCCAAGAAGCCGCGCCGCCAAAGGGCGACGATGCGAAAGGCGATGTCCCGTGCCCCGAGAAGGGCGAAAAGGATGATGAAGGGTGCCAGGACCACGGTCAGGACGATGACCCAGGCCATGAACAGGGCGCTCCGCATGATGATCATGCGGAGCGCCCCCGCAGGAGCCAGTCGACCACCGCCGCCAGATCGGCAAACTCAAGGGTTCCCTCGGGTAGCTGGCTCTCGCTGCTGGTCTTCTGGCCTTTCCCCGTCAGCACCAGGATGGGCTGGCAGCCGAGGACGGAACAGG
Organism: Betaproteobacteria bacterium; assembly: GCA_016720065.1. Lineage (NCBI taxonomy): Bacteria > Pseudomonadati > Pseudomonadota > Betaproteobacteria > Betaproteobacteria bacterium. The sequence continues at coordinate 256,907 of JADJXY010000001.1, read as the reverse complement.
CTTGCAAATCGCGCAGGGAATCCCCGACTGCCGGAACCCCTTTCAGGTTGACGTTCAGGGTGTCCGAAATACGACGGAACATGCCCGGCTTGGGCTTGCGGCAATCACAGGCCGAATCCGACCCATGGGGGCAGTAGAAGATGGCGTCGACACGCCCCCCGGCGGCGAAGAGCGCCTTGTGCATCTTTTCGTGGATGGCGTTCAGGGTGTCCATATCGAAGAGACCCCGCCCCACACCGGACTGGTTGGTCGCCACGACGACCCGGTACCCCGCCTGGTTGAGCCGGGCGATGGCCTCCAGACTCCCCGGAATAGGCTTCCACTCTTCCGGACTCTTGATGTAATTGGGCGAATCGACGTTGATGACGCCGTCGCGGTCGAGGATGACGAGTTTGGTAGGCATGGTCGGCTTCAGGCGGAGAGTTTCGACAGGTCCGCCACCCGGTTCATGGCTTCGTGCAGCGTCGCCAGAAGCCCCTGACGGTTGGCCCGCAGGGCCGGATCTTCGGCATTGACCATGACCTGATCGAAGAAGGTATCCACAGGCGCCTTGAGGGCCGCCAGGGACTGGAGCGATGCCGTGTAGTCGCCGGCGGCGAAGGCGGCGTCAGCCCGGGGCTTGATGGTCTGCAAGGCGCCATTGAGGGCGATTTCCGCAGCTTCCTTGAGGGCCGCGGCATCCACCCGGGCGGCGACCCCCCCCTCCACCTTTTTGAGGATGTTGCCGACGCGCTTGTTGGCAGCGGCCAGGGCGGCGGCTTCCGGCAGCGCGGCGAAGGCGCGCACGGCGGCGAGGCGCTTGGCGATGTCGCCCAGGCGCTGCGGTCGCTGGGAGACGACGGCGTCCACTTCCTGGGGGGTGTAGCCCTGGTCCTTGAGGCTGCCGGCCAGGCGGTCGTAGATGAAGTCGGCCAGGGCAGCGTCGCTGGCCTTGAAGCCCTCCACCGTCGCGAAGGGCGCGGTGGCGGTGGCGAGCAGTTTGTCCAGCGGCAGGTCGAGATCGCCTTCGCTCAGCATGCGGATCACGCCCAGCGCATGCCGACGCAGGGCAAAGGGATCCTTGTCGCCGGTGGGAATCTGGCCGATGCCGAACATGCCGACCAGGGTTTCCAGCTTGTCGGCCAGGGCGACGACGGTGCCCACGTTGCCCCGGGGCAGGCTGTCGCCGGCGAAACGGGGTTTGTAGTGATCCTCGACGGCATCGGCGATTTCCGGCGCCAGGCCGTCGTGGAGCGCGTAGTAGCGGCCCATGGTGCCCTGCAGTTCCGGGAATTCGCCCACCATGTCGGTCAGCAGGTCGGCCTTGGCCAGCAGCGCAGCCTGATCGGCCTGCAGGGCCAGGGCTTCGCCGCCCAGGGTCTCGCCGAGTTTGTCGCCAATCGCCTTGGCGATGGCGCAGACCCGCTGCACCCGCTCGCCCTGGGTGCCGAGCTTGTTGTGATAGACCACCTTGGCCAGCCCGAGGACGCGGGATTCCAGGGTCTTCTTGCGGTCCTGGTCGAAGAAGAACTTGGCGTCGGCGAGCCGCGGGCGCACCACCCGCTCGTTGCCGCCGATGACGGCGCTGGGGTCGGCCGGGCTGATGTTGCTCACCACTAGAAACTTGTTGGTCAGCTTGCCCCGGGCATCCAGCAGCGGGAAGTACTTCTGGTTGGCCTTCATGGTGAGGATCAGGCACTCCTGCGGGACGGCCAGGAATTCCTCCTCGAACTGGCCGATGAGCACGTTGGGGCGCTCCACCAGGGCGGTCACTTCATCCAGCAGGGCCTCGTCCTCGATGGGCTTGCCACCGGCCTTCTCGGCGGCGGCGGCCAACTGGCGGGCGATCTCGGCCCGGCGCTCGGCGAAGCTGGCGATGACGGCACCGTCACGCTTGAGGGTTGCGGCGTAGCTGTCGGCATCGGCGAGGGCCACAGGCTCGACGGCCGCCTCGAAGCGGTGGCCTTGGGTTTCGCGGCCAGATTCCAGGCCGAGGACGGAAACCGGCACCACGTCGGCACCGTGCAGCGCCACCAGCCGGTGGGCCGGACGCACGAAATGCACGCTGCTCCACCCGTCCTGCCGCTGGTAGCTCATAACCTTGGGGATGGGCAGGGCGGCGAGGGCCGCCTCGATCGCCTTCTGCAGGCCTTCGGCCAGGGTCGCGCCCTTGGCCTGGCTGTCGTAGAACAACACGTCGGCCTTGCCGTCCGACTCGCGACGCAGGCTGGGCACGACGGACGCGTCGGCACCGAGGGCGGCGAGTTTCTTGAGCAGCGCCGGGGTGGCGTTACCACCGGCGTCGAGACCGACGGCTACCGGCATCAGTTTCTGCACCACCGGCCTGGCGGCGGCCGCCGCCACCACGCCGGTCACGTGGGCGGCCAGACGACGGGGTGAGGCGTAGGCGGTGACGGCTGCATCCGCCGCCAGGCCTTGGGTCTTGAGGGACTGGCCGAGGGCCTGGGCGAACGCTTCGCCCAGCTTCTTCAAGGCCTTGGGCGGCAGTTCTTCGACGAACAGTTCAACGAGCAGGTTCTTCATGTTCAAGCGGCTTTCTTGGCGTTCTGTTCCTCGAGCTTGGCCAGCACTTCGGCGGCCCAGGCCTTGGGCGCCATGGGGAACCCCAAACGGGCACGGCTGTCCAGGTAGCTCTGGGCGACGGCCCGGGCCAGATTGCGGATGCGGCCGATGTAGGCAGCCCGCTCGGTGACCGAGATGGCGCCGCGGGCATCCAGCAGGTTGAAGGTATGGGCGGCTTTCAAGACCTGTTCGTAGGCGGGCAGCGCCAGTTGGGCGCCCATCAGGTGCTGGGCCTGCTTCTCGTGGGCACCGAAGGCGGTGAACAGGAAGTCAGCGTCGGAGTGTTCGAAGTTGTAGGCGGACTGCTCGACCTCGTTCTGGTGATAGACGTCACCGTAGGTGAGCCCCTCCGTCCAGGTCAGGTCGAAGACGTTCTCGACACCCTGCAGATACATGGCCAGACGCTCCAGGCCGTAGGTGATTTCGCCGGTGATGGGCTTGCAGTCGATGCCGCCCACCTGCTGGAAGTAGGTGAATTGCGTCACTTCCATGCCGTTCATCCACACTTCCCAGCCCAGGCCCCAGGCGCCGAGGGTCGGGTTCTCCCAGTCGTCCTCGACGAAGCGCACGTCGTTCTTCTTGAGGTCGAAGCCGAGGGCCTCCAGGGAGCCCAGGTAGAGTTCGAGGATGTTCTCGGGGGCAGGCTTCAAGACCACCTGATACTGGTAATAGTGCTGCATGCGGTTGGGATTGTCGCCATAGCGGCCATCCTTGGGACGGCGGGAGGGCTGGACGTAGGCGGCCTTCCAGGGCTCGGGGCCGAGGGCACGCAGGAAGGTGGCGGTATGGCTGGTGCCGGCGCCGACCTCCATGTCGTAGGGCTGCAACAGGGCGCAGCCCTGTTGGCTCCAGTACTCCTGCAGGCGCAGGATGACTTCCTGAAAACTCGGCTTTTGTTTCGGTGCAGACTCACCGCCGCCCGTTGTGGGGATAAACATCGGGGAGGACGGGGAATTCTGTCCCGCGGTCGCCGCCGCGGAAGAAGTTGCAAGCGAGGAGTTCATGGACGCACTTGAAGAGACGGAAAGCCTTGAATTTTACTTGTTTTTCCCCCTCGCCGGCAGGCGACCGCCGTCCCAAGGACAAGAAGTCCTCCCATCGCCAACCCCCCCCCACGCGGGGCTTTCCGCCATACCGCGGCGCACAACCAAGGCCCTGCGTGGAAAGCCATGGGTTTGACAAATTGGCACCAAATCAATAGACTGCGAATCTGCTGCGGTGCAACATCGTTCCGCGGGGCACCTTCACAGCAGGTTCTCACCGCCCCCGCCCGGCCCTCCCCGGATTCACCCCTTGCCGGTATCGAACGAAGTGACACCCCCTGTAACCGTTCGCTGACGGGAGATCATCCCCGCAGTGGCAACAGTCAAGGAGAATCGCATGATCGCAACGGCAGCTCTATCGCCCAATCTGTTGCGTGCCACTTCGGCCCTGCTCAACGTCTTCCAGGCCGCCCTGATGGCCGCCGGAACCGTGTTGATCATTGGCCTCGTGAGCCTGTACCAGGGCCAGACCGGCATCATCGATGGCGCGCGCGCCCTGCTTCCGCAAGCCATCGCCGGCAGTTTTGGCCGCCCCACTGAAGAACCCTCCGACGCCGACCGCCCGGCCGAGGCGCTCACGCCCCGCATGCGGAGCGCGCTGGATTACGTGAGCCGCCGCTACCGCGTCTCCACCGAGGCGCTGGAGCCGATTTTCGTCACGGCGCAGGCCACGGGACGGGACCTGCGTCTGGATCCCTTGCTCATCATCGCGGTGATCGGCGTCGAATCCGGATTCAATCCGCTTTCCCAAAGCACGGCCGGCGCGCAGGGCCTGATGCAGGTGATGCCCCGTTACCACAAAGACAAGTTGCCGGAAGACGCAGGAAATCTCCCTTTTCTCGACCCCCTGACCAATGTGCAGGTCGGCGCCCGGGTTCTCAAGGATTCGATCCAGCGTTTCGGTGGCGTGACGGAAGGCTTGCAGCAGTTCGGCGGCGCCCTGAGCGACCCGGATCGCCGCTATTCGGGCAAGGTCCTGGCCGAGAAGCAGCGGCTGGAGCAGGCGGCCCTGCGGCTGCGGGGCAACGTCTGAAGGGCGCCCACCCTATCTTCTGAAGACTCTTGCCACGACAAGGGCGGCGCAGGCCAGGGCGAGGAAGGCCAGATTGCCTGAGCTGGCATAGGGAGTCATGCCTTCGTAGGCCCGAATCTCCGCGCGCAGCACCCCCTGGGAAAAAGCCGGCAGGCTGGCCGCGACGCGGCCGTCCGGCATCACCACCGCCGTCATGCCGGTATTGGTCGCCCGGAGAATGGGGCGTCCGGTTTCCAGGGCCCTCAGACGGGCAATCTGGAGATGCTGGGGCTGGGCAAAGGAACGCCCGTACCACGCGGTATTGGATAAATTGGCGAGGACGCCGGCTTCGGGCAGGCTGCGGATGATTTCCTCGCCGAACACGTCCTCGTAGCAGATATCGACCGCCACCTTGAGCCCCGCCAAGGCGAGGGGGCGCTGCCCCTGCGGACCGCGCGCGAATTCGGACATGGGGATGTCCGCCCAGCGCAAAAACCACGAAAACCCCGGTGGGATGAACTCGCCAAAGGGCACCAGATGGGATTTGCTGTAGGCCTGGGAGGCCGAAGCCCCCAGGCTGACCGCACTGTTCCAGTAGCGCTCGCTGTCGCCCGTGACCGTACCGAAGAGGATGTCCCCGCCCCGCGCGAGTGCCAGGGCCTCCAAATCGTCCAGGAATTCCGGCGGGACGGCGTCGAGAAAGGCCGGAACGGCGGTTTCCGGCAGCACGATGAGGCGGGCGGGATTTTCGGCCACCAGTTGCCGATACCGCACCAGGGTGGCGGCAAAGTGCTCCGGCCTCCATTTCAGTTCCTGGGGAACGTTGCCCTGCACCAGCGCCACACTGACGCTTTCGCCCACGGGCCGTGTCCAGGCCACACTCCCGAGGGCGGCCCCGAGGGCGAGGCAGCCTGCCGCCGCCAACGCACCCCGGCGCACCTGGAACAACACAGCCGAAGCGAGAGCCAGGACAAATCCCAACCCGTAGACGCCGAGCACCGGCGCGTAACCGGCCAGGGGGCTTGGCGGAGCCTGGGAATACCCCCAGGCCAGCCACGGAAAACCGGTCCCCAGCCAACCCCGTAACCAGTCGGCCAGGGCGATCAGTGCGGCGAAGGCCAGGGCCCGGCCAAGCGCCCCCTGCGGCCGCCAGCGGCGATAGACAAAGGCAGCGAGGGCGTAATAGAGCGCCAGCGCGGCACAGAAAAGGGCGGTGGCCGGGGCCGCCATCCAGACGGGCATGCCCCCGAAGACGGAAAGGCTGACGTATATCCAGGAAACGCCCAGGAGGAAGAAGCCCATGCCGAAGGCGAAGCTTTCCCGGGCGGCCTGCCGGGCGCCGGGAGCACTGTCCCAGAGCCAGAAAAGCGCCAGGAGCACTCCCGGGGCCAGCCAGAACAGGCCAAAGGGTTCGAAGACAAGCACCCCCGCCGCGCCGGTCAGCGCCGCGAGGGTGGCCCGCAGGGCCGGCCGCTCAGGCAGGTGCGGAATCGGCACCGGCCGGAGCCGCGGGGCGGTCCACCAGAAGGGTGTAGAGGCGGCGGCTGTCGGCCCGCAGCACCTGGAAGCGGGTGCCGTCGATTTCCATGATCTCGTTGCGCTTGGGCACCCGCCCCAGGTGGCGCAGCACGAGGCCGCCCACGGTATCGCACTCCTCGTCGGAGTAGGCGGTGCCGAAGGCTGCGTTGAAATCGGCGATCTCGGTGCGGGCCTTGACGCGGTAACGGCCCGAGGCGTCCTGGCGGATGTTGTCGTGGGCTTCGTCGAAGTCGTATTCGTCCTCGATGTCGCCGACGATCTGTTCCAGCACGTCCTCGATGGTCACCAGGCCGGCGACGCCGCCGTATTCGTTGACCACGATGGCCATGTGGTTGCGGGAGACGCGGAATTCCCGCAGGAGCACGTTGAGACGCTTGGATTCCGGGATGAACACCGCCGGCCGCAGCCAGTCGCGCAGGTCGAAATCCTTTTCCGTGTGCAGGCGCAGCAGGTCCTTGGCCAGCAGGATGCCGAGCACCTTGTCGCGATCGCCGTCGACGACGGGAAAACGCGAATGGGCGGCGTCGATCACCACGGCGATGATGTCGTCGATGGGATCGTCCACATCGACCACGTCCATCTGGGCCCGGGGCACCATGACGTCGGTGACGCGGGTTTCGGAAGTGGCCAGGGCGCCCTCGATGATGGTGAGGGCGTCAGCGTCCATCAGGTTCTTTTCGTAGGCCGAATGCAGGAGCTGCATCAGCTGTTCGCGATCCTCCGGCTCGCGCAGGAGCAGGGAGGAGAGCCGTTCAAAAAAACCGGGTTTGTGCGAACTGGGAGGAGGTTCCATGGCGCGGTGGGCTGGGAGGAGTGAGGAGTGGGGGGTGAGGAGCAAAGGTAGGTGCCCACTCCTCACCCCTCACTCCTTACCCCTCACTGCGGTATGGGTCCGGAAAGCCCAGACCGGCGAGAATCCGTGTTTCCTCCGCCTCCATCGCGGCGGCATCGTCGTCGTTGTCATGGTCCCAGCCCTGCAAGTGCAGCATACCATGCACCACCAGGTGGGCGTAGTGGGCGGCGGCCGGCTTGCCCTGCTCCGCCGCTTCCCGGGTCACCACATCGGGGCAGATGACCATGTCGCCGGCAACGACGGGCTCGAATTCGTAGGGAAAGGACAGCACGTTGGTGGCGTAATCCTTGTGCCGATAGTCGCGGTTGAGGGCGCGGCCCTCGTCGGCATCGACGAAGCGGATGACCACCGTACCGCCACCGATCAGCCCCGCCCGGGCCCAGCGCCGCAGGTCTTGCCGCAAGGGTAGGCCCTCCTTGTTGCAGGCGTATTGCACCGAAAGATTAAGCTTTTTGCTGATTGCCATGGATTTCGTAGGCGGCGACGATGCGCGCCACCAGGGGGTGGCGGACGACGTCTTCCTTGAGGAATTCGGTGAAGGCCAGGCCGCGCACTTCCTTGAGGATTTCCCGGGCTTCCCGCAGCCCGCTCTTCTGGCCCTTGGGCAGGTCCACCTGGGTGAGGTCGCCGGTGACCACGGCCTTGGCACCAATGCCGATGCGGGTGAGGAACATCTTCATCTGTTCCGGCGTGGTGTTCTGGGCTTCATCCAGAATGATGAAGGCGTGGTTCAGGGTGCGGCCGCGCATGAAGGCCAGGGGCGCGATCTCGATGGCGCCCTTTTCGTAGAGCTTGGACACGCGGTCATAGCCCATGAGGTCGTAGAGGGCGTCGTAGAGCGGTCGCAGATACGGGTCCACCTTCTGGGCCAGGTCGCCGGGCAGGAAACCGAGGCGCTCGCCGGCCTCCACCGCCGGACGGGTGAGGATGATGCGTTCGACCAGGTCTCGTTCGAAGGCATCCACGGCGCTGGCCACGGCGAGGTAGGTCTTGCCGGTGCCGGCGGGGCCGATGCCGAAGGTGATGTCGTGGGCCTGGATGGCCTTCAGGTACTCGATCTGCCGCGGCGTGCGGCCGTGGAGCTCGGCCTTCCTGGTGATGAGTTGCGGTCCGTCCACCGGGCTTTCGCCGCTGGACACCCGGCGCACCGGGGCGTTGATCAACTCGATGAGGCCCAGTTGGATATCGTCCACCGAAAGCGGCTGGCGGGCCAGGGCGTAGAAATGCTCGATGGCCTGGGCCGCCCGCTGGGCATGGTCACCGCGCACGGTGAAACGCTCGCCACGACGGGCAATGGCGACGTCGAACGCGGTTTCGATCTGGCGGATGTTTTCGTCCAGGGCACCGCACAGGTTGGCCAGCAGGGTGTTGTCCACCGGCGCCAGAGCCAGGTCGACGGGGCGACTCCTGGGCGCCGGCTTGTCAGCTTTCGCGGAGGACAATCTCGCCCCTCAGGCTGTGGGGCAGGGCCCCGGTGATGCGGACATCGACGAAGGTGTCGATGAGCCGCGCGCTGTTGACAGACCCGCCCACGAAATTGACCACCCGGTTGTTGTCGGTGCGCCCGGCCAACTCGTTGGCGTCCTTTTTCGACCGGCCTTCCACCAGTACGCGCTGCACGCTGCCCACCATCGCCTGGCTGATGACCTGGGCCTGTTCCTCGATGCGCTTTTGCAGCCGCGTCAGGCGGGCGGACTTGACCTCGGCGGTCGTGTCGTCGGCGAGTTCCAGGGCCGGCGTGCCGGGACGGGGGCTGTAGATGAAGCTGAAGGACGTGTCGAAACCCACCTCCTCGATGAGCTTCATGGTCTTCTCGAAATCCTCGTCGGTCTCGCCGGGGAAACCGACGATAAAGTCGGACGAGAGGGAGATATCCGGCCGGGCCGCCCGCAGCTTGCGGATGATCGATTTGTACTCGATGGCCGTGTAGCCCCGCTTCATGGCCGCCAGCACCCGGTCGGAACCGGCCTGCACGGGCAGATGCAGATGGGAGACCAGCTTGGGCACCTTGAGGTAGGTGTCGAACAGACGCTGGGTCATCTCCCGCGGGTGGGAGGTGGTGTAGCGGATGCGTTCGATCCCCGGCACCTCGGCGATGTACTCGATGAGCAGCGCCAGATCGGCCTTCTCCTCGCTCCCCTCCATGTCGCCCCGGTAGGCATTGACGTTCTGGCCGAGGAGCGTGACTTCCTTGACGCCATGGGCCGCCAGACCGGCGACTTCGGTGAGGATGTCGGTGAAGGGCCGGGACACCTCGCCGCCCCGGGTGTAGGGCACGATACAGAAGGTGCAGAACTTGGAGCAGCCTTCCATGATCGAGACGAAAGCGGCGGCGCCCTTCACCTCGGCCGGCGGCATGGCGTCGAACTTTTCGATTTCGGGGAAGGACACATCCACCGCCGCCTTGCCTTTCGCCTTGCGCTCGGCGATCAACTGGGGGAGACGGTGCAGGGTCTGGGGCCCGAAGACCACGTCCACGTAAGGCGCCCGGGCGACGATGGCGTCGCCCTCCTGGCTGGCGACGCAGCCGCCAACGCCGATGACGAGGTCGGGGTTCTGCTGTTTCAGGTGCTTGACCCGGCCCAGGTCGTGAAAGACCTTCTCCTGGGCCTTTTCCCGCACCGAGCAGGTGTTGAAGAGGATGATATCTGCGTCTTCGGGACGGTCGGTCTTGACCACCCCTTCGGCAGCGGCGAGCACGTCGGCCATCTTGTCCGAATCGTACTCGTTCATCTGGCACCCGAAGGTGCGGATGAACAACTTTTTAGGCATAGGCGGAATTACTGGGATTTGGCAGCCGCGACTTCGGCGGCGGTGAGAATCCAGATACGATGGACGTTGCCCATCAAATCGAGCTGGTAACGAACGGGCACGGCCCCCTGGATAGCCCCGGGCATCAAGATCAGGTTGTTGGGGCCGCGCAATTGCAAGCCAGGTGAAGCGTAGAGCGTACTGCCGTTGATCTGGAGTTCCCGCTGTACCGGAGGCGTGAGTTCGCCAAGCTTGCTATCCGCCGGAAACGCCCTGGACAGCGCAATCATGGCCGCCTCTGGGGAAGACGGCGGCAAGTCGGCCACGGCGTTGATGACGCTATTGACGATGGCGGCGTAGATGGCTGAGGGCACAGGCATGGGTCGATTATAGCCCAGCGTTGTAACGTTGACCCTAATCCGGCCGGCAAACTATAATGCGCGCCCTCATTGTGTGGTGATGTAGCTCAGACGGTTAGAGCGATGGATTCATAACCCATAGGTCGGCAGTTCGATTCTGCCCATCACCACCAGAAAATTCGAAGGCCGCCGATCCGCAAGGGTCTGCGGCCTTGCATCTTGCGGCGCGAAGATGCACTCCTCCGGCACTGCCCCGGCCTCTGTTAAGCTCGCGCCTTTGGGCTGATCTCACCGCCCCGAGTCTCCCCTTGCGCTCCATCGCACCGTCCAACATTTTTTTCGGAACCAGGCTCCCGATGACCTCTCAAGAACCGTCCCCGAGTTATGAATTCTCCGAAAAATACACGCCGGACCATGCCGTCGAATACCTCGAAAAACATGACAATGGATTCTGGCGACGTTTGTCGACCTGGCGCGAAATCGGAATGGCGCGCAAGGCTCTCCACCTCGCCGGAAATCCCAAGTCCGTCCTGGATCTGCCCTGCGGTACGGGCCGCTTCTGGGAGATGCTGGCCGAGTCGCCCGAAAGGACCATTTTTGCCGCAGACAACAGCCAGGCAATGATCGATACCGGCATGCAGCACCGTCCCGGTCCGATCACGGCACGTATTGCCAAGGCCTTTCAGTGTTCTGCGTTTGGAACCGGCCTGCCTGACGATTTTGTCGAGTGCGTATTCTGTATCAGACTGCTACACCACATTCAGCAGCGGGAAGACCGGGTGCTCATCCTCAAGGAATTCGCCCGCATCAGCTCAGGCACCGTCATTGTGTCCCTTTGGGTCGATGGCAATTACCGGGCTTGGCGCCATAAACGCAAGCAGGTCCGCAAATTGCGCCGCGGAGAGGATGCAGCCCCCCGCGATCGACTCTTGCTTCCACGGTCCGACATTGAGGCCGAATTTGCCGAGGCAGGGCTCGAGGTGGTCGGTAGCGTGGATTTCCTGAAGTACTGGGACAAATGGCGTGCCTACGTCCTGCGAGTCACCCCCTAGCCACAAGGTACCGATGGTCATCGCCCTCCCCCGCTACAGCCCCGGCACTGCAGGAGATAGCGGGGGACACCTGTCGTCACTCGGATTGGTGACATGACTGATTTCATCCACCCGGATTGGCAGCACATCCTTGCCCATAACCACCTGCTGGACTTTGATCACGTGTGGGCGCTGGAAGCGCCGTGGTTCGAAGAGCCCAATCGCCGACGTGGGGGTTGGAGCGGCGTCAGCCGCGTCGAGCTCGCCCTACCGGGGGGCGGGAGCCGTGCCGTGTTCCTGAAACGCCAGGAAAACCATGGCACCTTTGCCCTGAGCCACCCCATCAGAGGGGTCCCCACCTTCCAGCGTGAATTCGACCGCATCGAGCTCTATCGTTCCTTGGGGATTCCTGCCCTCGTCCCCGTCTATTTCGCCGTGCGCCGCAGTTCGGTGGGGCATAGGGCCATCCTCGCCACTGAAGAACTGGTCGGTTATGTTTCCGTGCAGGAGCAGGTCAGCCGCTGGCTGCGGGACGGCGTACCGCCACGGGCCAATCGCCGCCAGGTTCTGCAGGCGGTGGCCGACCTGTTGCGCCGCATGCACGATGCGCGCCTCCAGCATAGTTGCTTCTTCCCCAAGCACATCTATATCCGCACCCTGCCCGACGGCGCGGTGGAGGCGAGGGTCATCGATCTGGAAAAATCCCGCCGCAGGCCTTTCAGAAGCCAGTGCGCCCAGCGCGACCTCTATTCACTGCTCATCCCCTCCCTTCACTGGTCGCTCTCGGACCGCCTATGGTTCTTCAAACGCTACCTTGGGCTGGACAGGCTGGATGCTCCGGCCAAAGCCCTTTGGCGGAGCATCGCACGGCGGGCGACGGGAAAGGGACGCGTCGATCCTCGGAGTGCGCGTTCCTTGCCCAAACTGCTGACACGGACCTGAACCCCCTCAGCGCCTGTGAATTTTTCGGGCGCGCGCGAGCGGCGTGCTGAGGTATGCACGATAAGGCGCAACCATAGCTCGGACTATGGCTGCGCCTTGGCAACGCCGAGCGGGGTGAATGATATTCGCAGGCTCTCAGGCGGCCAGTGCCAGCCTCGGCGGCTCAGGCATGCGGATCAGGTGGTCGAAGGCCCCCAGGGAGGCCTTGGCGCCTTCACCCATGGCGATGATGATCTGCTTGTAAGGCACCGTGGTGCAGTCGCCGGCGGCGAAAACGCCGGGCACGGAGGTCTGGCCCCGGGCGTCCACCTCGATCTCGCCCCGACCGGAGAGCGCGACCGTTCCCTTGAGCCAGTCGGTATTGGGCAAGAGGCCGATCTGGACGAAGATGCCGGCCAGATCCACGGCGTGCTTCTCTCCCGTCGCCCGGTCCTGGTAGATCAAGCCGGTGACCTTTTCGCCGTCGCCCACCACTTCGGTCGTCAGCGCCTGGGTGATGACGGTCACGTTGGGCAGGGTGGCGAGCTTTTGCTGCAGCACAGCGTCGGCCCGCAGTTTGCCGTCGAATTCGAGGAGCGTCACATGGGCGACGAGGCCGGCCAGGTCGATAGCCGCCTCGACGCCGGAATTGCCGCCGCCGATCACCGCCACCCGCTTGCCCTTGAACAAGGGTCCATCGCAGTGGGGGCAGAAGCAGACGCCCTTGGCCTTGTATTCCTTCTCGCCGGGCACGTTCATCTCGCGCCAGCGGGCGCCGGTGGCGAGGATGACGCTGCGGCTCTTCAACTCGGCGCCGCTCGCCAGGCGCACCGTGGCAAGCCCGTCTGCCCCGGCCGGCACGAGCGCTTCCGCCCGTTGCAGGTTCATCACATCGACGTCGTACTGCTTGACGTGCTGCTCCAGGGCGGCGGCCAGCTTGGGGCCGTCGGTTTCCTTTACCGAGATGAAGTTCTCGATGGCCAGGGTGTCCATCACCTGGCCGCCGAAGCGCTCGGCGGCGACGCCGGTACGGATGCCCTTGCGCGCCGCGTAAATGGCGGCGGCCGCACCCGCCGGCCCGCCACCGACGACGAGCACGTCGAAGGCTGCCTTGCCGGCGATCTTCTCCGCCTCCCGGGGGGCGGCACCGCGATCGACCTTGGCGAGGATCTCCTCGATGGTCATGCGACCCTGGCCGAAGGGTTCGCCGTTGAGGAAGACGGTGGGCACCGCCATGATCTTGCGGCGGGCGACTTCGTCCGGAAACAGGGCGCCGTCGATCATGACGCTCTCCACGCCGGGGTGGAGCACGGCCATCAGATTGAGGGCCTGCACCACGTCCGGACAGTTATGGCAGGAGAGGGAAATGAAGGCCTCGAAGCGGAAAGTCCCCGGCAAGGCCTTGATCTGTTCGATCACCGCCGGCTCCACCTTGGGCGGATGGCCGCCGGTTTGCAGCAGCGCCAGCACGAGGGATGTGAATTCGTGCCCCATGGGCAGGCCGGCAAAGTGGATGCGGGTTGCCTCGCCCGGCACGCCGATGGAGAAGGACGGACGCAGGGTGGCAGCACCGTCCTCCCGCAGGATGACCTTCGCCGAAAGACCGGCGATGTCGACGAGCAAGCGCCGCATTTCCTGGGCCTTGGGGCTGTCGTCGAGGGACGCCACCAGTTCGATGGGGCGCTGGAGCTTTTCGAGGTAGGCCGACAGTTGGGCCTTGATGGTGGCGTCGAGCATGGTTTTCTCCCTGAAGGAATTGCACTGGCAAGCGGCCGTTGGCCGCTTGGCGGTGGAATCCCCGCCTTCGGTTACCGAGGTCGGGATTTCGGTGACCGGCTGTTCGTGACGCGAAGACGAGCCGAAGACAGTGCTGTCGCACGGCGAGGCGAAGTCGACAAAGTCACGGACAGCCGGGGAGCGAAATCAGATCTTGCCGACCAGGTCCAGGGACGGAGCCAGGGTGGCGTCGCCCGGCGTCCACTTGGCGGGGCAGACTTCGCCCGGGTGGGAGGCCACGTACTGGGCGGCCTGCACCTTGCGCAGCAATTCCTTGGCGTCACGACCGATGCCCAGGTCGTGGATTTCGGCGACCTTGATTACGCCTTCCGGGTTGATGAGAAAGCTGCCACGCAGGGCCAGGCCCTCTTCCTCGATCATCACGCCGAAGTTGCGGGTGATGGTGCCGGTGGGGTCGCCGACCATGGGGTAGGCGATTTTCTTGATGGTATCGGAGGTGTCGTGCCAGGCCTTGTGGGTGAAATGGGTGTCGGTGGAGACGGCGTAGATTTCGACGCCCAGATCACGGAACTTGGCGTACTCGTCGGCCAGATCGCCCAGTTCGGTGGGGCAGACGAAGGTGAAGTCGGCCGGGTAGAAGAAGACCACGGACCACTTGCCCTTCAGGTCGGCATCGGTGACCGGGACGAATTTGCCGTTGTGGAAGGCAGTGGCCTTGAAGGGTTTGATTGCAGTGTTGATGAGGGACATGGCGATGACTCCTGGGTTGGGTGGAAAAGCAACAACGCCAGTCTAGGAACAGCCGCCCCATCAATCCAATTGAATGATCCGATAAAGATCATAGGCAATGCCTATGCCCCCGATCATGCCCCCCCCAGTTGCCGGATGTCAGCCAGGACTTCCTCCGCATGGCCGTCCGCGTCGACCTTGAGGTAGGTCCGGGCAATACGCCCCTCGGGGTCGATGAGAAAGGTGTAACGCTTGGCAAAGCGAAACACACCGAAATCGGACAGCGCTCCGTAGCGCTTCGCCACCGTGCCCCCGGCGTCGGATAGCAGGGTGAAGGGTAGGCGGTGCTTATCGGCGAAGGCCCGGTGCGAAGCTCCGTCGTCCAGACTGACCCCCACCACCTCCGCCTTCTGGGCCGCAAACCGCTCCAGCCGATCGCGGAAATTGCGCGCCTCGGTGGTGCAGCCCGGCGTATCGTCCTTGGGGTAGAAATACAGCACCAGCCAGCGTCCCCGCCAATCGGCGAGGCGCCTCTCCTTGCCGCTGGCATCGGGGAGGGCAAAATCCGGCGCCACGGACCCCGCCACCGGCGCCGCCGCCCAGGCGGATTGAGCAACGGCGAGAAACATCGCGGCCAGGGGAGAAAAGAGAGATTTCATGATCGCATTCCGGGTACGAATTGAAGCCATAGGCCCCCGGAGTGGGGGGAAGTTCCTCAACTCGGTCGCAAGGTCAGACTCGACCATTCCTCGACGCGGCCCGCTTCGCAACCCAGTTGGTGCGCCATGGCGCGGGCGCCGTCGCGCATGACGCGGAAGTGGCGCTGGGCAAAGACGGGCCAGAGCAACGGGGCGAGGAGACGCATCCAGGGCTTTTCCAGTTGCACGTCCCAACGGTAGGTCAGGCGAGCGCCGTCGCCGGCTTCCTCCAGGAGCCAGAGCCCGCTGCCCCGCAAGTTGCCGCGAGCCTCCCCTTCGAGCTCGATGGGTTCCTGGACGCGCACGGTAGCGACTGCGAATTCGATGCGATAACCCAGGCCGCTGTTCCAGCGGAATTCCGTCACTGCGCCCAGGCCGTCGGCGGCGCCGGGCACGGTTCGGCGGGCACTTTCGAGCCGGGGCCACCAGTGGGGCCAGCGCTCGGGATGGACGAGCAGTTCCCAGACGCGCTCGCGGGGAGCGGGCATCAGCCAGCGGCTGACCAGGACGAAGCGGCTCTTCATGACCCCAGCGCTCCGCCGCGCACGAAGAGCAGAGCTCCGCTTTCGGAGCAGACGTCGCCGTGGCAGGTACCCGCCGGGGCAAGATGGAAATCGCCCGCCTGGACGAGGAGATCGCCGAAGTAGAGTTCGCCTTGCAGCATCATGCATTCCTCGTCGACCGGATGGTCGTGCCCCGGAAGGCTTGCCCCAGGAGAAAGTCGGACAAAACGGGACTCGACGCCACCGCCCGACCACAGGGGGAGAAGCTCCACCCCCGGAGCAACGGACTGCCAGCCGCCATCCCGCAGAAGCACGGTACGCTGGGGGGCGCCCTGCCCGGGCAGGAGCCCGCCAAGGAGTTCGCCGATCTGGTGGCCGGGGTGTCCGAGGGAAGTGCCCCTCAGGTAGGCGAGGGCACCGCGTCGCGGGCAACTGGTGATGGCCGCGTGGCGACTGCCCGGAGGGGAGGCCTGGTAGTCGCCAGGGCCGAGTTCCAGGTCGCCGGCCAGCAAGCCCCCCGAAAGGCAGATCCCCTCCTCCAGCCAGGCGTGGCGATGGCCGGGCAGCTTTACCCCGGGCTGGAATTCGAGCAGGACCGAGGCGCCCTGAGGACCGTCCCAGAGCACTTTCTTGCGCACCCCGGCCATGACCTTGCGCCAGGTATCCTGCCGGGCGCGCACGGTGGTCATGGCTGCACGGGCGGCGGCGCTGGCGCGCACCCGGTCGAGAAGGCCGGCGGGCGACTGAGGCGCACGGGAAGCTGGGGCGAGGTCTTCGCAGAGGAGGCGACTGAGAGCCTCGTCGGAAGGCGTGAGGGGGGGGGCTGGGGGTTTCATGATGTCACCATCGATTGTTCCGCCGGCGCGAGGAAGCGCCGCAGGCGCTCCAGGGCACGGCGGATGTGGGACTTGACCGTCCCAAGGGGTATGCCGGTCTGGTCGGCGATCTCCTCGTGGCTGAGGCCACGGAAGAACGCCAGGGCAACGAGTTGACGCGGCAGGGGGTCGAGTCTGGCCAGGGCGGCGTGCAGGAGCGAGCCTTGCTGCACGGCCTCCAGGAGATCCTGGGGGCCGGCCTGGGCGTCGGAACCGCTTTCCGCCAGACGTTCGATATCGGCTTCACTCTCGGCGGGCTCACGCCGGCGCAGCGCATCGAGGGCCCGACTGCGGGCCATGGTCATGATCCAGGCCATCGCAGTCCCGCGACCGGCATCGTAACGGGGCGCCTGGCGCCAGATTTGCCAGAAAGTGTCTTCGGCCACTTCCTCCGCCAGTTGAACCTGCCGCGTGATGCGCAGGGCCAGGCCGTAGACCCGGCCGACCATGGCCTCGTAGAGCGAGGCCAGCGCCGCTTCGTCACTGTTTACGACGCGCCCGATCCAGGCGCGCAGGGCCGTTTCAGTGGCAGGATCGGCGACGTACGGCGTCGGCGCTGCCTGGGCGCCTTCGTCCTCCGTCTCGTCCTGCTCCTCTTCGGCCTCGAGTGCGTCGACGGAAGGCAGGTCGAGTGAGTCGTCGTCCCAGGATTCCATGAAAACCCCCATCTCCCATGCCTCAGTGCGGGAAGTCAGCACGCAGGGGGGCCGTCGCAAGCCCTTGCTCCGCCGCGTCGGCCCCGCCATATTCCAGATGCGGAACGGCAAAAAGCCCCTCCACTTTGGCCTGCCTCGCCGCGTGGGCGCACGCCCCCTTGACCATTCTTGCACGCCTGACGCCGACGCGACAGTCGCTGCCGCAGAGCCCTCCTGGAAGCGTCGCCTGCCCATGGGATCGCCGCGAGGACCGCGCAAGCCGTAAGCGCTTCCCGGCCTGGGTGGTGAAGATTCGGCAGAGATCCGGGAAGGGAAGGCAACAGGGTGTCAAGGCAAGTCCTTTCGAGGTCGATCAGGGGCATTCCACGGGGAGCGGCGGAGCGTGCAGCACCTCCTGGGCGTCTTGAAAACGAGTACGCAAACGACAACGATCCGGATGCAGGCGCGCAAAATCCCATCTCCGCCCATCCGCTCCCGGACTGCCGGGACGTACTCCAACCGCCGGACACCCCCGCCGAAAGGGCCTTTTTAGTCCGGATTACCACACATTGCCCGAAAAAAGGCGCAACAAAGCTATGCCACTGCCAACAATTCCAAAAAAAATGTGCTAACTTAGTTGCGCTGCCGTGAAAGCGGCCAGTCATTTCAATCACTATGAGGAGGCACGTAGATGAACAAATCCGAATTGGTCGAAGTTGCCGCCAAAGAAGCCGGCATTACCAAGGCCGCCGCCGACAAGGCTCTGTCCGCCATCATCGGCGCTGTAGTGAAGACCGTCTCCAAGGGAGAATCCGTGACGCTGGTCGGATTCGGCACCTTCAAGTCGGCCAAGCGCGCTGCCCGCACCGGCAAGAACCCCAAGACCGGCGCGACGCTGAAGATTCCGGCCACCACCGTGCCGAAGTTCTCCGCCGGCACCGCCTTCAAGGCTGCTGTGGCCGCCAAGAAGAGCGCCAGCAAGAAGAAGTAAGCCGTGTTTTACCCTGCGAGGTCCGCCTCTGCGGACCTCGTTTTAGTTTCTACTCCATGAATTCATCTGCCAATCCTCCCCCCAATGACCTGCGCCGCCGGCTGCGGGAACTGCTCTCGGTACCCGAGCGCGACCGTAGCGACGAGCAATGGGACGAGATCGTCGAACTGGAAATCCAGCTCGCTCCGGGCAACCGCATCGGCCCCGCGCCCGGTGGTGGCGGTGGTGGCGGTGGTGGCGGTGGTGGCGGTGGTGGCGGTGGAGGCGGTGGAAGTGGCGGTCAGGCTGCCGGTCCCGGGGGCAATGCCGGCCAGGGTCAGAACCCGGGTGGCAACCGCAAGCACCGTCCGCGCAGCAACAACCGACGCCCCAAGCCTCCCAAACAACCGGTCTGATCCGGCCCTTGCCGTTTGTCTGGCCCCTCGGCACAATGCGGCCGATGCAGCATTTCGACCTCGCCATCGTCGGAGGAGGACTCGCCGGCACCAGTCTGGCGGTCGCCCTCCGGGATTCCCGCCTCAAAATCGCCCTGATCGAACCGAATCCGCCGGTCCGCCCGGCCGGCTGGGATGCGCGCATTTACGCCATCAGCCCTGCTAACGCGGCGTTTCTTGAGCGTATCGGCGTCTGGCGGCATCTCGACCGGGACCGCCTGGCGCCGGTGACCGCCATGGATGTCCATGGTGACGCCGGCGGCCGGATAGGCTTCAGCGCCTACGACACCGGCGTGACCGAACTGGCCTGGATCGTGGAATCCTCTCTCATGGCCTGCGAGCTCTGGGAAAGCGCCAAGCGCCAGAGCAACCTCACCCTGATCTCACCGGCCCGTCCATGCTCTCTGGAAATCCGCCACGACGCGGCCTGTCTGGGCTTTGGGGATGGCAGTTCGCTGAGCTCCCGCCTGGTGGTCGGCGCCGACGGCCGCGATTCCTGGGTGCGGGGCTGTGCCGGCCTTGAGGCCCACAATACGCCCTATGGCGAAAAAGGCCTGGTAGCCAATTTCGCCACCACCCGCGCTCACCGTGGCATCGCCCGCCAGTGGTTCCGTGACGACGGCGTCCTTGCCTGGCTTCCCCTGCCCGGGAACCGCATTTCCATCGTCTGGTCCACCCCGGATGACCACGCAGACGCGCTGTGCGCCCTCCCTCCCGCAGAACTGTGCAGTCGTGTGGCCGAGGCCGGCGGCCACACCCTGGGTGAGTTGGAACTCCTCACGACTGCCGCGGCCTTCCCGTTGCGGCTCATGCGGGTTCCCCAGACGGTGGCCCCACGCCTCGCCCTGGTCGGGGACGCAGCCCACGGCATCCACCCCCTCTCCGGCCACGGCATCAATCTCGGTTTTCAGGATGCCGCCGAGCTCGCACTTCGTCTCGGATCTGCGCAACCCTGGCACGATATCGGCGACCTGCGTTTCCTGTCGGGCTACCAACGGGCGCGCAAGGAAGAAACCCTGCTCCTGCAAACAGCCACCGACGGCCTGCGCCGCCTCTTCCGTCACCCGGCCCCCGGCCTCAGACCCTTGCGCAACTTCGGCCTGGGCCTCACCGATTCCCTGCCCTTCATCAAGAATGCCCTGGCGCGCTACGCCCTGGGCGCCTACTAGGAGAACCCGATGTTCGCGAAGACGCTGATTCCCGCTGTGGCGGGCCTGATATTGGCCACCGCCGCAGGAGCCGACGAGGGCGAGGTGCGCAAGGCCATTGAAGCGCGACTCAAGTCCAAGGTTGAGAGCGTGACCAAGACCAGTTATCTGGGTTTGTACGAAGTCTATGTGGATGGTCACATCATCTATACGGACGACAAAGTCACCACCCTCATCGACGGCGTCCTGCTGGATGCCAAGACCGGCCAGAACATCACCGAGGAACGCATCCGCAAACTCACGGCAATCAAATTCTCCGATCTGCCCCTGGAACGAGCGATCAAGCAGGTGAAGGGGGACGGCAAGCGGGTTCTGGCGACCTTCGAGGACCCGAACTGCGGTTACTGCAAGCGTTTGGCGAAGGATCTTCAGAAGCTGGACAACGTGACCATCTATACCTTCCTTTACCCCATCCTCTCCGAGGATTCGGTCAAGAAATCCCGCCAGATCTGGTGCTCGCCTGACCGCGCCAAGGCGTGGAACGACTGGATGGTCGAGAGCAAGACCCCTCCCGGCAAGGATGATTGCGATGCCACCGCGATAACCCGCAATCAGGAATTCGGCAAGAAACTCAATATTTCCGGCACCCCGACACTGTTCTTTGGTGACGGCGAACGTGTCCCCGGCGCGGTGCCTCTGGCGCGCATCGAACAGAAGCTTTCGTCGCTGCCGCGCTGAGCGTCCGTGAATATTCCGGGCGCCCCCTTTTCACGCCCATCGGCGCCCGCGCGGGCGCGCCCGAATAATCCATAGGCTCCGCGGGGGCAACTACGGGGCGAACGGAATATTCGGGTGCTCAGCGCCGGGCCAGAAACTCCGCCCCGCTCCGGCGCCCTTCGTCCATCAACCGGGCGATGAAGGCCGAGCTGCGGTCGAGTTTGGAAGGGTAGTCGAGCTCCATTGCGAGCGTGATCGGGCGCACGGTGATGGGCTTGAAGCGGTCCGGCGGAAGCCAGCCTGCGTCGATCCAGGCATTGACCTGGGCAACGAAAAACAACTCCTGCGCCAGGGATAGATTTCCGGCCAGTTCGTTGCGCCGGTCCGCGATGTCCGCCACGGTACGCGGCTCTGCCTCGCGCCTCTCGGGATTGATCTGAACGAGCCAGATTTCGTCCGGCTTTTCCTCTACCGAAGCGCATCCGGAAATGAAGCCCCGCACCGGGGGATTCTGGGAAAAGAGACCATCCCAGTAAATGGCCTCCCCCATGCGCTTGGCGCGGAAGAGCTCGGGGATCGCCGCCGAAGCCAGGAGGGCATCCCGCCCCACCCGCAGCGCGGGTTCCGGCGCGCGGGAGCTGAACACCGTGAAGGCCCCGCTCAGAACCTCCACCGCCCCCACCAGGAGCGCTGGACCGGCAAGGCCATCCAGGCTGGCAAAGGGAATGTGCGCGTCGATGAGATCGGCCAGGACGGCCCTACCGAATTCGGGCAGGCTGTAGGGGCTGACCTCGGGCAGGGCAAGCCAGTCCCGGGAGCGTTGCAGCCAGACCAGTCCCAGGTTGGTCAGGAGATCCACCGGCGCCCGGGCGACCATGTCGTTCCAGAAGGATTCCAGGCGGCGCGCGCCATCGGCCGCATCGCCCCGCACCAGCCCGGCCCAGGCGAGGGCCGCGCAAAGGGCACCCCCGGAAGTTCCTGACAGGCCGGTAATGCGGTGCCGCGCGGGATCCACCCCGGTCAGCAGTGCCTGAAGGACTCCGGCGGTGAAGGCGGTATGACTGCCGCCGCCCTGGCAGGCGATGGCGACGGATAGGGGTTGGGCTTGAGCAGATGGCATGACAATTTCAAATGACGTTGTAAACCCATCAGTCTGCCACAAAGTTTGCGCGACCTCACCCTGGATAGATGACCGTACGGATGCATCCACACCCTGCGCGGCCGCGTAATATCCACAGACGACCGGGGCAGTTCCCGGACGCCCCGAACCCCCTCCATCGCTCCAAGCTTGCGCATTATCGGCATGCATCGGCGAACCCCAGGAGAGCGTGATGTCCGACACCGCCTATCCCTATCCCCTTCTCATCCGTCAGCTCCTGCACACCCCGTTGGCCACCACGCCGCAGCAGGAAATCGTCTACCGGGAGCGGCGCCACAGCTACCGGGAATTCGCGCAGCGTCTGGGCCGTCTGGCCAATGTCCTGGCCGGGTGCGGCGTCGGCGCCGGAACGACGGTTGCCGTCCTGGATTGGGACAGCCACCGCTATCAGGAAGCCTTTTTCGCCGTTCCCATGCTGGGAGCCGTCCTGCAAACGGTGAATGTCCGCCTGCCGGCGGACCAGGTGCTCTACACCCTCGACCACGCGGGCGCCGAGGTCATCCTGGTCCACGCCGATTTCGTCCCCCTCGTGGCGGGGTTGCGGGAGCGCCTCCCCCGGGTGAAGACCTTCATCCTGATCGAAGACGACGCGCCCGCGGACCCGGGTGCCCTACCCTTTGCCGGCGAATACGAGGCACTGCTCTCTGCTGCCCCGACCGACTACCCGTTTCCCGATTTCGACGAAAACACCCGGGCGACGACCTTCTACACCACGGGCACCACCGGGCTCCCCAAGGGCGTGCATTTCAGCCACCGCCAGATCGTGCTCCACACTCTGGCCGCCGCGCTCGCCTACACAGCCGCCCCTGTCGCCGGCCGCCTGCACCGGGGCGACGTATACCTGCCCCTGACGCCGATGTTCCACGTCCACGCCTGGGGGTTGCCATACATCGCCACCCTTCTCGGGCTCAAGCAGATCTATCCCGGGCGCTACCAGCCTGAAAACCTGCTGCGTCTGATCGCCGCCGAGGGGGTGACCTTCTCTCACTGTGTCCCGACGGTGCTGCAGATGCTTCTATCCAGCCCCGAGTCCGAGCACGTCGACCTCTCCCGCTGGAAAGTCGTCATTGGCGGTTCCGCCCTGCCCGGCGGCCTGACTGCCGCAGCTCTGGCCCGCGGCATCGACGTCTTCGCCGGTTACGGCATGTCGGAAACCGGCCCCCTGCTGACCCTGGCACGGGTTCCCGATGGAGACGGCGATACGCTCGCCGCCCGCAGTTGCACGGGCTATCCCGTCCCTCTGGTGGAACTGCGCACCGTAGACGCAGAGTTTGCCGACACCCCCCGGGACGGCAAAACCCCGGGCGAGATCGTCGCCCGTGCCCCCTGGCTCACCGCGAGCTACCGCGACAATGCGCAAGCCTCCCGGGAGCTCTGGGCCGGCGGCTACCTCCACACCGGCGACATCGGCACCCTCGACCCCGACGGCTGCCTGCGCATCACCGACCGGCTGAAAGACGTCATCAAGAGCGGCGGTGAATGGATTTCCTCCCTGGAAGTGGAGAGTCTCCTCTCCGCTCATCCCGCCGTCGCCGAGGCGGCCGTGATCGGCGTCCCCGATCCCCGCTGGGGCGAACGCCCCTACGCGCTCGTGGTCCTGCGGCAGGGCGGCAACGCAGACCCCGAGGATTTACGCCGCCTGGTACGCGAAGCCGCCGCAAACGGCAGCATTTCGCGCTACGCCGTCCCCGAACGCATCGATTTCGTCAGCGAACTGCCCCGCACCAGCGTCGGCAAGCTGGACAAGAAGCGTCTCAGGACGCAGACGGACTGAGCGCGCACGCCGACGAAGGATAGGCGCAGGCAGCAGGCTTCGCTGAAACTCCACGCCGGCCACCCTGGTCGGCGCGGAGCTCGGGTGCTCGCTACCAGTTGGCTTCCCGCTCGGGCGTGGCGGTGATCTTGTGGATCGACAGGTCCGCGCCTTCGAACTCCTCTTCCCTGTCGAGGCGCAGGCCGACGGCCGCCTTGAGACCGCCGTACACCAAACCACCGCCGATGAGGGCGATGGCGATGGCCAGCAGGGTCATCAGCAGTTGGGGCATGAAGGCCACGCCGCCCGTCCCGCCCAGGGCCTGGGCACCGAAGATGCCGGCAGCGATGCCGCCCCAGGCGCCGCAAAGGCCGTGCAGGGGCCATACGCCGAGCACATCGTCGATCTTCCAGCGGTTCTGGGTCAGGGTGAACATGACGACGAACAGGGCGCCGGCAACGCCGCCCACCGCCAGGGCGCCAATGGGATGCATGATGTCGGAACCGGCGCACACGGCGACCAGGCCGGCCAGGGGGCCGTTGTGGACGAAGCCCGGGTCGTTCTTGCCCAACACCAGGGCCGCCAGGGTACCCCCCGCCATGGCCATGAGGGAATTGAGCGCCACCAGGCCGGAAATCTTGTCCAAAGTCTGGGCACTCATGACGTTGAAGCCGAACCAGCCGACGGTGAGAATCCATGCCCCCAGGGCCAGGAAGGGAATGGATGAAGGCGGGTGGGCGGAAATGGCGCCGGTCTTGGAATAGCGCCCGTGGCGGGCCCCCAGGAGCAGCACGGCCGGCAGGGCGATCCAGCCGCCCATGGCATGGACGACCACGGAACCGGCGAAGTCGTGGAATTCGGCCCCGTAGGAAGCCTTCAGCCAGGCCTGGATGCCGTAACCCTGATTCCAGGCGATGCCTTCGAAAAAGGGGTAAACGAAGCCCACCAGCAGGAAGGTGGCCGCCAGTTGGGGATTGAAGCGCGCGCGCTCCGCGATGCCTCCGGAGATGATGGCGGGGATGGCCGCGGCAAAGGTCAGCAGAAAGAAGAACTTGGTCAGTTCGAAGCCGTTCTTGTCCAGCAGGGCTTCGGCACCGGAGAAGAAATTGACGCCGTAGGCCACGCTATAGCCGATGAAGAAGTAGGCCAGGGTGGAAACCGCAAAATCGCTCAGGATTTTGACCAGGGCATTGACCTGATTCTTTTTGCGCACGGTTCCGACTTCGAGAAAGGCGAAGCCGGCGTGCATGGCGAGCACCATGATGGCGCCCAGCAGGATGAAGAGGACGTTGCCTCCAGACTGAAATGCTTCCATGAAACCTCCCGATCAAAGAACCGGAAAGTGAAAGCAAGCACCATTCCAGTGCATCTATCCACCCAAAATCAAGGGCTTGCTACAGAACGGGGCGCCCGGTGCGCACTCATATAGTGCATGCGGCGCTCGTGCGCCATTTGCTGGTGCAATTTACCGCGGCGCAGCTTCCGGTGGCAGGAGCACCCACAGGCGGCCAGGCTGCCGCATGCGGCCGGCCTGCTCGCCGGCCTGTGCCCCGAATCCCCAGAAAAAATCCGCCCGCACGGCGCCCTTGATGGCACCGCCGGTATCCTGGGCCATCATCAGGCGATTGAGGAGGCGGCTCGAATTGGGCTGCGTGGTGGCCATAAAGACCGGCGCCCCCAGGGGAATCGTCCTGGGATCTACCGCCAGGCTGCGCTCGGCCGTGAGGGGAACCCCCAGGGATCCGGCCGGACCTTCCTGGCCGTTACCGCCCTCGCGGAAAAAGACGTAACTCGGATTGGCGTTGAGCAGTTCGGGCAGTTTGGCCGGGTTGGCCCGCCCCCAGGCCTGGATGCCCTGCATGGAGGCCTCTTCCAGACGCAGTTCGCCCCGCTCGACCAGGAGCCGGCCGATGGACTGGTAGGGATGACCGTTCTGATCGCCGTAGGCCAGGCGCACCAGGCTGCCATCAGGCAATTTGACGCGCCCGGAGCCCTGGACGTGGAGGAAGAAAAGTTCGACGGCATCATCGACCCACAACAGGGTGCGGGCGGGGAAGCGGCCTTCCTGGGCGGCAATTTCGCCGCGACTGTGATAGGGCACCAGCTTGTTGCCCTGGAGCCGGCCCCGCAGGCGCAAATGCTTCAATTCCGGGTAGAGCTCGCCCAGGTCCACGGTCACCAGGTCATCCGGCACCCCGTGCACCGGCTGGACATAACGCCCCCCCGGCGTACGGCTCCCCCGCAGCAGGGGTTCGTAATAGCCGGTAATGAGGCCACTGGCGTTGCCGTCCGCGCCGAAAACGGCATGGGGGCGCAGTTCAGCCTCGAAGAAGCGCCTTACGGCGGCCGCGTCCTTGCCATCCACTTCCCGGGCCAGATCGCAGACGCGCTTCCAGGCACTGCCCTGGGGACGGCTGGCGAGACCACGGCAGGATTGCAGGAAGGGCGGCCAGGCGGCCCGCAGGTCGTCTTCACGCCAGCCGGGAAGCTCGGACCAGGCGACGGGCTGGAGGGGTTTGGCCGGAGCGCTCGGGACGGCCGCCGGGCAGACGGGACAGGCAGGGCAAGGGACCGGAGCCGGGCAGGTCTGGGGGGGGGCTGCAGGAGCAGGCGTTGCGGGCGCGACTTCGGCCGTCGGCGCCCCCCCGGCCTGACTGCTCCAGGGCATCGAGCCCAGGCTGGCGCAACCCGCTAGCCCGAGCAGGGCCAGGACGCCTACATGGAGTTTTGCCGGGGACTTGGTTAGAGTGGCAGGCTTCTTCATCAAGCCGCGCAGTATACCGCCTCAATGATCCCGGAAACCTCCGTTGGACGAGCCCTCCATGATTGAGCCGAGGTCTGTCGAATCCTTGCTGGAGCGCCTCGAGTCCGTCCTGGCCCGCGCGGAAGCCCTGCTGCCCGCACCGCCTCCCCCATTGGACTGGACCGCGGGCCGCGCCTTCCGCTGGCGCCGCAGCGCAGGGCGATTCACCCTGCAGGCCGTGCGCGACCCCCACGCCATCCGCCTCGCCGACCTCACCGGCATAGACGAGCAGAAAGCCCGCGTCGTCGCCAACACCCGCCAGTTCCTGGCGCGCCGGCCGGCCAACAATGTGCTGCTCACCGGCGCCCGGGGTTCGGGCAAGTCGTCCCTGGTCAAGGCCGTGTTCAACGCCTTCGCCGACCGGGGATTGCGCCTCGTCGAGGTGGACAAGGACGATCTGATCGACCTGCCCGACCTGGTGGACCTGCTGGCCGGGCGCAAGGAACGCTTCATCGTCTTCTGCGACGACCTCTCCTTCGAGGCCGGAGAGACGGCCTACAAGGCACTGAAATCGGTCCTCGACGGCTCCGTGGCGGCGGCGCCGGAGAATGTGCTGCTCTACGCTACCTCCAACCGGCGGCACCTGATGCCCGAGTATTTTGCGGAAAACCTGGAAGCCCATCGCGTGGGAGACGAAATCCACCCCGGCGAAAGCACCGAGGAGAAAATTTCCCTTTCCGAGCGCTTCGGTCTCTGGGTTTCCTTCTACCCCTTCGACCAGGACCATTACCTGGCCATCGTCGCCCACTGGCTGCGCACCTACGGGGTGAGCGAAGCCCGTATTGCCGCCGCCGAGCGCGAGGCGCTGAACTGGGCGCTGGCCCGCGGTTCCCGCAGCGGCCGGGTAGCCTGGCAATTCGCCAAGGACTGGGCGGGCAGCCACCGCTCCCGGCGATGAATCCCCCGGTCGAGGTCGCTGCCGCCGTCATCCTGCGCAGCGGCGGTCGGGAATTTCTGCTGGCCCAGCGCCCGCCGGGCAAGGTCTATGCCGGCTACTGGGAATTTCCCGGCGGCAAGGTCGAAGCCGGCGAAAGCGTCCACGCCGCGCTGGTGCGGGAACTGCAGGAAGAACTGGGCATCGCCGTGCAGACCGCCACGCCCTGGCTCACCCGCCGTTTCGTCTATCCCCATGCGACGGTGCGCATCCATTTCTGGCGCGTCACCGCCTGGGAGGGAGAGATCGGCGTCACCGCCCCGGTGGAGCACAGCGCCGTCGCCTGGCTGAAACGCTGCGAGCCGATCCCGGTCGCGCCGGTGCTTCCGGCCAATGGCCCCATCCTCGATGCCCTGGCCCTGCCCACCGTCATGGGCATTACCCACTGCTCCGAAATCGGCGAGGACGGGGAACTGGCGCGCCTGGAGAGCGCCGCCAGCCGGGGCGTCGGCCTCATCCAGGTGCGCGAGAAATCCTTGCCCGAAGGCCCCCGCGCCTGGTTTGCCCAGAGCGTTGTGGAAATGGCCCGCAGCCGCGGCCTGGCCGTGGTCATCAACGACGATCCCACCCTGGCAGCGCGGCTACACGCAGGCTTGCACCTGCCGGCAGACCGCCTGCGCCGCACCTCGCAACGGCCGAATTTTCCCCTGGTCGGGGCTTCCTGCCACAACGGCGAAGAACTGCGGCAGGCAGCCGCGCTCGGCCTGGATTACGCGCTTCTCGGGCCGGTTCTGCCCACGCCCACCCATCCGGATCAGGCGGGCCTGGGCTGGGACGCCTTCACCGTGCTGGTGGCGCAAACCGAGATACCGGTGTTCGCCCTGGGGGGCCTTCGTCTTGAACATCTCGCCACGGCGCAGTCCCGGGGAGCCCACGGCATCGCCCTGATGCGCGGCTGGTAGGGCCCCGCCGCCCAAGGCTGGCAGGACAGAGCCGGTATCAGCCGCCGGCCCGTGCCGGGTTCTCGGGAGTGCCTTCGCCACCGGCATCCTCCTCGGCCACCGCGATGCGATAACTGTCGGAAGCCCAGCAGCCCAGATCGATGGCCTTGCAGCGCTCGCTACAAAAAGGGCGCCAGGGATTCTCCGGCCCCCACAGGGCTTCGTCCCCGCACTGGGGGCAACGGACCTTGCGCGTCATGGCAACCTGCGGCTCAAAGATTGCAGAAGGTCAGCTCGAAGTCCACGTCCCGGTCGCACATCTTGCTGCGCGCATCGCTGTTGGGCGGGTTGGTGAAACGGACGTTGAGGGCGTACTTGTTGGCGCTGACCTCGGGAACCGCGGCATCGACCTGAGCGACGGCGATACGCACCATCTGGGCCGCGCTGCCCCCCAGGTTGAGCTGAAATTGCCCGGCACCGGCGGTATAGGCCTTGGGCCGGCCGCTGGAGCGCAACAGCCGCAGCACGATCGCCAGCGCATCCCGCAGGGGCAACAGCGGGTTGGTCCAGGCGGCCAGGGTGTCCTGCCGCTGGGCGCCCGAGCGATGCAGCCACCAGTGGTAGGAAGGCAGGTCGAATTCGCACACGCCGCCGGGAATCGCCGCCCGGCTCTTGATGCCCATGAGCCACTCGTTCTCGCGCAGGTACTGCCCGATCTTGCCGGTCATGGCGAGCAGGGCAGCGGAGGACTGCTCGATTTCGTAGAGCGCCCCGGAAAGGGCTTCTTCAGAGATTTCCGGGTTATTGCGGTAGGCGAGCAGCGTTTGCCGCTGGCGTTCGAGCTCTTGAATGAGATCCATCTTGAGGTCGGCGCGGCCTGCCACTTCCAGGATTTCGAACAGGGTCACCAAGGCGACATGGTGTTCCTGCGCCCCATCCAATTGCGCAAAATAGAGGGTCTTGTCGAACAGGTCTTCCAGGCGCAGGAGGGTGCGAATGCGCTCGTTGAAGGGGTACTCGTAGGTGATCACGGGCTGGCGCCGTCCGACAAATTCGCGAAAATGCCTGAATTCTGAGCCATTTGCAGCAAAATCTCAACAGGCTGCTTGAAGTTTTGCGGCAGCCAATTCGAGGTATTTGCGGTGCAGCGGAGCGACTTTTTGGCCCAAGCGGTCCAGCGCACCGTCGTTGTGCAGCACCTCGGTGGCGACGGCCAGCCGCGCCTCACGGGTGGCCTGGGCCGCCATCACCGCCCGCACCTCGGCCTCCCCCAGGCCACTGCGTGCGCCAACCCGGGCGATACGCAGGGCATCGTCGCAATCGACCACCAGAACCCGGTCACAGGCATCCCGGTAGGCGCCAGTCTCCACCAGGAGCGGTACGGCGAGGATCACGTAGGGCGAAGCTGCCGCCCGGCAGCGGGCGAAGGCTGTCTGGCGGATCAGGGGGTGCAGGATGGATTCCAGACGCGCCCGCGCCGCGGGGTCGGCAAAGACCAGGGCGCGCATGGCGGCGCGATCGAGCCCGCCGTCCGGCCGCCGGATGGCCGACCCGAAGGCCTGCACGAGGGCCGCCATGGCTCCCCCCCCCGGAGCGGTGAGTTCGTGGGCAATGCCGTCCGTATCGACAACCGCCGCTCCCTCAGCCGCGAAACACGCAGCCACCGCCGTCTTGCCGCTGCCGATGCCGCCGGTGAGACCGACGATGAAGGCGCTCACGGACAGGCCTGGGATTTGAGTTCGGGGAGTTCCGCCGCGACCGTCGCCAACAAGGCCTCGCGGCTCTCGGCCGGGCCGATGGCGTCCAGACTGTGCTGGGCTTCCTTGCCGGAACGCGGGCCGTGTCGCGCGCTCTTGACGCCCTGCGCCCGCAGTTCGGCAAGCCGTCCCTGGGCGCCCGCCTCGGCGGAGAACACACCCAAGGAAATGGCCAGATGATTGGGCCCCTGCTCCTGGATGACGAAGTAGTCACTGACCCCCAGGCGCTTCAATTCGGCGGCCTTGCGGTCGGCGTCGGCCTTGCTCGGCTGGGGGGGAATGAAGACCCACCAGGTTCCACCATCAGGGACCAGTTGGCGCCGACTTTGCCGGAAGGCATCGAACTTTCCCGCCAGCAGGGCGGAAAGCCGGTCGGCCTCGACGGCAGCCATGCCGCTCCAGTGCAGACATATGGTGGCTGGTTCGGCCGCCCCGGCAGGCAGGGTCGGGGCTTCCGCGGGGGGGGCGGACGCCGCTTCGGGCACCGATCCGGGTGAAGAGGCCCCGCCTTCGACGGGAGCCACGCCGTGGGAGATCACCTTCACCTGCTCGGGCCGCACCTGCTGCTCGACGCGCAGGGCGTCGGGGTTTTCCGGGCGCCCGAAGTAGCCCTCCGTGTAGGCGAAGAAGAGCAGATTGGCGAGGACGAGGAGGAAAACGAGAATTCGCATCGGGGGAGCGCAGAAGCGGTGGAACGGCCTGGAACGGAGCACTCCGGGCGGCAAGGCGATAAGTTACCCGAAATGACGGCCGCGTCCAAGAAACCGCTTGTCCCGCCCCCGAAGGAGAAAGTCCCTTCTGGCGCTTTCCCTCGCCGCGGTACTGGAGCGCCGGGTCAGTGACCTTGCGTGCCGCATGGGCTCATCGGGCGGTCGAGCCTGCCTCCAGGCGGGGCTCGACCAAGGCGACGCGGTTGCGACCGGCCCGCTTGGCGGCGTAGAGCGCCGCGTCCGCCGCTTGCAGCAGATCGGCGGCACTGCCCCTGGCATCGGGGCGGGCGTTGGCGACCCCGAAGCTGCAGGTCACGAAGCCGGCCACCCCGCCCACATGGGGAATGCGCAGGGATTCCACCGAGTGGCGCATGCGCTCCGCGACCGCAGAGGCTCCCCCGGCGTCGTCCCCCGGCAGGACGGCGGCAAACTCTTCGCCGCCGTAGCGGGCCACCAGGTCCTCGATGCGGAAAAGGGAGTCGTGCAGGGCTCCGGCG
Source organism: Betaproteobacteria bacterium (assembly GCA_016720065.1). NCBI lineage: Bacteria > Pseudomonadati > Pseudomonadota > Betaproteobacteria > Betaproteobacteria bacterium. The sequence goes on along the minus strand of JADJXY010000001.1, from coordinate 225,875 downwards.
ACGGCCTCCAGGCAGCTGTCCCCCGCCTGGTGGCCGTAGTGGTCGTTGTACTGCTTGAAGAAATCGACGTCGCAGACGATGACCCCCACCGGCGTGTGCTGCCGCATGGCGCGCCGCCACTCGCTGGCCAGGACTTCGTCGAAGCGACGCCGGTTGGGAATGTGGGTGAGCCCGTCGACATAGCTCATCTCGGTGAGCAGGCGATGGGCATCGCGCAGGGCCTCGCGCATGGTGGCGATGCGCAGCATGGCCCGTACCTTGGCCATCAGGACGATTTCGGAAATGGGCTTGGTCAGGTAGTCGTCACCCCCCGCCATGATGCCCTGCGCCAGGGCCTCGTCGTCGGTCGCCGAAGACAGGAAGACGATGGGCGTCCAGGCCAGCAGATCGGCTTTTTCGCTGGATTTCTCCCGGGCCCGGATGCGCCGCGCCACCTCGAGGCCGTCCAGGTCGGGCAGGGCGGTGTCGAGCAGCACCAGGGCCGGTGCAAGTTCCTGGTAGCGGGCGAGGGCCTCCTGCGCGCTGCCCACGGCCACTGGGCGGGCATCGGGCAACTGGGCCAGACAGTCGCAGATCAGATCCCGGTTGAACGGGGAAGGCTCGACCACCAGGACCACGGGTATGTTGCATGCATTCATTGTTATTTTGACCCCCTCCGGGTGGCCCACAACCACGCTCAATCCCTGACGATGATCCCAAAGGCGGGCAAACAGGTAAAGTACCGCCTGCCCCGCCGAACCCGCCGTTCGATCCGATGTCCGCCCTGTTCAATCCGCTCCGCTGCCACCCCAGCCTCTCCTCCCCGCCCGCGGTGCGCGTCGAAGGCGCGGCCTCCTTCGACGACGCGGGCGATCTCGCGGTTGATTTCGAACTTTCGGGCGACCTGGCCGCCCTGCGGGTTCCGCCCCCCGGTCCTGCGCACCCTGCCGACGGCCTGTGGCAGCACACCTGCCTGGAGGTCTTCGCCGCAACGATGGACGGCGAGGCCTATCGCGAGTTCAACTTTTCTCCGTCCGGCTCCTGGGCCGCCTACGCCTTCACGCGCTATCGCGAGCGGCAACCGGACTTCGCGCCCGGCACCCCGCCGGCCCTCCTGGCCCTGCATGGCGAAGGGCGGCTGAGCCTGGGGGCCATCATCCCCGCCGCTGCCCTACCCCGGGAACGCCCACTCCGGCTCGGCCTCAGCGCGGTGCTGGAAAGCCGGAACGGCTCCCTCTCCTACTGGGCCCTCGCCCATCCGGCCCCGCAACCCGATTTCCATGACCACCGGGGCTTCGTCCTCGTCTGCCCCGACCCTGCACCGTCTGACCCATGACCCCAGCCCCCGCCTTCGGACTCGACCGCCTTCTCGCCGACCCCGCCCTGCGCCGCCCCCTGGCCGGCCGCCGGATCGCCCTTCTGGCCCACCCCGCCTCGGTCAGCGCCGACCTGACCCACGCCCTGGACGCCCTCGCCGCCTTGCCCGAGCTGCGTCTCAGCGCGGCCTTCGGCCCCCAGCACGGCTTGCGGGGGGACAAGCAGGACAACATGGTCGAGTCGCCGGATTTTCTCGACCCGCTGCTGGGCATCCCGGTCTTCAGCCTCTACGGCGAGGTGCGCCGCCCGACCCCCGCCATGATGGACAGCTTCGATGTGCTGCTGGTGGACCTCCAGGACCTGGGCTGCCGCATCTACACCTTCATCACCACCCTGCTCTACGTCCTGGAAGAAGCCGCCGCCCGGGGCAAGGCGGTGTGGGTGCTCGATCGCCCCAACCCGGCGGGCCGGCCGGTGGAAGGCCTCACCCTGCGCCCGGGCTGGGAGAGTTTCGTCGGCGCCGGCCCGCTCCCCATGCGCCACGGCCTCACCCTGGGGGAACTGGGCGCCTGGTTCATCGCCCGGGGTCGCCTCGACCTCGAATACCGGGTCATCCCCATGAGCGGCTGGCAGGCCGACCTGGCGCCCGGCTGGGGCTGGCCCCTGGGCGAACGTCCCTGGATCAACCCCAGCCCCAACGCCGCCAATCTCTTCATGGCCCGGGCGTATGCCGGGACGGTGATGCTGGAAGGCACGACCCTTTCCGAAGGGCGGGGCACCACGCGGCCCCTGGAACTCTTCGGCGCCCCCGATCTCGACGCCCGCGCCCTGGCGGCCGAGATGGTCCTCCTCGCCCCGGACTGGCTGGCCGGCTGCCGCCTGCGGCAGTGCTGGTTCGAGCCCACCTTCCACAAGCACGCCGGCAAGCTGTGCCATGGCCTGCAAATCCACGTCGAGGACGGCCGCTACGACCATGCCGCCTTCCGCCCCTGGCGCCTGATGGCCCTGGCCTTCAAGGCCCTGCGGCGCCTCTGCCCGGAGTACCCCCTGTGGCGTGACTTTCCCTACGAGTACGAGCGGGAACGTCTGGCCATCGACCTCATCAACGGCTCGCCCCTGCTGCGGGAATGGGTCGACGACCCGGGGGCCGAGCCCGGCGACCTGGACGCCCTGGCCCGGCCCGACGAAACCGCCTGGCGGGCCGAACGGCATCCCCACCTCCTGTACGCCTCATGAAAATCACGAGACGAACTCCCAGGATTCTTTGACGCACATCAAGCCGCCGCCGGGCACCATGGGAACCGTGTCGGGGCCTTCGCTCCGGTGCAATAAAGTCCGGAACCGCCGGTTCCGAATTGTGAAACCCAACAGGAGACTCATCATGGTCTGGCAAACTCCCGCAGCTTGCGACATGCGTTTCGGCTTTGAAATCACGATGTACATCGCCACTCGCTAAGAGCGTACTTGCACCCGCCGGCCCGTCCCTGACGGCCGGCGGGCCCAACCCGACGCGCAGCCCGCGAGCGCTTACGCAGGCTGCGAAGAGGGAATCTCCGGCAACGGGCGAAGCCGCCCGGAGAACAGATGACATCGGGACGTCGCGGTCGCAACCGGCCGGACGTCCCGATTTTCTTGGCCGCGGCCTTTTGCCCCGGCCCAGGTAAATACGATGCGAATTCACATCCTCGGCGCCGGCGCCGGCGGCGGTTTTCCCCAGTGGAACTGCAACTGCCCCAACTGCGACGGCCTGCGCAAGGGCACCCTCCGGGCCACCGCCCGCACCCAGTCGTCCATCGCCGTTTCCGGCGATTGCGAGAACTGGGTGCTGTTCAACGCCTCCCCCGACGTCCTGCAACAGGTGCAGCGCTTCCCCGCCCTGCAGCCGGCCCGCAGCCTGCGCGACACCGCCATCCGGGCCATCGTCCTCATCGACGCCCAGATCGACCACACCACCGGGCTCTATATGCTGCGCGAACATCGCCAGCCCCACGCCCTGTGGTGCACCTCCCTGGTACGCGAAGACCTCAGCACCGGGAACCCGCTGTTCAAGGTGCTGGAGCATTACTGCGACCTGGACTGGCACGACATTCCGCTGGCCGGCAGCTTCGCCATGGACGGCATCCGGGGCCTGGAATTCGCCGCCCTGCCGCTGATCAGCAATGCCCCCCCCTATTCGCCCCACCGTGACCATCCCCAGCCCGGCGACAACATCGGCGTCACCATCACCGACGCCAAGAGCGGCCGCCGCCTCTTCTACGCCCCCGGCCTGGGCCAGATGGAAGATCACGTCTGGGCGGCGATGCAGGCCGCCGATTGTGTCCTGGTGGACGGCACCCTGTGGGCCGACGACGAAATGATCCGCCTGGGGGCCTCGACCAAGACCTCCCGCGCCATGGGCCACCTGCCCCAGTCCGGCGCCGACGGCATGATCGAATGGCTCGACCGCCTGCCGGCCACGACGCGCAAGATTCTCATCCATATCAACAATACCAATCCCATCCTCAACGAAGACAGCCCCGAGCGGGCCGAGCTGACCCGCCACGGAATCGAAGTTTCTTACGACGGAATGGAAATCGAACTATGACCCACCTCGCCATGCTGAATGACACCCGCGCCCCCTGGTCCCCGGAGGAATTCGAAGGGAAGCTTCGGGACAAGGGTACCGGCTACCACATCTACCACCCCTTCCACGTCATGATGGCCGAGGGCAAGCTGACCCAGAAGCAACTCCAGGGCTGGGTCGCCAACCGCTTCTACTACCAGATCGCCATCCCCGTGAAGGACGCGGCCATCATGGCCAACTGCCCGGACCGGGAAGTGCGCCGCGAGTGGATTCAGCGCATCCTCGACCACGATGGCTACGAGATCGGCGGCGTCCAGGATCCCGGCGGCATCGAGGCCTGGATTCAACTCGGCATCGCCACCGGCCTCACCCGGGAGGACGTGACCTCCCTGCGCTTCGTCGCCCCCGCCTCGCGCTTCGCCGTGGACGCCTACATCAACTTCGCCCGCCAGCAGCCCTGGCAGGAAGCCATCGCCTCCAGCCTCACCGAACTCTTCGCCCCCCACATCCACCAGCAGCGCATCGACACCTGGCCGGACCAGTACCCCTGGGTCAAGCCGGAAGGCCTGCAATACTTCAAGAACCGCCTGACCCAGGCCCGCCGCGACGTGAAGCACGGCCTGCGCTTCACCCTGGACTATTTCAGCCAGTCCCGCGCCCTGCAGGAGCGGGCCCTGGAAATTCTCCAGTTCAAGCTCGACGTGCTCTGGGCCCTGGCCGATTCCATCATGCTCAGCCAGTGCGAAGTGGCCATCAAGGGACCGAAGGCGTGAGCGACGCCGGCGAACTCGACGCCCGCCCGGGCGTCTCGCGCAAGTTCCGCCTCCAGTGGGAGGAGGCCCAGGGCAACTGGGTGCTCCTCTACCCGGAGGGCATGGTCAAGCTCAACCAGAGCGCCGGCGAAATCCTCAAGCGCTGCGACGGCCAGACCCCCGTCGCGGCCATCGTCGCCGACCTGGAAACGACCTTCGGCCAGGCCGGCCTGGCCGCCGACGTGCTGGCCTTCCTCGCCATCGCCCGCCAGAAACTCTGGGTCGAGGGCTGAAAACCCCTTGGGAGCACGATCATGAACGCCCCCCAATCCCTGCCCCCCGTCGGCCCGCCCCTGTGGCTGCTGGCGGAAATAACCTACCGCTGCCCGCTGCACTGTGTGTTCTGCTACAACCCGGTCAATTTCGCCCGCACGGAAACCGAGCTGTCCACCGAAGACTGGCTGCGCGTGCTGCGCGAGGCCCGGGCGGCAGGGAGCGTGCAGTGCGGCTTCTCCGGCGGCGAGCCGATGCTGCGGGAAGATCTCGAAATCCTGGTCGCCGAAGCCCACCGCCTGGGCTTCTACACCAACCTCCTCACCTCCGGCGTGGGCCTCACCGACGCCCGGGCCGCCAAGCTCAAGGAAGCCGGCCTCGACCACATCCAGCTTTCCTTCCAGGATTCCACCCGGGAGCTCAACGATTTCCTCTCCCACACCCGCACCTTCGAACTGAAGCAGCGGGTCGCCCACCTGATCAAGTCCAACGGCTGGCCCATGGTGCTCAATTGCGTCATCCACCGCATGAACATCGACTACATCGGCGAAATCATCCAGATGGCCGTCGACCTGGGCGCCGAGTACCTGGAACTGGCCAACAGCCAGTACTACTCCTGGGCCGAGGTCAATCGGGACCACCTGCTCCCGTCCCGGGAGCAACTGGAGCGGGCCGAGCGCATCACCAACGAGTACCGGCAGAAGCTGGGGGACAGGATTCGCATCTTCTTTGTCGTCCCCGACTATTACGAAACCCGCCCCAAGAAGTGCATGAACGGCTGGGGCAGCGTCTTCCTCACCGTCACCCCCGATGGCACCGCCGTGCCCTGCCACACTGCCGCCATGCTGCCCGGACTCAAGTTTCCCAACGTGCGTGACATGGGCATCCGGGAAATCTGGTACGAATCCGAAGGCTTCAACCGCTACCGCGGTACCGGCTGGATGAAGGAGCCCTGCCAGAGCTGCCCCGAGAAGGAAAAAGACCTGGGCGGTTGCCGCTGCCAGGCCTACATGCTCTCCCAGGATCCCAACGCCGCCGATCCGGTGTGCAGCAAATCCCCCCACCACGCCATGATCGAAGCCGCCGTCGCCCGGGCCCAACTGCCCGACGCCCAGCGCATCACGGCACCGCTGGTGTTCCGCGACCCCAAGGAATCGAGAAGGTTGTCGGAAGTCGGCTGAGCGCTGGGATCAGCCGGCCTGCTCCCAGCCGAACTTGTCTGCCCCAACTGAATCGCGAGGATCGACAGCGGTGCACCAATGCCGTAAAGGCTGTGCCGATGAATTTCGTGCTGTCGACAACCGCAGCTCAACTTTCATCGCCCAGCAATTTTTCCAGTTCCACTTCGTTGAGCCCCCTGGCAGCCGCTTCACCGGCCGTCTGTGCCAGGATCCGGCCCAAACGCCCAGCATAGAAATCGCGCATGGCCCCATAGTCTTCCGGCGAGACCAACATCGCCACCACCCGATTGCGGCGAGTCACCTGGACGGGTTCCCGCTGCACGCGGTCGAGCAATTCGCCAAAGCGATTCCTGGCCTCGTTTGCAGTCAATGTCAGCATGAAAAGGCTCTCCGCAGTCCGATCTGGTCATGCTGAACGAATCGCGCAACTCGGTCAATCGACCCGCCGATTTGCTTGTACCTGCCGCGCCTTCCAGCCCTCAAAGGGAACTTGAAAAGCGCCGCCCCTCCGTGCGCAGTACCCGTTCGGCCGCCAGAATGCCCCGGTATTGGGCCTCTTCGAAGAGCGAGAAGCCGGAGAGGTCGGCGTGGGCGAGCTTCACCCGGGGCGACGACCACGCGGCCAGTGCCGGGCGGCCGGCACCCCACAGCGATCCGGGGATGGGGCGGCGCATGGCGTGGCCGTGGCGGAAGACGTCGAGCCGGGTGGTGTGGCGGCGGAGGTCGGGATGGACCCGCTCCAGTTCGGCGAGGATGCCATCGGCCCAGGATTCCCGGGAGGTGTCCAGCAGCAGGCGGCGGGCGGCGGCCGGCTCCAGGTCGCTGAAATCGCGGTAATACGTGAACACGGTGCCCGGCAGACGGCGGCGGATGAGCTGGTGGGTGGCGACGATATAGCCCAGGCCCTGGCCCTCGTAGAGCACGTTGTCCCAGGCCGTCGGCGCGCCGTGGCGTTCTTCGGGGAAATCCGCCAGGTGCAGGTTGGCCACCAGCCAGGGGGCGTAGTCGCCGTTCCGGGCTGCCGCCGCGAGGGGAGCCGGGAGGCCGCGCCATACCCGGGGAAGGAGAAAAAGGGGAGCCGCCCATACCACCTGCCGGGCGACGTAGCGGCGGCTCCTGCCCTCGGCGGGCACCCAGCAGTCCACCGTCACCGACTGGCGGCCTTCCTCGATGCGCCAGACCAGGGCGCCCGTCAGGACTCGCCCTTCGGCCCGCCGGGCGAGGCCCCGCAGCAGCCAGCCGTTGCCGTCCGGGCCGGTCAGAACGGTGTCGCCGGTGGCGTTGGCGGCGCGGCCAGTGCGGCAGGCGAAGTAATGCAGGCCTGCCCAGGCGGAGGTCTGGGCGCTGCGCAGGCCGTAGTCGTCGCGGCAGGCATAGTCGGCGAGCCAGCGCAGGGTGGGGGCGGTGAAGCCCTGTTCGTCGAGCCAGCGGGAGAAAGGGATGCGGTCCAGAACGAGCCACTGCGGGTCGCGGCTGGAGAGCTCCATGGGGATGGCGAAGGCCCGCCTGCCGTCGCGGCCCCGGGCCTGCTTGAGTCCTTCCATGGCCTGCTGGAAGCGGCGCTGCTGGGCGCGCTCCTCGGCCGAGACGCCCAGGTGGGGCAGGAGACCCTCCTGCCACAGGCCGTCCCGGAAGACCCGCTCCTGGGGCGTGGCGCACAGGCGATTCTCGTCGTAGACGGGGCTTGGCGCGGCCGCATCGCCTTGCAGGGTGCCGATTTCGGCCAGCAGTTCGCGCACCGCGCGGGACTCCTGCGTCGGGAGCGGCAAGTAGTGGGCACCCCAGGGGTAGGCGACCAGGGGGCTGCTTCCGGCCCGGGAATTCCCTCCCGCCTCGCTTTCCATTTCCAGGACGAGAAAATCGTCCAGGCCGGCCTTGTCGAGCTTCCAGGCCGCGGAAAGCCCGGAAACCCCGCCGCCGACGACGAGGACGCCGACCGATCGGGTTTCTTCCGCCGGCGGAAAGCCCCCATCGCGCAGGCGATGGCCCAGGGCGTGGGACATGCCGAGGAGTTCCCCCGGCGGCAGGGGCGGAACGGCGGGGGCGCAGCCCGCCACGGCGGCGGCGCCCAGGGTGCGGAGGAAATCGCGGCGGCTAGCCAAACCTGCGCAGCGACAGGCTGACCGAAAGCTGGGCGCCGAGCCAGCCGAGGAAAGCACCGGAGGCCGCCAGGGCCGCGGCGGCCGCAAGGCCGGGGCCGCGCAGCACGAAGGCGCCACCGTAGAGGCTGGCCAATTCCCCCGCCGGCGCGGCGAGAAGACCCAGGCCGGCGGCCACCAGGCCATAGGCCAGCAGGCCCCCCAGCAGCCCCTGCAGCGCGCCGAAATACTGGAAGGGCCGACGAATGAAGGCGTCGGTGGCGCCGATCAGGCGCGCCACCTCGATTTCCGCCGCCTGGGAGAGCACTTGCAGGCGGATGGTGTTGAAGGTGACCGCCACCAGGCCAGCGGCAAAAACCGCAGCAAGCAGGGTGACGGCCAGGCGCCCGAGGCGCAGGAAGGCATCGAAACGCCTGATCCAGGCGGAATCGAGCTGGACGTGGGCCACCCGGGGCCACTCGGCGAAGCTGCGGCGCAGGGATTCGAGTTCTTCCGGAGAAGCGCCCTGGGGTTCGACGATGAAGGCGTCGGGCAAGGGGTTGCGGGGCAGGCTGGCGACGATCTCGGCCATGCCTTCGCGGGCCTGAAGCCGCTTCAGGGCCTCTTCCCGGGGAACGAAGCGCCAGGCGGTGCCCAACTTCTGCCGCAGGCGGGCTTCGATTTCGGCACTTTCCTTGCGGCTCGCGTCCAGGGCCATGAAAACGCTGATCTGGGGCGCGCCGGAAACGCTGCGGCCGAGGTCGCGCAAATTTTCCAGGAGAACGAAACCGGCACCGGGCAGCGTCAGGGCAATGCCGATGGCCAGCAGAGAGAGGACGGTGTTCAAGGGCGAGCCGACCAGGCGCCGCAGGGCGCGGACGAAGGCCGCCCGGTGCTGGGAGAACCAGGCGCTCACGCGGCGAGCCTCCCGTGGTCCAGGCACAGCACATGGGGGCGATAGCGCTCGATCCACTGGGGGTCGTGGGTGGCGACGACGACGGTCACGCCGACCTGGTGGAAGGACTCGAAAATTTCCAGCACCTCCAGAGCCGAGGCGGCGTCCAGATTGCCCGTGGGTTCATCGGCCAGCAGCACCGTAGGCCGATTGACCACGGCCCGGGCGATGGCGAGGCGCTGCTGTTCGCCGCCGGAAAGCGCGATGGGGCGGGCCTTTTCCCGGGCCAGCAGCCCCACCTTGTCCAGGGCGGCCTGGGCACGGCGCACGGCCTCCCGCCGCGGCAGCCCGACGATCTCCAGGGGCAGGAGGACGTTTTCCAGGACACTGCGGTCAAAGAGCAGTTTCTGATCCTGGAACACCAGGCCGAAGTGGCGACGCAGGTAGGGCAGGGCACTCTTGCGGAGAGCGGCGAGGTTTTGGCCATTGACCACCAGGCTCCCCGAGGTGGGCCGCTCGATGGCCGCCACCAGCTTGACCAGGGTCGATTTTCCCGCCCCGGAGTGGCCGGTGATGAAGACCATTTCGCCGACCGACACTTCGAAGCTCACATCCCGCAGGGCCTCGAAGCCGCCCGGGTAGCGCTTGGTGAGGCCGGAGGCGGCGATCATTCGAACAGGGCGTCGACGAAATCCCGGGCGACGAAGGGACGCAGGTCGTCGATCCCTTCGCCCACGCCGATGAAGCGCACCGGCTTCGGGCACTGCCGGGCGATGGCGGCCAGTACCCCGCCCTTGGCCGTACCGTCGAGTTTGGTGACCACCAGGCCGGTGACGTGGATGGCCTTGTCGAAGGCCCGCACCTGGGCCAGGCCGTTCTGGCCGATATTGGCATCGAGCACCAGCAGGGTTTCGTGGGGACCGTCGGGCTCGACCTTCCTGATGACCCGGCGCACCTTGGCGATTTCCTCCATGAGATGAAGCTGGGTCGGCAGGCGGCCGGCGGTGTCGGCCAGGACGACATCGATGCCGCGGGCCTTGGCGGCGGCGATGGCGTCGAAGATGACCGCGGCCGGATCGCCGCCTTCCTGGGCGATGACGGTGACGCCGTTGCGCTCTCCCCAGGTCTGGAGTTGCTCCCGGGCCGCCGCCCGGAAGGTGTCGCCGGCGGCGAGCAGGACGCTCTTGCCCTGGCCCTGGAAATACCTGGCCAGCTTGCCGATAGAGGTGGTCTTGCCCGCCCCGTTTACCCCGGCGATCATGATGACGTAGGGCTTGTGGCCGGCAATGACCAGCGGCGCTTCCAGGGGCGCGAGGGTTTCCGCCAGGGCATCCGCCAGGGCCTTCTGGATGGCCTCGGGGGTTTCCAGCTTGTCGCGCTTGGCGCGGGCCTTCAAGGCGTCGAGCAGGTGCTGGGTCGCTTCGATGCCCACGTCCGAGGTGAGCAACAGGGTCTCCAGTTCCTCCAGCAGCTCGTCGTCCACCTTGCCGCGGGAGAAGAGCGACTTGAGCTTGCCGCCCCACTGGGCGCGGGTGCGGGAGAGGCCGCGGAAAAGCCGCTCGCGCCAGGAAGGCGCAGCCTCGGCGGCCGGCTGATCCGGCTCGCCGGACTTCTTGAAGAAACTGAACATGGAGATTGGGGTCTGAAGCGCTACTGACAGCGCGGCGGCAAGCCTTTAAGATGCCGCACGCAAACGGTATGCCATTCTAGCAGAAAGCCCCCCACCCCATGGACCTGCACGCCCCCGACCGCCGCGGCACCCCCCGTCGCCAGCTGCCCCGGCTCCTCGCCGCCCTCTTCCTCCCCCTGCTGGCCACCCCGGCCCTGCCCAACCCCTTCGAAACCACGCTCAAGAACGGGCTCAAGGTCATCGTCAAGGAGGACCGGCGCGCCCCGACGGCGGTGCAGATGGTCTGGTACCGCGTGGGCAGCATGGACGAGGTCGACGGCAACTCGGGCGTCGCCCACGTCCTCGAACACATGATGTTCAAGGGCACCCCCAGCGTCGGACCGGGCGAATTCAATCGGCTGGTGGCCGCCGCGGGCGGCCGCGACAATGCCTTCACCAGCCGCGACTACACCGCCTACTTCCAGCAGGTACCCAAGGAGAAACTGCCGCAAATGATGGCCCTGGAAGCGGACCGCATGCGCCACCTAAACGTGGACGCCAAGGAATTCGAACAGGAGATCAAGGTGGTCATGGAGGAGCGACGCATGCGCACCGACGACAACCCTCAGTCCAAACTCTTCGAGCAGATGAACGCGGTGGCCTACCAGGCCCATCCCTACCGCCGCCCCATCATCGGCTGGATGAGCGACCTGGAGTCGATGACCGCCGCCGACGCCCGCGCCTGGTACGACATCTGGTACCTGCCCAACAACGCCACCGTCGTCGTGGCGGGAGACGTGGATCATCAGGCGGTCTTCGCCTTGGCGGAAAAGCACTTTGGCGCACTGGAAGGCCGGCCCCTGCCCGTCCGCCGGCCCCAGACCGAGCCCCTGCAGGAGGGAGTCCGCCGCCTCACGGTCAAGGGCCCTGCCGAGCTGCCGGTGCTGCTCATGGGCTACAAGGCGCCCGTTCTGCGGGACGTCGTCCGGGACAGCGACCCCTACGCCCTGGAAATGCTGGGGGCCGTCCTCGACGGCCACGCCGCGGCGCGCTTCGGCAAGAAACTGGTGCGGGAAGACAAGGTCGCCGTGTCGGCCGGCGTCGAGTACGACTCCACCGCCCGCGGCCCCGGCATGTTCTACCTGCACGGCAGCCCCTCGGAAGGGCACACGGTGGCCGATCTGGAAGGGGCCCTGCGGGCCGAGATCGCCCGCATCCAGAAGGACGGCGTAGACGAGTCCGAGCTGAAGCGCGCCCGGGCCCAGATCGTCGCCAGCCAGACCTACAAGCTCGATTCCGTCTTCGCCCAGGCCATGGAAATCGGCCAGTTCGAAGTCACCGGCCTCTCTTACCGTGACGTGGGACGCATCCTGGAAAAGCTCCAGGCGGTCACCGCCGCGGACGTCCAGGCGGTGGCGAAAAAATACTTCAACGACGACAGCCTCACCATCGGCGTCCTCGACCCCCAACCCCTGGACGGCAAGCCGCGCCGCGCCGGCGTCGCCACCCGTCACTGAGAACGCCCCGATGAAACGTCTCATTCTCGCCTTCACCGCCCTCGCCGTCCTTGCCTGCGCCCCCCTGGCCCGGGCCGGCGTCGCCATCGAGCACTGGGTGTCCCCCTCCGGCGCACGAGTGTTCTACGTCGCCAGCCGGGGTCTGCCCATCCTCGACGTGCAGGTGGATTTCGCCGCCGGCTCCATGTTCGATCCCCAGGGCAAGTCGGGCACCGCGGCGCTGACCCGCGCCCTCCTGGATCTGGGCGCCGGTGACCTGGACGAAAACGCCCTTGCCGACCGCCTGGCGGACGTGGGTGCCGTGCTCTCCGGCGGCGCCGACACGGACAGGGCCTCGGTGGCCCTGCGCACCCTGGCGGCGAGCGACAAGCGCGGCCCGGCGCTGGAAGTCATGCGCGCCGTGCTGACCGCCCCCCGCTACGATGCTGCCATCTTCCAGCGCGAACAGGCCCGCACCGTCACCAGCCTCAAGGACGCTCTCACCCGCCCCGACGCCATCGGCGGCCGCGCCTTCTGGAAAGCGCTCTACCCCGATCACCCCTACGGCCGCCAGTCGTCCCCGGAGAGCGTCGCCGCGCTGAGCCGCGACGAAGTGCTGAGCTTCTACCGGAGCCACTACACGGCCAGGAACGCCAGCGTCACCCTGGTGGGCGATCTTTCCCGGGCCGAAGCGGAGACGATCGCCGAAGCCCTCGTGGCCGGCCTGCCGGCAGGAGCCGTCGCTGCCCTGCCCGCCCCGCCCTCGTCGCCCAAGGGCGGACGTGACGACGTCGCCCATCCCGCCGCCCAGGCCCACATCATGGTCGGCCTGCCCACCGTGGAGCGCGGCAATCCGGACTTCTTCCCGCTGCTGGTGGGCAATTACACCCTGGGCGGCGGCGGCTTCGTCTCCCGCCTGATGAAGGAAGTGCGCGACAAGCGGGGCTACGCCTACAGCGTCTATAGCTACTTCGCGCCCCTGAAGCAGGCCGGTCCCTTTCAAATCGGCCTGCAAACCAAGCGCTCCCAGGCCAGGGACGCCCTTGCCGTGAGCCTCGACGTACTCAAGGCCTTCCTCGCCGAAGGCCCCACGGCCCAGGAGCTGGAAGCCGCCAAGGCCAATCTCACCGGCAGCTTCCCCCTGCGCCTGGACAGCAACAAGAAGATTCTCGACAACGTCGCCAACATCGGCTTCTACGGCCTGCCCCTGGACTACCTGGATCGCTACCAGGAGAAGATCGCCGCGGTGAGCGCCGCAGACGTGCGCCGCGCCTTCGCCCGCCACGTCCGCATCGAGAGTCTGGTGACGGTGACGGTGGCGGCTGACTGAGAGTCTGCACAGGGGCACGGGTGAACACGGTCCGCATCGTCGGGGGCGACTGGCGCCGCCGCCTGCTGCGCTTTCCGGACAGTGAAGGTCTGCGCCCCACCCCCGACCGGGTGCGCGAAACCCTGTTCAACTGGCTGGGCCAGGATCTCACCGACCAGGCCTGCCTCGACCTCTTCGCAGGCAGCGGTGCCCTGGGCTTCGAGGCCGCCTCCCGGGGGGCCAGCCGGGTGACCCTGGTCGAGCAGAACGCAAAGGTTTTTGCGGCGCTCAAGACCAACGCGGCGCTTCTTGGAGGCGCGGCGCGGGTAGAGTTGCTGCGCGGGGATGCGCTACAATACGCCGCCTCGACGGCATCGCGCTTCGACCTGATCCTCCTCGACCCGCCCTATCGGCACGGATGGATCGACCGACTGGTCCCCCACCTGGACCGCCTGGCCCGGGAAGACGCAGCGCTCTACGTCGAAGCCGAATACGCCATCGACTCGCTGGGCCCCTGGACGACGACACGCCGGGGCCGGGCGGGGGAAGTCCATTACCACCTTTTGCGGCGGGAGCCCGCCTGAATGCTCGACCATAGAATCGCCATTTACCCTGGCACCTTCGACCCCATGACGCGGGGTCACGAGGATCTCGTGCGCCGTGCCGCGCTGCTTTTCGAACGGGTGGTCCTGGCCATCGCCGAGAGCCCGGCCAAGCGCCCCCACTTCGCCCTCGCCGACCGTGTGAGCATGGCCCGGGAAATTCTCGCCGATGTCCCCAACGTGGACATCGTCGGCTTCAATACGCTGCTCATGAACTTCGTCCATGAACGCGGCGCCAAGGTCATCGTCCGCGGCCTGCGGGCGGTGTCCGACTTCGAGTACGAATTCCAGATGGCGGGAATGAACCGCAGCCTCTATCCGGAAGTCGAAACAGTGTTTCTGACCCCGGGCGAGCAGTACATGTTCATTTCGGCGACCATGGTGCGGGAAATCGCGCGCCTGGGTGGCGACGTGGGCAAGTTCGTCCAGCCCTGCGTCGAACAGCGCCTGCGGGCAAGCAATTCAGTTCAATGAGAGAGGAAAGACGGCCATGGCCCTGATGATTACCGACGAATGCATCAATTGCGACGTTTGCGAGCCCGAATGCCCGAACGAAGCCATTTCGCAGGGAGCGGAAATTTACGAGATCGACCCCGGCAAGTGCACCGAATGCGTCGGCCACTACGACGAGCCCCAGTGCGTCCAGGTCTGTCCGGTGGATTGCATCCCCAAGAATCCTGAAAAGGCCGAAAGCGAGGATCAACTCTGGGTCAAGTACGAGAAGCTCACCGGCAACAAGCGGCCCTGAATCTTGCCGCTACGGCGCCCATGCAAAAAAACCCGCGCCAAGCGCGGGTTTTTCTTTGGCGCGAGGAAAGTGCTCAGGCCGCCCGTAGCGCTGCCTGAGTCGGGGCAAGCAACTGGCGCAGGCCTGTGGCGATCGTTTCCAGCCCCTGGATTTGCTGCAGGAGCGAGGCCTCGACGCTATCCAGTTCGCCGATGCGGTCTTCCAGGGTATCGGTGGCCTGGTGGATGCGCTTGATGCTTTCCAGGCGGCGCTTCAACTGGATCTGGTGCTCCCGCACCTGGGTTTCCATGGGAGCCATAATGGCCTTGAGCCACAGTTCGGCGTCCCGATTGGCGTGTTCGAAGGCGCGCCGCACGAGCACCGCCACCTCGTCGAAGAACTTGTGGATGATGTTGCGCTTTTCGTGGGTCAGAAGATTGACCATGGTGGCCAGGTGGGTCTTGCACCATTGCTCCAGGCGGTCGATTTCCTTCAGGTAGCGCAGCAGCGAGAAAGGCGTCGGCGCACCGAGCTTGAGGCCGTGCTCCACCGAGAATTTCTTGTAGATGGCATCCATCATGGAGAGGATTTCCTCCACCTCGCCACTCGACTTTTGCAGGGCGCCACGGGATTCGGAGAAGAAGTGGCCCATGGAATCGGTGAGGGTCTTGGAGAAACTGGCGCTGTCCATGGATTCCCGGGTTTCCCGGGTGAGCTGCTTGAGGGCGTCGATGCCGAGGTGGCTGAACAGCCGGTTGGTCAGGGTCGAGAAAACGCTGCGCACGGCGTAGTAGCGCTGCAGGCCGGCTTCAAATTCGTCTTTCTCGGCCCGCACCTTGCCCATCATGTACTCGACCACGCCCTTGTTCTTGCCGCGCAATTCGTTCAATTCGGTCAGTTGTTCGCGCAGGCCGGCCAGACGGGATTCCAGCAGGCCCCGCACGCGCCGGTGCACCTCGCCGAATTCGGTCTCGGTGTTGTCCCGCACGATGTCCTGCTTGGCGGGGATGAGTTCCTCGGAAAGGGCGGATTCGAGCAACGGCAGGCGACTGCGGGTGAGCAGCTCCGCCTCGCCGTTGATCTTGGCCACCAGGCCCTTCTGGGCGGAAACCGGGAAGACCTGCCGTGGCGGAAGGTTCAGGATCGAGGCGCAGGAATCGACCTGCTTGCGGATTTCGGCCTCGATTTCCTCACCGGTCTTCAACTCGTCCCACAGGCCGTCGATCTTGTTCAGCACCACCATGCGGCCACGCCGCGCCGCGCCGCCTTCGCCGATGTGCTCCTTCCAGATGGTGAGGTCGGACTGGGTCACCCCGGTGTCGGCCGCCAGGATGAACAGGACGGCGTGGGCGTTGGGGAGCAGCGAGAGGGTCAGTTCCGGTTCCGCCCCGATGGCGTTGAGACCGGGGGTATCCAGGATGACCAGACCTTCCTTCAGCAGGGGGTGGGGGAAGTTGATCACCGCGTGGCGCCAGCGGGGAATTTCGACCTGACCGTCCTCGCCCACCCGATAGGCGTCGGCATCATTGTCGCCGACCTGGAAGCCCAGCCGCCCGGCCTCCTGGGGCAGAACCCGGACGGTCTCGCTGACGTGCTTCAGGGCTTCCTGCATGGCTTCCGGAGACTCGACATCGAGGGTGACCCAATGCCACTCGTCGGGAAATTTCTTGTATTCGCCGACGCTCGCCGTGGCGCCCCGGGTCTGGATGGGCAGCAGTTCGATGCGGGGGGGACGCGCCGCGTCGTAGAGAAGTTCGGTGGGGCACATGGTGGTGCGCCCGGCCGAAGAGGGCAGCATGCGGTTGCCGTAGTCGGCGAAGAAAATGGCGTTGATCAGCTCCGACTTGCCGCGGGAAAACTCGGCGACGAAGGCGACGTTGAGCCGGTCCTCCCGCAAGCGGTCGAGCAGCTGGGTGAGGCGTAGGTCGGTCTGGGCGTCGGAAAGCTCGTTCTCTGCGAGCCACTCCTGAAATTCGCCGATGCAGGCGGAGAGCGCGGATCGCCACTCGCTGTAGGCGGCGAACTGATGACCGAGGGACATGGGGGTCTCCATCATTTCGATGTCAAGACGGTCAATCTAGCACAAAACCCCGCTTCTTCAACATGTTGAAGGCATCCGCAGCGGCTGGAAACGCCGCTCCGTGGCGTCTGTGCGCCACCCGAAGGGCACGACGCTCCCACCCATGCCGCGCGGGGGCATTCGTGCGCCACCGGGCGCTACCGCTGACAGCCGGGACAGAAGAAGGTGGTCCGCCCGCCTTGGCGCAGGCGCCCCACGGTTCCCCCGCAGCGGCGACAGGGTTCTCCGGCCCTGCCGTAGACGGCGCAGGCGATCTGGAACCATCCGGTGCCGCCGTCGTGATGGACGTAGTCGCGGATACTGCTCCCGCCGGCGGCGATGGCCTCGTTCAGGGTCTGACGCACGGCATCGGCCAGACGCCGACAGGCGTCCTTCCCCAGCCCCCCGGCGGCCCGGTCCGGCCGGATGCCGGCCCGGAACAGACTCTCCGCCGCATAGATGTTGCCGACACCGACGATCTGGTGGGCCTCCATGAGAAAGCTCTTGATCGGCCCGCGCCGTCCCCGGGTCGCGGCGTGGAGCCAGGCCCCGTCGAATGCCTCGCCCAGCGGCTCGATTCCCAGAGAGGCCAGCAGAGGGTCGCTGCCGGGATCATCCCCCTCGTGCCAGGCCAGCAGGCCGAAACGGCGTGGATCGTGGTAACGCAGCAAGGCGCCGTCCAGTTCCAGATCCACATGGTCGTGCCGCCCCGCGGGCACCTCCGGGCCAAGCAGGCGCAGGCTGCCGGTCATGCCCAGATGGACGATCAGCCAGCCGCGCCCGCCGGTGCGGCGGCAGTCGAACAGCAGGTACTTCCCGCGCCGTTCGAGGGCGGCGATCTCGGCGTCGGCGAGCTTGTCCGGCAGGGCGGCGGGAATGGCAGAACGCAGTTGCCAGAAGCGAATCGTCGCCCGCCGGATGCGCTGCCCGACCAGACGGGGATGCAGCCCCTGGCGACAAACCTCGACTTCCGGCAATTCCGGCATCTTGTTCCCCCTCTCATTCCCCAATACCATCGCGGCTGGGGTCATTGTATGCCGCGCCGCGGTGCCCGCACCCCGACCGTTCTGCCGAAAGACCACCCCCATGCCCCGTTCCCTTGCCGCCGCCCTTCTTCTGGCTTGTTCCGTCAATTGCTGCCTGGCCGCTGAAGCCGCGAAACCTGCGCCCAAGCGCGCGCCACCGGCCGCCCCCGCGGTGGAGATGCGCGAGAGCGATGCGGATTTCTACGGGCGAACGGTCTTTCAGGTCCTGATCGCCGAATTTGCCCTGCAACGCGGCCAATTGGACATCGGCGTCGGTGCCTACGCCGACCTGGCCAGGCGGACCCGGGACCCCCAGGTGGTCGCCCGGGCGACAGAAGTGGCCCTGGTCGCCCGCCAGGGCGAAGTCGCCCTCGAACTGGCGCGGCTGTGGACCCAGATCGAACCCGATTCCCAGCGCGCCCGCCAGTCGGCGTCGACGGCCCTCGTCATGCTCAACCGCATCGAGGATCTGGCGCCGGAAATCGCCGCCCTCCTGGAGAAGGACAAAGCCAGTCTGCCCGACCACCTCCTGCGCCTCAACCGCCTCCTGGGCAGGCACGCCGACAAGCAGGCCGTCCAGCGCCTGATCGACGCCGTGGCCAAACCCTACGAGGGCATTGCCGAGGCCCATCTGGCCATGGCCACCGCCGCTGCCAACGCGGGGGATCATCCCCGGGCGCTGAGCGAATCGGCCCGTTCCCTGGAACTGCGCCCCGACTGGGAAGCCGCGGCCCTTCTGCGCGCCCAGTTGCTGGCGCGCCAGTCCCAGGGCGAGGCGACCGCCCTCCTGCGCGACTTCGTGGGCAGCAACGCGGGGGCCAAGGACGCCCGGCTGGCCTTGGCCCGCCTGCTCATCGCGGAGAAACGCTACGACGAATCCCGCGGCCACTTCGACCGCCTGTTGAAGGATTTCCCCGACAATCCGGAAATCATCTACCCGGTGGCCATGCTCGCCCTGCAGGCGAACGACCCGGTTACGGGCAAGGCGCAACTGGAAAAGCTGCTGAGCGGCGATTTCAAGGACAAGGCCACGGTACGCTTTTTCCTGGGGCAGATCGAAGAGGAAGCCCGTAACCTGGACGCCGCCCTCGCCCACTACCGCCAGGTGGATTCGGGCGAGCAGCACGTTCCGGCCCGCGCCCGGGCAGCCCAGATCCTCGCGGGCAAGGGGAAACTGGAAGAGGCACGCCAACTGGTGCGCGAGACCACCGGCCGCACGCCGGAGGAAAAGACTCAGCTCCTGCTGGCCGAGGCCCATCTGCTGCGGGAGGCCAAGCGGACCGACGACGCCTTCGCCCTGCTCAACGCCGCCCTGCACAAGGCACCCGACGACACCGACCTGCTTTACGACTCGGCCCTGTTGGCGGAACGCCTGGGCAAATTCGACATCCTCGAAGCCCGCTTGCAGCGCCTGCTGGAAATCAAGCCCGACCACGCCCACGGCCTCAACGCCCTGGGCTACTCCTGGGCCGACCGAAACGTGCGCCTGGGCGAAGCCTACGAACTGATCTCCAAGGCGACGAGCCTGGCCCCCAATGATCCTTTCATCATGGACAGCCTGGGGTGGGTGCTCTACCGCCAGGGCAAGTCCGCCGACGCCCTCAAGACGCTGGAACGCGCCTACGGCTTGAAGGCCGACCCCGAGATCGCCGCCCACCTCGGCGAGGTACTGTGGTCCCTGGGCCGCAGGGACGAAGCCCGGAGCCTTCTGCTCGAGGCCGTGCGCAAGAACCCGGAAAGCGAAGTGCTGGCCGAGGCCGTGCGCAAGTTCGGCAAGCCTTGAGAGCCGTTTTCGCTGCCCTTCTCCTCGCGGGCTGCGCCTCCCTCCCTCCTTCCAGCGCAGACCGCGACGGCGTGGGCGACTTTGCCCTCGAGGCGCGCTTTGCCCTGCGCAGCGAGCGCCCCGGCGAGCCCCCAGCCCACGCCAGCGGCCGTTTGAGCTGGACCCACGCAGCAGGCCGGGACGCCATCCTCCTCTCCTCTCCCTTCGGCCAGGGCCTGGCCGAGATCACCGTGGACGCCGACGGCGCCCGTCTCAGGAGCGGCGACGGCAGCCTCCGCCAGGCAAGGGACCCGGCCGCACTGGTGCGGGAGGCAACGGGCTATGCGCTTCCCCTCGGGGAACTGCCAGCCTGGCTCCTGGGCCGCACGCGCGTTCCCGGCGCCCTTTCCCGCGATGCCCAGGGCCGTCCTGCCAGCCTGCGGGAAGACGGCTGGACGGTACGCTACACCTACGACGACCCGCGCCCCGGTGCGCTTCCCGCGGCCCTCACCATCACGCGGGAAAGCGAGCTGGAACTGCGCCTGCGCATCGAAGACTGGAAAACTCCGTGACCCCGCCGCCCTTCGCCTGGCACACCCCCTGGCCGGCCCCCGCCAAGCTCAACCTCTTCCTGCACGTGGTCGGTCGCCGCCCCGATGGCTACCACCTGCTGCAAACCGTCTTCCGCTTCGTCGATCGCTGCGACTGGCTGCATTTCGCCCCCCGGGACGACGGCCTCATCGTCCTGGCCAATCCGCTGCCGGGCGTGCCACCGGAAGCCGACCTGACCGTGCGCGCCGCGCTGGCCCTGAGGCGCGAAGCCGGGGACACCCCCGGGGTCACGCTGCGCCTGGACAAGCGACTTCCCCTGGGCGGCGGCCTGGGGGGCGGCAGCTCGGACGCGGCCACGGTTCTCGTCGCCCTCAACCACCTCTGGGGACTGGGACTGCCGCGGCAGCGGCTCCAGACCCTCGGCCTCGCCCTAGGCGCGGACGTTCCCGTCTTCGTCGCCGGCAGGAACGCCTTCGCCGAGGGCGTCGGCGAAGCCCTCACGCCGGTGGACCTCCCCGCGGCCTGGTATCTGGTGGTCGAGCCGGGCGCCACGGTTCCCACCGCAGCCATCTTTTCCGACCCCAGCCTGCGCCGGGACACACCGGCCATACCCGCCGACGGATGGCGGCCGGGATTCGGCCACAACGACCTGGAACCGGTGGCCTGCACCCGCTTCCCGGCGGTGGCCGAAGCGCTGAGCACCCTCAGACAGGTGGCCCCCGCCGCCCTGATGACGGGCTCCGGCGCCTGCCTGTTCGCCGCGTTCTCCAGCGCGGAAGCCGCTTCACAGGCCCGGGCCGCTCTGCCCGCCGGATTCCGCGCCTGGGTCGCCGCCGGGCTGGACAGCCATCCGCTCGCCGACGTAAACTGACCCTCGCCCCCCCACCGAAACCTTCTCATGAACGTCTCCAGCACCCTGAGCGGCAACGCCGCCACCCTTTCCCTCGCGGGCCGTTTCGATTTTGCCGCCCACCGCGATTTCCGCGGCGCCTACAAGCCCTTGCTCGAAAACCCGGCGGTCAGCGACATCCTGATCGATTTCCACCAGGTCGCCTACATGGACAGCTCGGCCCTGGGCATGCTCCTCCTGCTGCGCCAGGGTGCGGACGAAGCGGGCAAGACCGTCCGCCTGCGGCCGGGCGAAAGCCCGGTGCGCAAGGTCCTGGAAATCGCCAATTTCGAAAGGCTTTTCGGCTTCGCCTGAAATTCCGCGCCCAGGGCCGGTGTGGCTTTTGGAAGCGGCTTCCTGTATCATGCGCGCCTCGTTCTCGCGGTCTCCTGCGGGGACGATCCGCTGGGGAGTCGCCAAGTTGGTCAAGGCACCGGATTTTGATTCCGGCATCCGAAGGTTCGAATCCTTCTTCCCCAGCCATTCAGAATTCCTCGGGCAGGCCCAAAGCCTGCCCGAGTGCGCTTTTGGCGAGACCTTGCGGGATGGGTCTCCGCCGCTGGGAACTGAATCGAGATGGCCTACAACAGTCTGATGGTCTTCACCGGCAACGCCAACCCGAAGTTGGCCGCCGACGTGGCCGAGCACCTGAACGTCGACCTCGGCCGCGCCAATGTCGGCCGCTTCTCCGATGGCGAAGTCAGCGTCGAACTGCAGGAACACGTGCGGGGCCGCGACATCTTCGTCCTGCAATCCACCTGCGCCCCCTGCAACGATAACCTGATGGAATTGCTGGTCATCGTCGACACCCTCAAGCGCGCCTCCGCCGGCCGCATCACCGCCGCCATCCCCTACTTCGGCTACGCCCGCCAGGACCGCCGCCCCCGCTCTTCCCGGGTGCCCATCGCGGCCAAGCTGGTGGCCAATATGCTGGCCGCGGCGGGCGTCGACCGGGTGCTGACCATGGACCTCCACGCCGAGCAGATCCAGGGCTTCTTCGACATCCCGGTCGATAACATCTACGCCCTGCCCATCCTGCTCGACGACATCAAGAAACAGAATTTCGAAAACCCCCTGGTCGTTTCCCCCGACCACGGCGGCGTGGTTCGCGCCCGCTCCCTGGCCAAGCGCCTCGAATGCGACATGGCCATCATCGACAAGCGCCGCCCCAAGGCCAACGTCTCCGAGGTGATGAACATCATCGGCGAAGTCGATGGCCGTACCTGCATCATCATGGACGACATGGTCGACACCGCCGGCACCCTGTGCAAGGCCGCCACGGCCCTCAAGGCCAACGGTGCCAAGCGCGTGGTGGCCTACTGCACCCACCCGGTCCTGTCCGGGCCGGCGATCGAACGGGTTAACGCCTCCGACCTGGATTCCCTGGTCGTCACCGACACCATTCCCCTGCACGACGAAGCCTCGGCGTCGCCGCGCATCCGCCAGCTTTCGGTGGCGGAAATCATGGCGGAAACCATCCGCCGCATCAGCAACGACGATTCCGTTTCGTCGCTGTTCATCGATTAAGTTTTTTTCAACCTCCCGCTCTGGTCGCGGCGCGGGAATCAACTCTGGAGTCATCATGCAATTTGAACTCAACGCGCAACTGCGCACGCTGCAGGGATCGGGTGCGAGCCGCCGCCTGCGCCGCGCTGGCAAGGTGCCGGGCATCGTCTACGGCGGGGAAGCTGCCCCCGTCGCCATCGAACTCGACCACAACGCCCTCCTCCTGGGCCTGAAGAAGGAAGCCTTCCACTCTTCCATCCTCAACCTCCTCATCGACGGCAAGAAGGAACAGGTTCTGCTGCGCGACACGCAAGTGCACGCCTACCGCCCCCTGGTCCTGCACGTGGATTTCCAGCGCGTGGACGCCACCCACGAGCTGCACATCAAGGTGCCGCTGCACTTCGTCAATGAAGATGTTGCCCCCGGCGTCAAGCTCTCCGGCGGTCTGGTGAATCACGTCATGACCGAAGTGGATATTCACTGTCTGGCCAAGGATCTGCCCGAATTCGTCGAAGTGGACGTCGGTGGCCTCAAGGTCGGCGAGAACCTCCACGTCTCCCAGCTCAAGCTGCCCAAGGGCGTCAAGGCCGTGCAGCACGGTTCCGAGGACCCCATCGTCGTCGGCATCGTCGGCAAGGGCGGCACCGAGGAAGGCGCCGAAGGCGAAGCTCCGGCGGCTGCCTAAGCGACTCCTGCTCCCCGGACGGCCGCCGCAGGCATCCCGCCCCGGCGGCCGTCTTGCGTTCCGACCCCCGCCATGCCCTCCGCCCCCCGCCTCCTCGTCGGCCTCGGCAACCCTGGCGCCGAGTACGAAGCCACCCGGCACAACGTCGGGTTCTGGTTCGTGGACCAGCTCGCAGCCGCTCTGCGGGTCAGCCTTGCCCCCCAGGCCAAATTCTTTGGCCGGGCCGGACGGGCCGGCGAGTTGTGGCTGCTCCAGCCCACCCCCTTCATGAACCACTCGGGCCAGGCGGTGGCGGCGCTGGCCAATTTCTACAAGATCGCCCCGGACGAAATCCTCGTCGTCCATGACGACCTCGACCTGCCTCCCGGCGGCATCCGCCTCAAGCAGGGGGGCAGCAACGGCGGCCACAACGGCCTGAAGGACATCCAGGCGCGCCTGGGCACGCCGGATTTCTGGCGCCTGCGCCTGGGCATAGGCCACCCGCGCAGCCTGGGTCTCGCTCAAGGGGTGGTGGATTTCGTCCTCCATCCCCCACGGCGCGAGGAAATGCCCGCCATCGAAGCGGCCCTGGAACGCTGCCTGCGGGCCTGGCCCGCCCTCGCCGGCGGCGAGTACGAAACGGCCCAGCGCAGCCTGCACGCCAAACCCGCAACCGGCGGCCCCGCCGCCCCCTGACCCCGAAGGAAACCCCATGTCCCTCAAGTGCGGCATCGTCGGCCTGCCCAACGTCGGCAAGTCCACCCTGTTCAACGCCCTCACCAAGGCAGGCATCGAAGCGGCCAACTACCCTTTCTGCACCATCGAGCCCAACGTCGGCATCGTCGAGGTGCCGGATGCGCGTCTCGCGCAGCTCACCACCATCGTCAAGCCGCAGCGGGTCGTTCCCGCGGTGGTCGAATTCGTCGATATCGCCGGCCTGGTGGCGGGGGCCTCCAAGGGCGAGGGCCTGGGCAACCAGTTCCTGGCCAACATCCGGGAAACCGACGCCGTCGTCCATGTGGTGCGCTGCTTCGCCGACGACAACGTGGTGCACGTTTCCGGCGGCGTCGATCCCATCCGGGACATCGAGGTCATCGACACCGAACTCGCCCTGGCCGACCTGGCCACGGTGGACAAGGCCCTCAACCGCTATCGCAAGCCCGCCAACGCCGGTGACAAGGAAGCCAAGCTCCTGGTCGCCGTCCTGGACAAGTGCTACGCCCAGCTCGACCAGGGCCGGCCGGTGCGGGCCCTCGACCTTTCCCGGGAAGAGTGGGCCAATCTCAAGCCCTTCTGCCTCATCACCGCAAAACCCGTGCTCTACGTCGCCAACGTCGCCGAAGGCGGCTTTGCCGACAACCCCCTGCTCGCTGCGGTGCAGGCCCACGCCGCGACGGAAGGAGCCGAAGTGGTGCCCGTATGCGCAGCCATCGAAGCCGAAATCGCCGATCTGGACGATGACGAAAAACAGATTTTTCTCGCCGACCTGGGCCTCGAAGAACCCGGCCTCAACCGCCTCATCCGGGCCGGCTACAAGCTCCTCGGGCTGGCAACCTACTTCACCGCCGGGGTGAAGGAAGTGCGCGCCTGGACCATCCACCGGGGTGACACCGCGCCCCAGGCGGCGGGCGTCATCCACACCGATTTCGAGCGCGGCTTCATCCGCGCCCAGACCATCGCCTACGAGGATTTCGTCGCCTGCAAGGGCGAAAGCGGCGCCAAGGAAGCGGGCAAGATGCGGGCCGAAGGCAAGGACTACGTCGTGCAGGACGGCGACGTCATGAATTTCCTTTTCAATGTATGATGCCCTGACCTGAGCCCGGCGGCGCACCGGGCCATTCCACAGCACACACGGAGCGAAGCTTGGGCGAGGACATGAACCCCGAAGAGCCCCGGGAGGCGGCCCCCACGGACGATACCCCGATGGTCGATTTCGACCCCCTCGACGACCGCGAGGCCCTGGACCTCGACCGTGCCGTCCTGACCCGTATCTTCTCCCAGACCCTGGACGCCGTGCTCATCACCGACGGCGCCAACCGCATCGTCGCCGGCAACCCGGCCTTCACCCGCATGAGCGGCTACAATCTGGACGAAATCCGCGGGCGCGACCCCAAGATTTTCGCCTCGGGTCTCACCTCCGGCGACGTGTTCCGCTCCATGTGGCTCGAGCAGCAGCAGTGCGACTACTGGCAGGGCGAAATCTGGGACCGGCGCAAGGACGGCACCCTCTACCCCAAGTGGATGACCGTTTCGGTCCTGCGCGACGAAGCCGGCCAGCCCCGCTTCCACGTCGCCCTGTTCACCGACATCAGCGAGAAGCGCGAAGCCTCCGAACGCATCGCCCACCTGGCCACCCACGACACCCTGACCGAACTGCCCAACCGCTTTGCCCTGGAAAGCCAGTTGCACCTGGCCATCAATTCCTGCCAGCGGCAGGGCCAGCAACTGGCCGTCCTGCTCATCGACCTGGACCGCTTCAAATCGATCAACGATTCCCTCGGCCATCACGTGGGCGACGCTGTGCTGGTGGAAATCGCCCGGCGCCTGAAGGAGTGCGTGCGCTCCAGCGACATCGTCGCCCGTCTGGGGGGTGACGAGTTCGTCGTCGTCCTGCCCGACATCGACAGCGCCATGACCGCCGGCTCCATCGCCGGCAAGATCGAACGCAACCTCGCCGACCGCATGAGCGTTTCCGGCCACGACCTGTTCACCAGTCCCAGTATCGGCATCAGCCTCATGCCCGGCGACGGCACCGATCCGGAAACCCTGATCCGCAATGCCGACGTGGCCATGTACCACGCCAAGACGGCGGGCCGAAACAACCACCAGTTCTTCGCCGCCCGCATGAACGAGGCTTCCGCCGAACGCCTCACCCTGGAAAACGCGCTGCGCGAAGCCCTGTCCACTTCCAACTTGATCAGCGCCCAGTTTTCCCTGCACTTCCAGCCCCAATACCACCTGGCCACGGGCAGTATCATCAGCGTCGAAGCCCTGGCCCGCTGGACCCACCCCACCCTGGGCTCGATCCCGCCGGTGCGCTTCATCCCCCTGGCCGAAGAAACCGGTCTCATCCAGGCCCTGGGCGATTGGGTGTTCTGGGAAAGCTGCCGCCAATTGCGTGCCTTCAAGGATCAGGGGCTCGACCTGCGCGTCGCCGTCAATCTTTCTGCCCAGCAACTGCGCCACGAGGGCTTGCCCGCCGTGGTGCGCGGCGCTCTGGCCTGCTTCAACCTCGATCCTTCCGACCTGGAACTGGAAATCACCGAGAGCACGGCCATGCAGAACCCGGAGCTGACCGTGCGCATCCTGGACCAACTCTCGGACATGGGCATCATTCTGGCCATCGACGATTTCGGCACCGGCTATTCCTCCCTCTCCTACCTCAAGCACCTGCCCATCCAGCGCCTCAAGCTCGACCGTTCCTTCGTCAAGGACATCGAAACCGATGTCAACGACGCCGCCATCTGCTCCGCCACCGTGGCCCTGGGCCACAACCTCGGTCTGGAACTGGTGGCCGAAGGCGTTGAGACCGAGACCCAGAAAGACTTCCTCGCCCGCCTGGGCTGCGACGTGCTGCAAGGCTACCTGTACAGCCGGCCACTGCCGGCGGACCAGATGGCCGACTTCCTGCACGGGCTGGCCGGCACGCACTGAGCGCCACGCGCCAGGGACGAACCGGCCGCCCAGAAGTCTGCGCATGGCGTCTTCCGTTGGCGGGTGAAGTTTGCACATTTCGGTAGGTTTGGCAGGTGACCCGATGGCGGGAGCGACTATCCGCGTGGTGGGAACGTGTTGGTTGGCAGCGGCGCGGGATTGCGTGATCGGAGCGATTTGGGGTCATTTATTTTGGGTATTCGTGGTCTGTCCCCAATGCCGTTATATACCTACCACTACAAAAATGGTAGATATAGGCTAAAAGGACAACTGATGCTTCCATCAGCAGTAAGTGGTAGCTGTTGGTGGGAAATGTTTTGGAAACGTTTGAACGGTTATCAGCGAATTTCAAATAACAAAGAATCTGATGAATGTTGTAATAACTGCCCACGATAAATTGCGGATTAAGCAGCCGTTGGCGAACGCTGATGGAAGGGTGAAGTAATTACGCCTGCAATTACGAATTGCAATTAGTTCCGTTTCAGTAGCAGAATGCATTTGAACATACTCTGAGTATACATAGCACTGCAGAAACATACAACGATATAGGGGGTGAAGATGTTTTGTTCGCAATGCGGCACTAGCATTCAGCAAGACTCAAAGTTTTGCTTCAAGTGTGGAAAGCAGATCAATTCAACAGAAGAAGCGGCCAATATTAAATCAGAAACCGAAGCAGCAGACAATCTTGAAGCTCTTCCAAGCGATCAATTCCAGAATGCGACAAACCAAAGACAGGTATTCACTAAGGCAAACATTGCTAAGATAACTCGTAGATTGCTAGTAGTAGTATTGGTATTATTTCTTTGTGTGAACGCACTTGTTGTAATCGTGCCTTCGTTTGATGGAATAGTTTTTGATGCGGGTAAGTCTGGTCCAAGTATGGCATTTGTGTGGGCTGCTAGTTTCTGGTATTTCTGGCGACTTCGCGGATTGAAAGGATGGCACGGAGCAATATCTGGTGTATTTGTAATGTTTCTAGTTCTTTGGCTGGGAGGGGGAATCTCTGCATATGTCCGATATCACCGATCAAGTTCTGATTACGTTCTTGAGAACACCAAGCCGTGGCCCGCGATTAAGAAACATTTTCCACAGGAATACGGCAGATTGCGCGTTGAATTATCCAGCCAGACCAAGGGTAACAAATTGTCAGAGCAAGAGGTGGCTTCAATTACAATGAAGCATTTATTGCCGCTATTTCCGATAGCGGCTAAAACGACGTCAGACGCCGCAATTATGCAGTTCAATAGGTCAAAGATCTTTCAGCTAAAGGAACTTAGTGCAAAAAGTGCTGAGCTTTGTCTAGCATCTGCGACTGGCGACATAACAAGTACTTCGGCAATTAAGATAATGCAGGCATCTTCTGAGCAAACAAAGGTGAAAGGTCGTGAATCGTTCATGCAATTATTTGAGGATGTAGGTACCTACAATGGAAGTATTGTAGGCCCCGAAGCTGAGGCAAGATTGAGTTCTATTTATTCTAAATTGGAACAAACAATACAGAAAAAATACTCGTCGTCAATTTATTATATTAATAGCCCAATTGAGGGTGTGACTGTCCAAACACGTTGCGCGCTTGCAATTGCATTATTTGAGGAGGCGGGGAACCTTCCTGGAACCGACGGTGCCTTTGTATTGAGAAGTCTTTTTAGTCAGTAATTGTGAATAGTAAAGATTGCTGATCAAACGCGATTCGCGGAGCATTCTGTAGCTTTGTGGTTAGCCAAAAGGTAATGTTCAATGATAGATATTCTTGGATTTGCATATACAGTAGCAAAGGACATTAATGAATATTTAAAGTGGACGGAGGAGGAAAAATTGGTGGATTTTAGTTGGCCTGAGAAGTCTGGTTTGAAGGCTAGCTATGAGGCGAATGGCTATAGCATCGCATTTGTAAGGCCAGATCGCATTGCATCACTTCAGTTAGATGGAACTGAAATCGTATATGAAATTGATAAAAGGAAGCGCATAAAGCGACGGGTAGTGTTGCGAGATGGACTAGTTCTTGTAGGCACAAGAATAAAATAGATAGGGATTACTATTACTAACTTTTCAGAAAGCATTGTCACAAACATGATAAAATATGCTAATGAAATGCAAAAGAACTACCGACGGTCGTAAGCACGGCCGAGCCGCCCTGCCGGTGATGCGGCAACAGGCGATCAAGGCCATCCGTGAGGGGCAGGACGTGAACAGCGTTGCCGCCGCCTACGGCGTCAATGTGCGCAGTGTCTTTCGCTGGCTGGCCGATTTTGCCAACGGTGGGCAGAACGCGCTGTTGTCCAAGCCGATTCCGGGGCGCCCGCCGAAGGTAAGCGCGGATGAAATGCGCTGGCTGGCCCAGGCGGTGAAAGACCATACCCCGCTGCAATTCAAGTTTGCCTTTGGTCTGTGGACGCTGTCGCTGATCGCCGCGCTGATCGAACGCGAATTCGGCAAGAAGCTCTCGCTGGCCTCGGTCAGCCGCATCATGAAGCTGTTGGGCTTCTCGGCCCAGAAGCCGCTCTACCAAGCATGGCAGCAGGATGCGACCCTGGTGCGGGCCTGGGAAGCGGAAATCTACCCGGCGATCCGTGCCGAAGCCAAGGCCGCCGGAGCGACGATCTACTTTGCCGATGAATCGGGCATCCGTTCCGACTACCACACGGGGACGACCTGGGCGCCGGTAGGCGAGACCCCGGTGGTGGAAGTGACCGGGCGCCGCTTCTCCCTGAACATGATCTCGGCCGTCAGTCCGCAAGGCGAATTCCGCTTCATGCTGCACGACGGCACGGTCAATGCCGAAGTCTTCCGGGAATTCCTCAAGCGCCTGCTGATCGGGGCTGAAAAGCCGGTGTTCCTGATCGTAGATGGTCATCCGATCCACAAGGCGAAACTGATCAAGACCTTCGTCGAGGCCCAGAACGGCAGGCTCAAGCTGTTCTACCTGCCGCCGTACTCGCCCCAGATCAATCCTGACGAGCAGGTCTGGGCACACGTGAAACGCCAGGTCGCCCGGCAACTGGTGCAGTCCAAAGACGAGATGAAGCGGTTGGCCCTCGGGGCCCTGCGCCGAATCCAGAAGTTGCCCGGGTTGGTGAAATCCTTCTTTCGCCAGCCCGAGTGCCAATATGCCGCTGAATGACATTGTTTATGCAAAGGTTAGTAACCGGACTATTCCCCACATACGCATACAGGTTGGCGTCGTCAGCGTACCCAATCGGATCCGTCTGCAAGAACCTCCCCAGCATCGGCGAGTAGAACCGCGCCTTGTAGTAGTACAGCCCCAGCTGGCTCAGATACTGCTGCCCCGTATACCGGAACCGCGTCCCCGCCGTCTGGTTCGGTTCCCCGAAGGGGCCGTAGCTGTAGATCGCCGTGCTCGTTCCCGTGGCATCCGCCTGACCCACGATGCTGCCCTGGTGGTCGGCGTAGAGCCAGGTCTTGCTGGTGGTGCCGGCGCCTTCGTACCACACCAGGGGTTCGTCGATGCCGGGGCCGTGGACGTAGCGGCGCAAGACGTTGTTGCTGCCGTCGTATTCGGCGATGAGATTCACGCCGTCGTAGAGAAGGTTGGTAACGGTACCCCCCAGGTCGGTCTGGCGTAGCCGGCCCACGGCGTCGTAGGCGAGGCTGGCGCTGTAGCCGGGGGCGGTGGCGGTCTTCAGGCGGTTGTCGAGGTCGTAGCCGTAGCTCCAGTAGCCGTCTCCGGCGAGGTTGCCGTTGCCGTCGTAGGTGAGGGGGCTGGCGCCCACGGCGGTGTATTGGTTGAGGCCGTTGGCGGTGTAGGCCTTGCTGCCGGTGACGGCGCCGTTCCAGGCGTAGAGGTCGTTGTTCCAGCTGTGGGTGACGATTTCCCGGGCCTGGTTGCGGGTGTAGGTGAGGCTGAGGTCCTGGGCGGTGCCGGTGAGGTTGTGGGTGAGGCTCGCGAGCGCCCCTTGGGCGGTGCTGTAGCCGTAGGTGGTGGTGGTGGTGGCGTTGCCCAGGGTCACCGTGGTGCGCCGCGAGAGGTCGTCGTAGGCGTAGGTGGCGAGGTTGGTGGTACCCAGCTCCTTGATCGCCGTGGGGCGGTTGAGGGCGTCGTAGGTAGCGGTGATGAAGAAGGGGGTGGTTTCCGGCCAGGTGCTGCGGGTGCGGTTGCCGGCGGGGTCGACTTGGTAGGCGACGGTCTTGCCGCCTGCCGTGGTGCTGGTGAGCCGCCCGGCGGCGTCCCAGGCGTAGCTGAGGCTGGCGCCGGGGGTTGTAGCGGTGGCGGCGGTTTTGCGGTTGAGGAGGTCGTAGGTGAAGCTGATGTTGTCAGCGGGGTTAGGGTAGGCGCGGGTGACGAGGCGGTTGAGGGCGTCGTAGCTGAGGGTGAGGGCCTGGCCGTTGCGTTTGGTGAGGGTGGTGAGGTTGCCGCTGGCGTCGTAGGCGTATTGTTCCAGGTCGGTGGGGCTGGAGAGGCCGGGGGTGACTTTGTCCGGGTAGCGGGTCTGGGTCTTGCGGTCGTGGCCGTCGTAGAGGGTGGTGGTGAGGTTGCCCTTGGCGTCGGCCATGGTGGCGGGCAGCCCGTTGGGGGTGTAGGTGAAGCTGGCGTAGGTCTGGGCCAGGGCGGTGCCGATGGCCCGCTGGACGGTGCTGACCCGGTCGTCGGCATAGTAGGTGGTCTGCGTCACCCGGTTGCCGCCTTCGCCTGCGGTGAGGGCCTCGGTGACCTGGGTGAGGCGGTCGAGGTCGTCGTAGGTGTAGTCGGTGATCGGGGTGGGGGCGGCGGCCGTCGGACAGGTGACGGCCGTGGCGGTCTGGGCCGGGCCCCAGGATTTGAGGAGCTTGCCGCTGGGGGTGTAGGTTTGGCAGGTGACCAGCCATTGGGTGCCGATCGCGGCAGCCGTGCGGTTGGGCCGCCCGTCGGCGTCGTAGCCTTGCTGGGTGGCTTTGGCCAGGGCGTTGGTCACCGTGATGGGGCGGCGTTCATTGTCGTAGGCGGTGGTCACGGTGTCGGTGACGTCGCTGCGGGGGCCGTTGACGACGGTCAGATTGCCGAAGCTGTCGTAAGTGAAGGTGGTGGTGAGGTTGAGTTTGCCGGTGCCGGAATCGACGACCACGGTCGCCGGGACGTATTTGTTGGCGGCGTTGTAGGTGGTGGCGGTGACCACGGTGTTGGTGGCGTCGACCTTGGCCGTGGCGCTGGTTTGGAGATAGAGGGTGGGGAAGCCTGTCGGGGTGAAGGCGGTGTAGCCGAAGGTGGTGGCGGGCTGCACGCCGGCGTTGTCGGCCGGGGAGGTGACGGTGAGGGGCAGGCCCTGGGCGGTGTAGGTATAGGTGGAGACGCCCAGGGCCTCCATCGCCTCTCAGCGCTGCACCTTCTGCCACTCGGCCTCGAAGTAGCGCACCAGGACCTGGTTGTTGAGCTGATTCACTTGCGTCGGCACCCGCGCCATGTCGGCCGGGAATTGGAACAGGGCAGGCGTGGTTTCCGCGGTAAGGAAGCGCGTTGGCACCGGATAGGCCGCGGGCGGCGCATAGGCGCTGCGACCGGCGAGGAGGAAGCCCCATTCGCCGAAGGAAGGCACCAGGGCGTGATAGGGATACACGGTGAGGCCGACGCTTTCCAGGGTCGTGGCGACGCACCAGAAGGCCTGGCGGGCGTAGAGGGGTGAGGTGGATTGCACGACCAGGAGACCGCGGGCCGAGAGGCGCTTTTCCAGGAGGCGGTAGAAGGCCGAGGTATAGAGCTTGCCCAGGGCGAAATTGGCGGGGTCGGGGAAGTCGACCACGATGAAGTCCCAATGGCCATCGGCCTCTTCCAGCCACTTCAGGGCGTCGGCATTGACCACCTGCACCCGGGGCGATGCCAGGGCGCCGCCGTTCAAGGCGACCAGGGAAGGCGCCTGGGAGAAGAGCCGGGTCATGGCCGGGTCCAGGTCCACCAGGGTGACCGACTGGACCTGGGGGTACTTGAGGATTTCGCGCACCGCCAGGCCGTCCCCGCCCCCCAGGACGAGCACCCGCCGGGCGCCGGGGAGGGCGGCGAGGCCGGGGTGGACCAGGGCTTCGTGGTAGCGGTATTCGTCCCGTGAGGAGAATTGCAGGTTGTTGTTGAGGAAGAGGCGCAGGTCGTCGCGCCAGCGAGTGACGACGATGCGCTGGTAGGGCGTCGATTCGGCATGGACGATTTCGTCGGCGTACAGATGGGCTTCGGCCAGGGTGGTGAGTTGCCCCGCTCCGGCAAAGGCGGCGGCCACGGCGGCGAAGGCCGTCCAGCACTGGGCGGCCAGGGCACGGCCGGCGGGCAGGCGGGTGCGAAAGAGCAGCAGGGCCCAGAGGGCGACCGCGATGTTGAGCAGGCCGAACAGCAGGCCGGTGCGCACCAGTCCCAGTTGCGGGGCGAGCAGCAAGGGAAAGAGGACCGATACGGCAAGAGCCCCCAGGTAGTCGAAGGTGAGCACCTGGGAAACCAGATCCTTGAAATCCAGTTCCCCCTTGAGGATGCGCATCACCAGGGGGATTTCGAGGCCGACCAGAACCCCCACGCCAAAAACCGAGAGGTAGAGCAGGAGTTTGAAGGGGGCCGGTTGCCAGACGAAGGCCATGAAGAGGACGACGGCGGAGAAGCCCCCCAGCAGACCGACCATGACTTCGATCTGGATGAAGCGCCGCACCAGATCGCGGGTGATGTAGCGGGAAAGCCAGGAGCCGGCGCCCATGGCGAAGAGGTAGGTGCCGATCACCGTCGAGAACTGGGTGATCGAATCGCCCAGGAGGTAGGAGGCCAGCGCCCCGGCGATCAGCTCGTAGGCGAGCCCGCAGGAGGCGACGATGAAGACCGAGACGAGAAGCGCGTGTTGCAAGTTACTTGTGGTAGAGGCGGCTGCTGCCGCTGCCCGAACGCCCGTCGGAATTGGCCACATCGTCGAAGAGATTCCAGCCCTGGTGCTGGGCGTAGCCAAAGAAGGATACGGCGGCGAGGCTCATGACGAGGGTGAATTTCCTGAACATCAGTCGTCGTCCGAATCTTCGGAAGCCACGGGGGCGTGGTCGCTTTCCGCCCAGCGGCGAACCTCGAAGGCGCCCCGGCGCAGGCGGGTGAAAATGGGGAAGACAGCGAGGAAGAGCAGGACCAGGACAAAGTTGGACCAACCCGACGAGCCCGCCTTTACTTCCAGGCGGCTGTGCACGTCCCGCGGCGTCTCCGAATAATCCGGGTCGATGGCCAGATAGTAGGTTCCCGCCGGAATGCCGACGAAGACCACTTCGTTGTCGCGGCTGCCCTCGGACCAGCTCTCGCCGCCGTCGACTCCGGCGTAGTAGGAAACCTCCCGCGGCGCCGGCCAGGCCTCGCCGGTGGCCTTGTTGACCAGATTGACGT
The DNA here is from genome assembly GCA_016720065.1 of Betaproteobacteria bacterium. Classification (NCBI taxonomy): domain Bacteria; kingdom Pseudomonadati; phylum Pseudomonadota; class Betaproteobacteria; species Betaproteobacteria bacterium. The sequence goes on along the minus strand of JADJXY010000001.1, from coordinate 191,659 downwards.
TGAGCCCGATCCAGTCGTTGTAGAGGTCGGTCTCGTGGGCCACCACCAGCTTCTTGGTCCCCGGCTTGACCACGAAGGCCTGGGAGACGACCGTGTCCTCTTCCCCGTGGGGCTGGAAAGCCAGTTGCTGACGCAGCAGCACGGGGCTGCCCCCCAGGAAGGCGAAATAGGCCTGCAGGAGCACGACGACGAGCAAGGCCCACCAGAACATCTTGCACACCCGGCCGTGGGTCTCCTCCCAGGGGTTGGGCTGATTGGCATAGACCCCCACCGGGCTGCGCAGCGCCTCCTTGAGGCCGAAGGCGCCGGCAATCGTTTCCGGTTGCACGTAGAGGCAACGGGACCAGCTCACTTCCTTGGCCGTACGGTCGCGGGAGAGCATGAGGGGCGGGGCGACGAAATCGGCCACGGCGGAGACGTCGCCGCGCTTCACCCGCCAGTTGAATTCGCCCTGGACCTGGATCACCTCGGCCTTGCTGGTGGCGAAGTGCTTGTAACGGCCACCTTCGAAATTCACATCCTGGAAGTCATTGCCGCCGCTGGGATGCTGGGAGAGTACATCGACCACGTTCCAGTGCCCGTCGTACTCGGTCAGCCAGCGGTAGGTGCCGTTGCCGGCCGCCAGAAGGTATTCCCCCCAGGCGTAGGCCACGCCCTCGCACACCGATTCCCGCACCATGAAGCCGATCACTTCCACGGGCTGCCCGTCCAGGGTACCCGTGCTGCCCAGGGGAATGCGGGGCAGGTGCTTCTCGTCCCGCATGCCGAGGGCCTTGGACAGAAGCTTGTAATCGTTGCGTGAGGTGTCGACCACGGCGCCGCAACTGCCGCACCCGACGGTCAGGATTTCCTTGGAGCGCGCCTGCATGGCCGATCCGCAGCTCGGGCAGCGGAAGACCTGGGCTGCCACCGTCGGCGCCTCCTCCGGCATGCCTTCGCGCAGGTGGCTGAGTTTGAGGGATTTGAAGGCCACCGCCGACCCGACGAAGAGCAGGGGCGGCGTTTCCGAATAATCCAGGGTGGCGAAATTGTCGCCGCAGCGCAGATCCACCACGGGAGCCTTGTAGCCCGGCCCCACCTTGAACGGCAGTTCCCCTTGGCCGGCGACGCATTCGGCGTCCTCGATATTGGTCACCGTCCAGGCCCGGCTGGCCAGGGTCAGCCGCCCGCCGGGCGCCAGGGACTCAAAGGGAGGCAGCGGCTCCCGCAGCTGATGCAGGAAGGAAACGACGTATTCGCCGTTGGCTTCGGAAAGCCAGCCGGTACGCTGGTCGTCGAAGAGCAGATGCCACTCGTTCCACAAGCCCTCGCCGTAGCGCAGCTGGATGCGGCCGATGAGGGCAAAGTGCAGCCCCTGCCATTGGCCCTCGCTGCCCAGTTGCAAGGGCGAGCGGTCCTCGGCCAGGGCCGCCATCTTGCCGATGTCCTCGAGGGCCTGGTCGTGACGCACCAGGGTGCTCTGGCAGTACTCGCAGACGGCGAAGATGGACGCCGCCGACTTGAAGACGACGGGGGCTCCGCAGGAGGGGCAGGCGGCGGTCCGGGCCATGGGAAAAGTGCGGCGGCGTGGGGCCGCCGCCGGTCAGGAGAGTTTTTTGAGAAGCTCCGCCTTCTTGGCCTCGAATTCCTCCTTGGAGAGGATGCCCTTCTCGACCAGGCCGTGCAGTTTTTCCAGGGTCGCCACGATATCGTCGGCCGACACCCCGGGGGCGGCGGGTGCCGCAGCCGAGGGGGTGGCGGCAGGAGCGGCTCCGGCGGGCGCTGCCCCGGGCTGCATGGCCTGGGCCATGGCCTGGCCCATCACCTGCCCGAAACCGACCCCGGCGCCCAGGCCGGCGCCCAGGCCCGCCATGCCGCCTTCGTTCTGGGCCGCCAGCGGAATGCTGTTGGCAACCTGATATTGGGTGTAGCGCCCCATGTCGCCGATCATGTTCATGCCGATGCGCTGGTCGAGGATCTTCTGCAATTCCTCGGGCAGGGAGACGTTCTGCACCACCAGGGAATCCAGGGCCAAGCCGAAATCGGCGAAGACCGGGTCCATCTTGGCTTTCATGGCCTTGCCGAATTCGTCCTGGTTGGCCGCCATGTCGATGAAGGCCAACCCGGATTCGCCAAAGAGGTCGGTCATGCCGGCGACCATGGTATTGCGCAGCTGTCCGGCAAGTTCGTCCCGGGTGTAGGTGTCTCGGGTGCCGGAAATCTTCTGGTGGAAGACCTTGGGATCAACGATGTGGTACGAGTAGATGCCGAAGGCCCGCAGGCGGACGATGCCGAATTCCTTGTCGCGGATGGTGATGGGGTTGGGGGTGCCCCACTTCTGGTCGAGCTGGCTGCGGGTCGAGAAGAAGTACAGGTCGGACTTGAAGGGGGATTCGAAGAGCTTGTCCCAGTTCTGCAGGTAGGTCAGGACCGGCAGGGTCTGGGTGGTGAGCTTGTGCATGCCCGGCGTGAAGACGTCGGCCACCTTGCCCTCATTCACGAATACCGCCATCTGGGACTCGCGCACCGTGAGGCTCGCCCCGTACTGGATTTCGAAATCCTGCATGGGATAGCGCCAGGCGAGGACGCCGTCGCCCTCCTCGGTCCATTGCAGGATGTCGATGAATTGTTTCTTGATGAAGTCCATCAGGGCCATGGCGATCTCCCAGGTGATTAAACGATGCAGGCGGCGTTGATGACGCCGATACCCAAAGACAGAGAAGCGACGAAGACGCCGGAGGCAACCTTGCCCGCCGGGATATCCTCGGCCAGATGGGGCAGGACGAGGCGGGCGACGCCGAAGACGGCAAGCTGGATGACGCAGGCCACCGTGCCCCAGCCCGCCATGGTGTAGAGGTTGTGGCTCACCGCCACGGCGACCGCCACCGGCAGCGCGATCCCCAGGAGGGTGCCGGCCAGACTCACCGAGGCCGCGGCGTTGCCCTGGCGGATGAGGGTCAGCTCGTCGTAGGGGGTCATGAAGGCATACAGCACGAGAAACACGGCCAGAATGACAATGGCGGCCGCGAAATACATGGCAAAGCCGGGCAGGTTGTTGAGCACCTGATCTAGCATGGCGTCCCCTCGGGTGGTCGTCGTGGCCGGATTGTCGCCCGGCCGGGCCGGATATTCAACCTTGATTTCTCGCCCGCCGCGGGGGGAGCCCGTCGATAGGCCCGTTGCACGTGTTGCCCCGGAGACGCATTCACCGGATCGGGGCGGCCGCGCGGAACCGCGTGGGGTCGAAGCGAAGGATCGAACTGTCCCGATTCAGGCGCTATCGGCGGCGAGGACGTGCAAGCCTTCGAGGACCAGGAGCGGCTCCTCGATCACCTCCAGGGTCAATGCCGCCTTGAGGGGAGCGGCCGCCCCGCCGAAGAGCAGACAGGGGGCGTCCCCCAGGCGGCGGCTGGCCCGTTCCACCGCCCCCGCCGTCGCTTCGACGGCACCGCTGGCGATAGCATCCGCCGTATTGTCCGGCAGCCTGACCACCTGGCCGGAAGCCCGGGCCAGCCCCGCCGTCCCGCGGGCCAGGGATTCGCGCATCAGTTCCAGCCCCGGCAGGATCAAACCCCCCAGAAAGCGGCCATGGCCGTCCAGGAGATCCACCGTGGTCGCGGTCCCCGCCCCCACCACCACTGCGGCTCGCCCCAGGCGCCGCCGCGCCCCCACCAGGGCGCACCAACGATCGACCCCCAGGGTTTCCGGCTGCCGGTAGCCATTGACGACGCCCCCGGCGCAGGCCGTGGCGCGCATCACGGTAACCGCCTTCCCCCAGGCCCCCAGGGCTTGCAGGATGGCAGCCTGGGCGTTGGGCCCGGCCACATTGGACAACAGGATGCGGCTCGGCTCGGGCCAGGCGACCACCAGTTCGGACAGGTCTGCCGCCCGCCCCTGGCGGCAGACGCCCTGCCCCACCCAGGCGCGGCCATCGTGCATGCCCCACTTGATGCGGGTATTGCCGCTGTCGATACAGAAGATCACGCGCTCGGGCCTCCGCTCACGGCTCTCAGGCTCACGTCACCGGCGACCACGCGCTGCGGGCCCTCCGGGCCGGAAAGCAGCAGACTGCCGTCCACGTCGACGCCGACGCAGCTTCCCGTCAGCTCCTTTCCCGCGTCGATGATGACCCGGACGCTCTGCCCGGCCCAGGCGTGGCGCGCTTCCCAGGCCGGCCGCAGGAGCGCGAAGCCCTGCCGGGCGAATTGCGCCAGAACCTCGCCCAGGGACGCGAGGAGCGCCGCCAGCACCTCATGCCGGTCGGGCACCGGGCCCAGGTCGGCCAGCCCGGCGGCCGCCTGGTCGAGACCCACTTGCGGCGCCCGCAAATTGATTCCGACGCCGATCACGGCCTGCGTCCCCCGCGGTCCGCTGCTCAGTTCCACCAGAACCCCGGCCAGCTTGGCCCAGCCGCCGCAACAAAGACCGAGCACGTCATTGGGCCACTTGAGGCCCAGGGCGCGGAAGCCCAGGTGTTCCAGCGCCTGGACCAGGGCCAGCCCCACGGCGAGCGAGAGGCCCGCCAGCCGCGCAGGGGGCCCCTCGATGCGCCAGAGCAGGGAAAACGTCAAGGCATCCTCGGGTTCGGCATGCCACACGCGGCCCCGGCGCCCCCTCCCGGCGGTCTGGCGGTCGGCCACCACCACCAGACCGGCCGGTGCCCCGGCCTCGGCGCGCCGCAGCACCTCGCTGCTGGTCGAGTCGCACTCCGCCAGGGCATCGACGTCGAACCGTCCGGCCCAGGGGCCAAGGAGGGGAGCGAGGCGGGCGGGGTCGATGAGCGGCATGGCGGCATTGTAGAGCCCCGCGACTCGAAACCGCGGCCCGGCGGCGACCCGGGGTGTCATCCCGCCCGCTCCCGGCCCGCAGCCTGCGCTCCCGCGGAGCGCGCAAACGGACTACTCCGCCGCCTCCCGTCCGGCGTCGATGCCGAGTTCCGCGATCTTGCGGGTAATGGTATTGCGGCCGATGCCCAGGGCGTTGGCGGCTTCGATGCGCCGTCCGGCGGTATGGGCCAGGGCGCGGGCGATGAGGATGCGCTCGAAGGTCTGCGACAGAAGACCATGGACGTCCCCCACCCCCCGCGCCAGCAGGCGATCGACTTCGGCTTCCAGGGCACTCTCCCAGTCGGTGGCGACGGCGGCGGCGGGGGCGTCGCGCAGTTCCGCCGGCAGGTCGTTGACTTCGACCAGTTGCCCCGGCGCCATGACCGTCAGCCAATGGCAGAGGTTCTCCAGTTGCCGCACGTTGCCCTGGAAATCCAGGGCGCAGAGATACTTCACCGCCGCTTCCGACAGGCGCTTGGGTTCCACCCCCAGTTCCTTGGCGCTCTTCTGGAGGAAGTGCCGGGTGAGCAGGGGGATGTCCTCGTGCCGCTCGCGCAAGGCCGGCAGCCGGATGCGGATGACGTTGAGGCGATGGAAGAGGTCTTCCCGGAACAGCCCCTCCTTCACCCGGGTTTCCAGATTCTGGTGGGTGGCGGCGATGACCCGCACATTGGCTTTGATGGGCGAGTGACCGCCCACCCGGTAGAAATGGCCGTCGGAAAGCACCCGCAGGAGACGGGTCTGGAGTTCCGCCGGCATGTCGCCGATTTCATCGAGAAAGAGGGTGCCGCCGTCGGCCTGTTCGAAGCGTCCGCGGCGCTGGGCCTGGGCGCCGGTGAAGGCGCCCCGCTCATGGCCGAAGAGCTCGGATTCGAGCAGATCCTTGGGGATCGCCGCCGTGTTGATGGCGACAAAGGACTTCTCCGCCCGGGGACTGTGCCGGTGCAGGGCACGGGCCACGAGTTCCTTGCCGGAGCCCGATTCGCCGGTGATGAGTACCGTGGCGTGGGAAAGGGCCAGGCGGCCGATGGCCCGGAAGACTTCCTGCATGGCCGGCGCCTGACCGAGGATCTCCGGCGCCAGGCTCACTTCCTCCGACGCACCTTCCTGGTGCATGGACTGATCGACGGCGCGACGGATCAATTCCACCGCCTGATCCACGTCGAAGGGCTTGGGCAGGTATTCGAAAGCGCCGCCCTGGAAGGCGGCAACGGCGCTTTCCAGGTCGGAATAGGCGGTCATGATGATGACCGGAACCGCCGGAAAACGGGCTTTGATCTCCTGCAAGAGATCAAGGCCCGACTGGCCGGGCATGCGGATGTCGGACAGCAGGACCTGGGGAGGCTCGGCGCCGTGGTCGAGCTGGGAAAGGGCTTCGGTCGCCGAGGCGTAGCTCTTGAAGGGAATGCCTTCGCGGGCCAGGGTTTTTTCGAGCACCCAGCGGATTGAACGGTCGTCATCGACGATCCACACCGGTTTCATGATTTTGGCTTCACCCATGGAAAGAACGCCTCCCTTCAAGCAAGGAGCAGTCCACTGAAGAAGGTGACGCTGCCCTCCCCGTCTCTCCCCCGGGGCAGGAGAAGGAAGCGCGGTGGGTCCGCCGCACTACGCGGGCTCGATGGGCAGGCGCAGGGTAAAGCAGGTGTCTCCCGGCCGACTGTTGCATTCGATGGTGCCCTGGTGATGCTGCACGAAATTCTGGGCGATGGTGAGCCCCAGGCCGCTGCCCCCTTCGCGCCCGGAAACCAGGGGGTAGAACATGCGTTCCTGGATCTCGGCCGGGATCCCCGGGCCGTTGTCGATCACCTTGATGGCCAGGGCCAGGCGATACAGCTTCTTGACCAGGGTGACCTGGCGAATGGCCCGGGTGCGCAGGATGATCTGACCGCTGCCCTGCATGGCCTGAGCCGCGTTACGGGCCACGTTGAGCACGGCCTGGATGAGTTGTTCCCGGTCGCCGACCAGTTCCGGCAGGCTGGTGTCGTAGTCGCGACGCACGTCGAGGGAACCCGGGAATTCCGCCATGAGCAGGCTGCGCACCCGTTCGAGAATTTCGTGGATATTGACCGTGGTCGGTTGCATGGCCCGATGGGGCGTCAGGAGCCGCTGCATGAGATCCTGCAACCGATCGGTTTCCTTGATGATGACCTGGGTATATTCCTTGAGCGAGGGATTGTTGAGTTCGTGTTCGAGCAACTGGGCGGCGCCGCGGATGCCTCCCAGGGGGTTCTTGATTTCGTGCGCCAGATTGCGGATCAGTTCGCGGTTGGCCTGCTGCTGTTCGATGAGCCGCTCCTCCCGGCTCGCTGCCAGTTGCTGCTCGATGGGGTGGAGTTCGACCAGCAGGCGGGCGCCGCCCGCGTCTTCCACCAGCAAGGGCGTGACGGTGCAGTTCAGGTGGAGCGGATCGCCGTCGGCCCGTTCGATTTCGACATTCTGGCCGGTGTAGCTCCAGTTGTTGCTCACGGCGTTGACCAGAGCCGCCTGGAGGGAAGGCGAACAGGGGCAGACGTCGGTCAGGCGATGGCCGACCAGATTTTTTTCGCTCACTGCGAGGAGATTTTGACCGGCTCCGTTGAGATGGCGCACGCGGAGCTCGGCATCAAGGACGAGGACCGCCGAGGCCAGCAGGTCCAATCCGGCAAAACGGGAACTGACGGAAGTCATGGGGGCATTCTACGCCCGAAGGGCGGGGGGTCTCGCCGAAGCCCTGAGGCGGCGGGAGGCGGAAGGCCCCTCAGCGGAGGTTGGAGAGTTCCTTGTTGATCGCCTGGATGTTGCGCTCGTGCTGGGCGACCCGATCCTTGTAGGGCTGGATGCGGTCGACGACCTTCTGGTAATTCTTTTCGTCGCCGGTGCGCAGGGCCTCCTGCTCGGCGAGATCCTTGCGGGCGGCTTCCAGGTTCTTCTGCTCGGCGGCCAGTTCCTGCTCCAGGATGAGGCGGCGGTCGCCGTCGCGGGACTTCTGGGTTTCCTCGCCCACCTTGGGAAAGCCGGCGGGGGAAGGTGTCGCCGCCGCAGGCGAGCGCGTCTTGGGTGGGGGAATGCTGGAATCCGGCCCGCTGACCACGGCCTGGCAGGACTTGTTGACGCGGCTGTTGGAAATGAGGGTGCCGCCGTGCTCGTCGGTGCACTTGTAGATCGTGTTGGCCAGTACCGGAGAGGCGGCCGACAGAAGCAGGATCAGGGCTGGAGCAGTACGTGTCATCGTCATCGGTCCCGGAGGCGGCATCAGTGTACCGGACATAACGCCTGACTGGGCAAGCCAGCCGACAAAAAAAAGGACGGGCAAGCCCGTCCTTTTCGCGGCGCGCCTGAGCGCTCAGCAGCTGTAGTACAGATCGAATTCCACCGGGTGGGTGGTCATGCGGATCTTGTTCACTTCGTCCATCTTCAGGTCGATGTAGGCATCGATCCAGTCGTTGGAGAACACGCCGCCCTTGGTCAGGAATTCGCGGTCCTTGTCCAGGGCATTGAGGGCTTCTTCCAGGCTGGCGCAGACGGTCGGGATCTTGGCATCTTCTTCCGGCGGCAAATCGTAAAGATTCTTGTCGGCGGGATCGCCGGGGTGAATCTTGTTCTGGATGCCGTCCAGGCCGGCCATCATGAGGGCGGAGAAGGCCAGGTAGGGGTTGGCGATGGGATCCGGGAAGCGGGTCTCGATGCGGCGAGCCTTGGTGGAAGCCACGAAGGGGATGCGGATGGAAGCGGAACGGTTCTTGGCGGAGTAGGCCAGCTTGACCGGGGCTTCGTAGTGGGGAACCAGACGCTTGTAGGAGTTGGTGCCCGGGTTGGTGATGGCGTTCAGGGCCTTGGCGTGCTTGATGATGCCGCCGATGTAGTACAGGGCGAACTCGGACAGGCCGGCGTAGCCGTCACCGGCGAACAGGTTCTTGCCGTCCTTCCAGATGGACTGGTGAACGTGCATGCCGGAACCGTTGTCGCCCACGATGGGCTTGGGCATGAAGGTGGCGGTCTTGCCGTACTGGTGGGCAACGTTATGCACCACGTACTTGAGGATCTGGGTCCAGTCGGCGCGCTTGGTCAGGGTGCTGAACACGGTACCGATTTCGCACTGGCCGGCGTTGGCGACTTCATGGTGATGCACTTCCACGGGCACGCCCAAGGCTTCCAGGGTCAGGACCATGGCGGAGCGGATGTCGTGCAGGCTGTCGACCGGGGGAACAGGGAAGTAGCCGCCCTTGACGGAGGGACGGTGGCCGGAGGCACCCATGCCTTCGTTCTTCTCGCCGGAGGCCCAGGCCGCTTCGGCGGAGTGGATCTTCAGGGAGCAGCCGGACATGTCGACGGACCATTCGACGCCGTCGAAGATGAAGAATTCGGGTTCCGGGCCGAAGTAGGCGGTGTCGCCCAGGCCGGAGGACTTCAGGTAGGCTTCGGCGCGCTTGGCGATGGAGCGCGGGTCGCGGTCGTAGCCACGGCCGTCGGTGGGATCGACCACGTCGCAGGTGATGACCACGGTGGTTTCGTCGAAGAAGGGATCGACGTAGGCGGTGTCGGCGTCCGGCATGAGCAGCATGTCGGAGGCCTGGATGCCCTTCCAGCCGGCGATGGAGGAGCCATCGAAGGCATGGCCGTTTTCGAACTTGTCTTCGCTGAAGGCGGAGACCGGCACGGTGACGTGCTGTTCCTTGCCACGGGTATCGGTAAAACGGAAATCGACGAACTTGGCGTCGTTTTCCTTGACCATCTTCATCACGTCTTGCGGGGTTGCCATGGGGGTCAGTCTCCTAACTAAACAAGATACCGGCGATACCGGCGACAATCGAATGCGAAAGCGGAGCGTTTTTAGCAGGAAACATGCCACGCATCCTGACGAAAGCTTTGCATTCTGCCACAAAGAGTTCGAGAAGGTACCCCCCGGAGAACGGCACCGCGGTGGTGCATCATGTCCGATTGCGCACCGTTATGGTGCGCTTTGCTGCCGACTGAAGACGGCGCCTCGGGACATGGACGAAGGTCGTCGTGGCGGGGGCAACGCCCCGGGGAGCGGTGACTGTTTTATACTGCAAGGCCCTTCCACGTGGCGACTCCCATGGGAAAACTGACCGAGACCCTTGCCCTGGCCCAGGAACGCGCCCAGGCCCTCAAGCTTCCCTACGCCGGCGCCCTGACGGCGCAGGAAGCCGCCACCGTCCTCGAATCCGCCCCCGGGGCTCGCCTCGTCGATGTGCGCACCCGGGCCGAACTCGACTGGGTCGGCCGCATTCCCGGCGCGGTCGAGGTGGAATGGAACCTCTATCCCGGCGGCGCCCGCAACGAACATTTCCTGGCCCAACTGACCCGCGCGGTGGACGCCCAGGCCCCGGTGCTCTTCATCTGCCGCAGCGGCGCCCGCTCCGACGCGGCAGCCCGGGCCGCCGCAACGGCGGGTTTCGCCAGCGCGTATAACGTCCTCGAAGGCTTCGAAGGCGACAAGGACGCCGCCGGCCACCGCAGCACCGTAGGCGGCTGGCGCCACGCTGGCCTGCCCTGGATTCAGTCCTGAGGGCTTTATAGAGAAGCCCTCTCCCCCTCACCGCCCAACCCGCCTCACCCCATGCTTCCCTTCGACCGCTACAACGATCTCTCCGATTCCGAATGCCAGGAGCGCATTCGCGCCGCCCGGGCGCAACTGGGCAAGAAGGCCGTCCTGCTCTGCCACCACTACCAGCGGGCCGACGTCTATCAGCATGCCGACCTGACCGGGGATTCCCTGAAACTCTCGCGCCTGGCGGCCCAGGCCGATTCCGAATTCATCGTTTTTTGCGGCGTGCATTTCATGGCCGAGGTGGCGGACATCATGTCGCGCCCGGCCCAGACGGCCATCCTGCCCGACCTGGCCGCCGGCTGTTCCATGGCCGACATGGCCAATCTGGCCAAGGTGGAGCGTTGCTGGCGGGAACTGGGCGAAGTGCTGGACGTGGAAGCCGAATTCACCCCCGTCACCTACATCAACTCGGCCGCCGACCTGAAGGCCTTTTGCGGCCGCCATGGCGGCATCGTGTGCACCTCGTCCAACGCCGGCACCATTGCCCGCTGGGCCTTCGAACGCCGCCCGCGCATCCTCTTCTTCCCCGATCAGCACCTGGGGCGCTGGACCGGCCACCAACTCGGCCTGCCCCTGGAGGCCATGGAAGTCTGGGATCCGGACCAGGAACTCGGCGGGCTGACGCCGGAGCGCATCCAGAACGCCCGCATCCTCCTGTGGAAAGGGCACTGCTCGGTGCACCAGATGTTCCGCAAGAGCCATATCGACGCCTTCCGCGCCAAGTACCCGGAGGGCCGGGTCATCGCCCACCCGGAATGCGCCTTCGAGGTCTGCGCCGCTTCCGACCACGTCGGCTCCACCGAGGCCATCGTGCGCACGGTGAAGGAATCTCCCGCGGGAACTCGCTGGCTGGTGGGCACCGAATTGAACCTGGTGGACCGCCTGGCGCGGGAAGTGCTGCCGGACAACAAGATCGTCCAGTTCATGGCCACCACCATCTGCATGTGCTCGACCATGCAGCGCATCGACCCGCAACATCTGGCCTGGACCCTGGAAAACCTGGCTGCCGGCGCAGTGGTCAACCCCATCCGCGTACCGCCCCACGAGGCCGAACCCGCCAAAGTGGCCCTGGACCGCATGCTGGCGGTGTCCTGATCCCCCATGGGACAGACTGCCCTCCACGTCACCACCTACAACATCCACAAGGGGTTTTCCCAGTTCAACCGGCGCATGATGGTCCATGAATTGCGGGACCGTCTGCGCCACCTGGGGCCGGACATCGTCTTCCTGCAGGAGGTCCAGGGCCTGCACCTCGGCCATGCAGAGAACCACAACGACTGGCCCGACGCCCCCCAGCACGAGTTTCTCGCCGCCGACGCATGGCAGGCTTCGGCCTACGGCCGCAATATGGTTTATGACCACGGCCACCACGGCAACGCCATCCTGGCGCGCTTCCCCATCCTGGACAGCCACAACCAGGACGTCACCCACCTGCAATTCGAGCGCCGCGGCCTGCTGCACTGCCGCATCGCCGTCGCCCAGGGGCTCGTCGTACATTGCGTCTGCGTCCATCTTTCCCTCTTTGGGCGCTCGCGCAAGAAGCAGATGGAGGCCCTGGCCGACTACCTGGATTCCCTGGCGCGTCCCGGGGAGCCCCTCATCATCGCCGGCGACTTCAACGACTGGCGCAATCGGGCCGACGACCATCTGGCCCAGCGCCTGGGGCTGACCGAAGTCTTCGGCGGCATCGCCGGGCGCCCGGTAAAGAGCTTTCCCGCCGCCCTGCCCGTCTTTCGCCTCGACCGCATCTACGTGCGCGGCTTCCATGTCGAGCGCACCGAAGTCCATCACGGCCGTCCCTGGTCGATGATTTCCGACCACGCGGCACTCTCGGCCCATCTGGTTCGGGACGGCAACTAAGACTCCGTGGCCAGCAAAGCGGATTACCGCGCCGGCAACCGGCTCACCCTCCTGGAATCGGGGCGCGAGTATTTCCCTGCCCTGCTGGCGGAAATCGCCGCCGCCCGGCAGGAGATTTTTCTGGAAAGCTACATCTTCGCCGCCGACCCGGTGGGCGAAGCCGTCGCTGCCGCCCTCATCGACGCGGCCGCGCGGGGTGTGCGGGTGCAGGTGCTGGTCGATGGCTTCGGCGGGCGTAATTTTCCCCAGGATTTTTTGCCCCGCCTCGGCGCCGCGGGCGTGTACGCCCTGCTCTACCGGCCGGAACTCACCCGCTTCAACTTCCGGCGTCACCGCCTGCGGCGCCTGCACCGCAAGCTGGCGGTCATCGACGCCCGCGTGGCCTTCGTCGGCGGCATCAACGTGGTGGACGACGACAACGCGCCGCCCACCATGCGCCCCCGCTATGACTATGCCGTGCGTGTGGAAGGGCCGGTGGTGGCGCAGGTTCACGCCGCCGTGGCGCGCATGTGGGAAATCGTCGTGTGGGCCAGTTTCAAGCGGCGCTACCGCATCCGCAGCCTGACGCCGCCCGAGTGCCCGGAGGCGGAAGGCCAGATCGCCGCCTTCCTGCGCCGCGACAGCTTCCGCCACCGCAACGACATCCTCGATGCCTACCTCGTCGCCATCGCCTCGGCCCGCGGCCAGGTGCTCATCGCCAACGCCTACTTCCTGCCCGGCTTCCGCTTCCGCCACGCCCTGCGGGCCGCCGCCCGGCGAGGCGTGGCGGTGACCATCCTGCTCCAGGGCGTCAGCGACCATCCCCTCATGCAGTACGCCTCACGCACCCTGTACGCCAGCCTGCTGGCCGACGGCATCCGCATCTTCGAGTACCGGCGCAGCTTTCTCCACGCCAAGGTGGCCGTGGTCGATGACCGCTGGGCGACGGTGGGGTCATCGAATATCGACCCCTTCAGCCTCTTTTTGGCCAAGGAAGGCAACCTCGCCGTGCGCGACCCGGATTTCGCCCGGGAACTGCACGGACGTCTCGACGCCGCCATGGCCACCGGAGCGGTGGAAATCCTCCCCGGCGACCTCGCCCGCCTGCCTTGGTACTCCCGGCTGCTACGCTGGATCAGCTACGGCGCGGTGCGCGCCCTGGTCGGCCTGGCCGGATTCGGCCCCCGGCTGTCGCGGCGGGAAGATCCCGGCCTCAAACCCTGATCGCCCGCTGCCGCGGGAGCGCGGCGAAGGACCAGTGCTCCCGGGCCCAGGCCCACACCTCGGCCACCGGAGCGGATGCCAGTTCCTGCGGTGGCCGCTGCCCCAGGAAGTCCAGCGCCCGGCACAGCTCGGCTGGGGCAGCCGCGCGATCCAGGGGCCGGGCGCGGGTCTGCTTGGAAAGTTTCTCGCCGGCCCCGTTCACCGCCACCGGCAGGTGGGCGTAGGCTGGGGCCGGCAGGCCCAGGCAGGCTTGCAGCCAAAGCTGACGCGGCGTCGAAGCGATGAGGTCGGCCCCGCGCACAACGTGGGTGATGCCCTGGGCGGCGTCGTCCACCACCACCGCCAACTGGTAGGCGTAACAGCCATCGGCCCGCAACAGGACGAAGTCCCCCACGTCGGACGCGAGGCGTTGCGCCATCCGGCCCTGCAGGCGGTCATCGAAGGCCGTTTCCCCAGCGTCGGTGAGCAGGCGCCAGGCCCGGGGCGCGCGCCCGGGCGGCAGACCGCCCCGGCAGGTGCCCGGGTACACGAGCCCCCCGTCCACCGCTTCGCCCAGGGCGGAATCGGCGATTTCCCGGCGAGAACAGGCGCAGCCATAGGCCATCCCCGCCTGGAGTAGACGGTGCAGCGCTTCCGCATAGGCCTCCGACCGCTCGCTCTGGTAGAGGACAGGCCCGTCCCAAGCGAAGCCAAAGGCCTCCAGTGTGCGCAGAATGGCGCCGGCGGCCCCGGCAACGGTCCGCGGCCGATCCACATCCTCCATGCGCACGCGCCACTCGCCCCCCTGGGTCCAGGCGTCCAGGGCGCTACCCACCGCCGCCACCAGGGAGCCAAAATGCAGCGGCCCGCTGGGCGAAGGCGCGAAGCGGCCGCGGTAGGACGGGAAACGGGCTGGCGAGGGCATGGGGAAAATTATCCTCGAAACCTCAGTTGGACGCGCCGGTCGACGCATCCCGGCGGTTTCAACCCGGCTTCGGGTCGCATCCCCGGCCTGCGGCCGGGGCCCCTGCTCCGCCGTCCGCCGGGCCGCCCCGTCCGGAACCACACAGCGTACCGGGCGGCTTCAACCCGGCTTCGGGTCGCATCCCCGGCCTGCGGCCGGGGCCCCTGCTCCGCCGTCCGCCGGGCCGCCCCGTCCGGAACCACACAGCGTACCGGGCGGCTTCAACCCGGCTTCGGGTCGCATCCCCGGCCTGCGGCCGGGGCCCCTGCTCCGCCGTCCGCCGGGCCGCCCCGTCCGGAACCACACAGCGTACCGGGCGGCTTCAACCCGGCTTCGGGTCGCATCCCCGGCCTGCGGCCGGGGCCCCTGCTCCGCCGTCCGCCGGGCCGCCCCGTCCGGAACCACACAGCGTACCGGGCGGCTTCAACCCGGCTTCGGGTCGCATCCCCGGCCTGCGGCCGGGGCCCCTGCTCCGCCGTCCGCCGGGCCGCCCCGTCCGGAACCACACAGCGTACCGGGCGGCTTCAACCCGGCTTCGGGTCGCATCCCCGGCCTGCGGCCGGGGCCCCTGCTCCGCCGTCCGCCGGGTTACTCAAACTCCACGATCACCTGATCCACCGTGAGGCTTTCGCCGGGGGTGGCGGTGATTTTTTTGACTTTGCAGTCCTGGTCGGCTTTGAGGATGTTTTCCATCTTCATGGCTTCGATGACCGCGAGTTTTTCGCCGGCTTTGACTTCCTGGCCGGCCTTGACGGCGATTTCGCGCAGGAGGCCGGGCATGGGGGAGAGGAGGAATTTGGAGAGGTCGGGGGCGGCTTTTTCCGGCATGAGGGCGAGGAGTTCCGCGGCGCGGGCGCTCATGACCATGAAGTCGGCGCGGGTACCCCAGTGGAATAGGCTGTAGCGGGTCTTGTTGCGTTCGACCTGGAGGGTGAAGGCTTCGCCGTTGCAGGTTCCGCTGAAAAGGGATTGTCCCAGTTGCCAGTCGGAAAGGATTTCGTATTCCCGCCCCTGGTATTCGACGTGGTATCCGCCGCAGATCGGCCGGGCGACGACGGCGTGGTTTTCTTTGCCGCGGGGGCTGAGGCGCACGACCATCCAGTGGTCACCGACGATGCGTTCATGGCCTTCGAGCTGGCCGGAGACCGAGGCGCCGCGGTCGGTGTAGGCCCGGTAGACGTAGGCGGCGACGGAAACGAGGAGGGCTGGATCGTCGTGGGGCACCATGGAGGCGTCGAAGCCATTGGGGTATTCCTTGGCGATGAAGCCGGTGTCGAAGATGCCGGACTGGAAGCGCGGATGTTGCATCAGCGCAGCCTGGAAGGGGATGTTGGAGGAGATGCCGCGGATGACGAAGGTGTTGAGAGCGTCCCGCATGCGGGCGATGGCCTGCTCCCGGGTGGCGCCGTGGACGATGAGCTTGGCGATCATCGAGTCGTAGTACATGGAGATTTCGCCGCCGTCGTACACGCCGGTGTCGACGCGCAGTTGGCCGGGAATTTCTGCCGGCGGGGCGAACTTGACCAGGCGGCCTGTAGAGGGCAGGAAGCCACGGAAGGGGTCTTCGGCATTGATGCGGCATTCCATGGCCCAACCGTCGATGCCGACGTCCGCCTGGGTGAGGGGCAGTTTTTCGCCGTGGGCGACGCGGATCATCTGCTCCACCAGATCGAGGCCGGTGATGAGTTCGGTGACCGGGTGTTCGACCTGGAGGCGGGTGTTCATTTCCAGGAAATAGAACTCCTTGGTGGCGCCGGAGACGACGAACTCGACAGTGCCGGCGGATTCATAATCGACGGCTCTAGCCAGGGCCACGGCCTGCTCGCCCATGGCCTTGCGCATTTCGGCGTCGACGAAGGGGGACGGGGCTTCTTCGATGACTTTCTGGTGGCGGCGCTGGATGGAGCAGTCACGCTCGTTGAGGTATACGTAATTGCCGTGGGAGTCGCCCAGCACCTGGATTTCGATGTGGCGCGGTTCCAGAACGTATTTTTCGATGAAGACGCGGTCGTCGCCGAAGGAATTGCGGGCCTCATTGACGCAGGAGGTGAAGCCTTCGTGGGCTTGTGCATCGTTGTAGGCCACGCGCAGGCCCTTGCCCCCACCGCCGGCGGAAGCCTTGATCATGACCGGGTAGCCGATCTTGCGGGCGATTTCCACCGCCTGATCCGGACCGGCGATGGCGTCGTTGTAGCCGGGAATGGTGTTGACCTGGGCGGCGATGGCGAGCTTCTTGGATTCGATCTTGTCGCCCATCTTGGCCACCGAGTAATGCTTGGGGCCGATGAATTTGATGCCTTCTTCCTCCAGGCGACGGGAGAACTCGGCGTTTTCCGAGAGAAAGCCGTAGCCCGGGTGCACCGCCTGGGCGCCGGTCTGCTTGCAGGCGGCGATGATCTTGTCCATGGCCAGATAGGACGCTTTCGAGGCCGCAGGGCCGATGCACACGGCTTCGTCGGCCAGATCCACGTGCAGGGCATCCCTGTCGGCCTCGGAGTAGACGGCCACGGTCCTGATGCCCATTCGGCGGGCGGTCTTGATGACGCGGCAGGCGATTTCTCCCCGGTTCGCGATCAGAATTTTTGTGAACATGTGATGTTCCTTGTTAGTGAAAGGTGGGCCCTGAAATGTGAAATGTGGCGCCTGGCCACGGCCTTCACTTTTCCTGCATCACCCTTCATGTTCATCCGTCGGTGAAACCGGCGACCCGCGTTGAGTACCCCTGGACGCCTCCGCGTTTCACCCTTCACCTTTCACGTTTCGCTCAAAGCGGAATGTTCCCGTGCTTCCTCCACGGGTTTTCCACTTTCTTGTCGCGCAGCATGGCCAGGGAGCGGGCGATGCGCTTCCTCGTGGCGTGGGGCATGATGACGTCGTCGATGAAGCCGCGGGCGCCGGCCACGAAGGGATTGGCGAACTTGGCCTTGTACTCGGCTTCACGCTCGGCAAGCTTGGCGGGATCGTTCTTTTCTTCGCGGAAGATGATTTCCACGGCACCCTTGGGGCCCATGACGGCGATTTCGGCCGAGGGCCAGGCGAGGTTCACGTCGCCGCGCAGGTGCTTGGAACTCATCACGTCGTAGGCGCCGCCGTAGGCCTTGCGGGTGATGATGGTCACCTTGGGTACGGTGCATTCGGCGTAGGCGTAGAGCAGCTTGGCACCGTGCTTGATGATGCCGCCGTATTCCTGGGAGGTGCCGGGCATGAAGCCGGGGACGTCCACAAAGGTGACGACGGGAATGTTGAAGGCGTCACAGAAGCGTACGAAGCGTGCGGCCTTGATGGAGGACTTGATGTCGAGGCAACCGGCCAGCACCAGGGGCTGGTTGGCAACGACGCCCACCGGGTGGCCGCTGATGCGCATGAAGCCGATGATGATGTTGCGGGCGTAGTCGGGCTGAAGCTCGAAGAAATCGCCGTCGTCGGCCACCTTGACGATCAACTCGCCCATGTCGTAGGCGGCGTTGGGATTGTCGGGCACCAGAGTGTCGAGAGAGTAATCCATGCGCCCGGCCGGATCGTTGGTGGGCATGACCGGGGGCTTTTCGCGATTGCTGGCCGGCAGGAAGTTGATGAAGCGGCGCAACATGGCCAGGGCCTCGACGTCGTTCTCGAAGGCCAGGTCGGCCACCCCTGATCGGGTGGTATGGGTGACGGCGCCCCCCAGTTCCTCGGCGGTGACTTCCTCGTGGGTGACGGTCTTCACCACCTCCGGGCCGGTGACGAACATGTAGGAGCTGTCCTTGACCATGAAGATGAAGTCGGTCATCGACGGGCTATAGACGGCGCCGCCCGCACAGGGGCCCATGACCATGGAAATCTGCGGGATGACCCCGGAGGCCATGGCGTTGCGCTGGAACACCTCGGCGTAACCCCCCAGGGAGGCGACGCCCTCCTGGATGCGGGCGCCCCCGGAATCGTTGATGCCGATCAGCGGCGCCCCCACCTTGATGGCGTGGTCCATGACCTTGCAGATCTTTTCCGCATGGGTCTCGGAAAGCGAGCCGCCGAAAACGGTGAAATCCTGGGCGAAAACGAAGACCAGACGGCCGTTGATGGTGCCATAGCCCACCACCACGCCATCCCCCGGCGGCTTTTCCGCCTGGTCCATGCCGAAGTCGACGCAGCGGTGTTCCTTGAAGAAATCCCATTCCTCGAAGGATTGCGGGTCGAGCAGAAGTTCTATTCTTTCCCGGGCGGTGAGCTTGCCCTTCTTGTGCTGGCTGTCGATGCGCTGCTGGCCGCCGCCGAGGCGGGCCATGCTGCGCTTTTCGTCCAGCTGGCGAATGATGTCGTGCATGAAAATCTCCGAGTGTTCGGTCACTGTTATTTGTCCCGCAAGCGGCCAAGCAAGGCCCGGGCTGCGGCGGTTGGGGTGGTGCGACCGTCTTCGACGGCTTGGATCAGTTCCGGCAGGGTTTCACGAACCCCCGGATGGTAGCGGAAATATTGCCGCAATCCGGAATCGATCAACTGGTCCATCCAGGCGCGGGCCTGGCGCTGCCTTTTGGCGGCAAATTCCCCTCCCGGGGTGAGGACCGCCCGATAGTCCTCGACGGCTTGCCAGAATTCGGTCAGGCCCTCCCGCTTGAGGGCACTGGTGGCCAGGACCGGGGGATGCCAGAGCGGAGATGCAGGGCGCAGCCAGTGCAGGGCGTTCTTCCACTGGGCCCTGGCCACCGCCGTCGCCCGGGGGTCGATATCGGCCTTGTTGATGACCACCAGATCAGCGATTTCGACGATGCCTTTCTTGATGGCCTGCAAGTCGTCGCCGGCGTTGGGCAACTGCAGGAGGCAGAAGATATCGACCATGCCGGCCACCGTGGTTTCCGACTGGCCCACCCCCACCGTCTCGACGATGATGACGTCGAAGCCGGCAGCCTCGCACAGCAGCATGGCTTCCCGCGTCTTTTCGGCCACGCCCCCCAGGGAACCCGCGGAAGGACTGGGGCGGATGAAGGCTTCCTCCCGCTGGCAAAGGGTCTCCATGCGCGTCTTGTCGCCCAGGATGGAGCCCCCGGAAACCGTGGAGGACGGGTCCACCGCCAGCACCGCCAGCCGGTGGCCCCGGTCGATGAGCCAAGTGCCCAGGGCCTCGATGAAGGACGACTTCCCCACCCCCGGCACCCCCGAGATGCCGACCCGGATGGCCTGCCCGCTATGGGGCAAGAGGGCGTTGAGCACCTGTTGCGCCCGCAGTTGGTGATCGCCGCGGGTCGATTCGATGAGCGTGATGGCCTTGGCCAGGGCACGCCGCTGCCCGGCCAGGACACCGTCGATGAGGGTCTGGTCGGCAAGCGCGACAGTCCCGACCCCCCCCCCACGCTCCCCGCACCGTTCGCTCTGAGCCTGTCGAAGGGCGCTTTGCCCCGGGCTTGTTCCTTCGCCGCCAAGCTGACGGGATCGCGCCAGCCTGCTGATTTCAGGCCAATTTCCAGCGATCAAGGCCTCCTTTTTCGCCCGCGACCAGCCCTTGATCTGCCGCTCGAAGGCCAGCGCTTCCTCGCGTTTCTCAAACCCCCCCTGCCAAACCAAGGTCACCGGCTTGCGCACGGCGGTATGACCGATCCTTCCCGTCGCATGCTGCTGCATGCGCAGTTCCAGGTCATCCGTGTGGCCGCAGTAATAGGTGGCATCGGCGCAACGCAGCAGGTAGACGAAGAATGGTTTCAATCGCAGTTCTCGTGGCAACGCCCTTCGACAGGCTCAGGGCGAACGGTGGTGGGGATCAGTGTTTAGGTCGTGCTGCGTGCCTTCTTGATCTCTTCCAGCACCTTCTTCGCCGAATCCTCGATGCGGGTGCCGGGGCCGAAGATGGCCTTGGCGCCGGCCGCGTAGAGGGCATCGTAGTCCTGGGCCGGGATGACGCCGCCGGCAAAGACGATGATGTCGTCCGCGCCCTGGTCCTTCAGCGCCTGGATCAGCTGCGGCACCAGGGTCTTGTGACCGGCGGCCAGGGACGAGCAGCCGATGGCGTGCACATCGTTTTCGACGGCCTGGCGGGCAGCTTCTTCGGGGGTCTGGAAGAGCGGCCCCATGTCGATGTCGAAGCCCAGGTCGGCGTAGGCGGTGGCCACCACCTTGGCGCCCCGGTCGTGGCCGTCCTGGCCCAGTTTGGCGATCATCACCCGGGGACGGCGGCCTTCTTCCTCGGCAAATTTCGCCACCTCGGCCTTGAGAGATTCCCAGTTGTCCTGTCCTTCCACGACACCTCCATAGACGCCGGAAATGGTCTGGTTGTTGGCGCGGAAGCGGCCGAAGATTTTCTCCAGCGCATCCGAAACTTCGCCCACGGTCGCCCGCAGGCGGATGGCCTTGACCGTCAGGTCGAGGAGATTGCCGTCGCCGGTCTCGGCGCAGCGGGTGAGGGCGTCGAGGGCGGCGCTGACGGCAGCCGCATCGCGGGTCGCGCGGATGCTCTTCAGGCGGGCGATCTGGGCCTCGCGCACGGCGTGGTTGTCGATATCGAGAATGTCGATGGCGTCTTCCCTGGCCAGCTTGTACTTGTTGACGCCGACGATGACGTCCTTGCCCGAATCGATGCGCGCCTGCTTGTCGGCGGCGCAGGTTTCCACCTGCATCTTGGCCCAGCCGGACTCGACGGCCTTGGTCATGCCGCCCATGGCCTCGATTTCCTCGATGATGCCCCAGGCCTTGTCGGCCATGTCCTGGGTGAGCTTCTCCATCATGTAGGAGCCGGCCCAGGGGTCGATGACGTTGGGGATGTGGGTTTCTTCCTGGATGATGAGCTGGGTGTTGCGGGCGATGCGGGCGGAAAATTCCGTCGGCAGGGCGATGGCCTCGTCCAGGGCGTTGGTGTGCAGGGACTGGGTACCGCCGAAGACCGCCGCCATGGCCTCGATGGTCGTCCGCACCACGTTGTTGTAGGGGTCCTGCTCGGTAAGCGACCAGCCGGAGGTCTGGCTGTGGGTGCGCAGCATCTTCGACTTGGCGCTCTTGGCATTGAAGCCGCTCATGATGCGGTGCCACAGCAGCCGGGCGGCGCGCATCTTGGCGATTTCCAGGTAGAAATTCATGCCCACCGCCCAGAAGAAGGACAGGCGGCCGGCAAAGGCGTCCACGTCCATGCCCGAAGCGACGCCCGTGCGCACGTATTCCATGCCGTCGGCCAGGGTGAAGGCCAGCTCGATAGCCTGATTCCCGCCGGCCTCCTGGATGTGATAACCCGAGATCGAGATGGAGTTGAACTTCGGCATGTGCTGCGCGGTGTAGCCGAAGATGTCGGCGATGATCCGCATCGAAGGCTTGGGCGGATAGATATAGGTGTTCCGCACCATGAACTCCTTGAGGATGTCGTTCTGGATGGTGCCGGAAAGCTGCGCCTGGGCCACGCCCTGCTCCTCGGCGGCGACGATGTAGCCGGCCAGGATGGGCAGCACGGCGCCGTTCATGGTCATGGAGACGGAAATCTTGTCCAGCGGAATACCGTCGAACAGAATCTTCATGTCCTCGACCGAATCGATGGCCACGCCGGCCTTGCCGACGTCGCCGAGAACCCGGGGATTGTCGGAATCGTAGCCGCGGTGCGTGGCCAGATCGAAGGCGACCGAAATCCCCTGGCCGCCGGCGGCCAGGGCCTTGCGGTAGAAGGCGTTGGAAGCCTCGGCGGTGGAGAACCCGGCGTACTGGCGGATAGTCCACGGCTTCACCGCATACATGGTCGGCTGCGGGCCGCGCAGGAAGGGGTCGAGGCCGGGCAGGGTGTCGGTGTAGGGCAGGCTCTCGATATCTCGTCTGGTGTAGAGCGCCTTGACCTCGAGGCCTTCGGGAGTGCTCCAGGCGAGCTTGGCCACGTCCCCGCCGGGGGCCTGTTTGGCCGCCAGTTTCTCCCAAGCATCCAAATGGTTCGAATCGTGATACGTCTCGGACATGGCAAGCCTCGCAAGTTCGAATTTGTGTACCATTGATGCAGAATTCAAAATTCTACGCCGGTACAAGAGCAAAAAAGTGCAGTGGGCGTATAATACTGCATCCATAATTACGGAATCAAGCCGGGCCTGCCCTTTTAGAGAGACAACAGGATGACCCATCGCATTGCCCCCACCGCCCTCTACCAGGAAGTCGCCGAGCGTCTGCGCCAGCGCATCTTCGCCCACGAACTGCCGCCGGGCACCTGGATAGATGAACAAAAGCTCGCCGAGCAATACGGCATTTCCCGGACGCCGCTCCGGGAAGCCCTCAAGGTGCTGGCCTCCGAAGGACTGGTCACGCTCAAGCCCCGCCGTGGCTGTTACGTCACCGAAATCAGCGCCGATGACCTGGACGACATCTTTCCCCTCATGGCGCTCCTGGAGGGCCGCTGCGCCGCCGAAGCCGTGCGGCGGGCAACCCGGGCGGACGTCGAGGCCCTGACCGCCATCCACGACACCCTGGAGGAAAGCGCCCGGGAAGGACGCATCGAAGCCTTTTTCGAGGCCAATCAACTCTTTCACCGCCGAATCCAGGAACTGGCCGGCAACCGCTGGACCCTTTCGGTCATCCAGGATCTGCGCAAGGTACTCAAGCTTTCCCGGCTGCACTCCCTGTCCCTGGAAGGCCGCCTGCAACAGTCGCTGGACGAGCACCGGACCATCCTGGCCGCCATCCGCGCCGGCCAGCCTGCGGCGGCGGAGACCGCCATGCACGATCACCTGCTGTCCGGCCGGGAAGCCCTGGCCAAGATGCAGCACGACACCCAGCCCAAGGCGGCATGATCCTGTAGCCCTCCGGCTGCGCCCATCCTCAGGACGACGATGGGCGGCCTTTTCGGCCCGCCGCCGACCCAAGCCCCGCTTTGACCAGGAGCAGAGCTACGCGGGCGGCATCCGCGGTAGACTTGGGGCCTTTCCATCACCCCCGGGAGCCCTGCCGTGAAGGCCGTCATTGCGAGCGACGCCGTCGCCGCCGGCATGTTCGTCGTCGAACTCGACCGGCCCTGGCTCGACACGCCCTTCCCCCTGCAAGGTTTCCTGGTCGAAAACGACGAGCAGATCGCCACCCTGCGCCGCCTGTGCCGCACGGTGAGCATCGACCGCAGTCGCTCCCTGGGCAGACACCAAACCGGCCGCGAGGTGGCCGCTGAATCCCCCAGCCGCGGCCTGCCCGCCCTGGCTTTCCAGGGGGTCGAGGAGGCCCTGGACGACGATTTCGCCGCCATCTGCCGCATGTTGCGCCTTGAGCCCCACAGCCGGCGCTACGAGCAACTGCCCCTCATCCGCAACGTGGACGAGCAGAGCCGGCTCGAAGCGGAGCTGTTGTATTCCGCCCCCATCGTCGATGACGTCCGCGCCGCCCTGAAGAGCATCCGGGATTGCGTCGATGCCCAGGCCACGCCCGACCTCGCCCAGGTGGGCAGCCTGGTCGGCGAGATGGCCCTGGGCGTGGAACGCAATCCGGACGCCATGATCTGGCTTTCGCGCCTGAAGAGCGCCGACCAGTATTCCTACGATCACGCCGTCGATGTCTCGGTGCACATGATGGTCTTCGGGCGCTTTCTCGGGCTTCCGGGCAAGACGGTGGAAATGCTCGGTCTGGCGGGCCTCATGCAGGATGTCGGCAAGGTGGATTTGCCCCAGGAAATCCTCAACCGCCCGGGACCGCTGGAGGCGGAGGAATACGCCCTGGTCCAGTCCCACGTGGCGAGCTCCCTGGAAATCCTGGTGAGCCGGCGCGGCTTTCCCGTCGAGGTGCTGGACATCGTCGCCAGCCACCACGAACGCCGCGACGGCAGCGGTTATCCCCGCCGCCTGCACGGCGAACGCCTGGGCCTCAACGCGGAACTGGCCGGCGTGGTGGACTGCTACTGCGCCATGATCCGCCAGCGGGCCTACCAGGCCGCAGTCTCCAGCCAGCACGCCCTGGAATCCCTGATCCGCCTGCGGGGCTCCCTCTTCCGGGAAGCGGTCATCGACCAGTTCATCCAGTGCATGGGCATCTATCCCATCGGCAGCCTGGTCGAGTTGAACAGTGGCGAAGTCGCCGTCGTCATCCAGCAGAACCACATCCGCCGTCTGAAGCCACGGGTGCTCGTCATCCTGGGTCCGGACAAGAGTCCCGAGCGGCGCCCGCGCACCCTGGATCTCCTCATGGAGCCCAGTACCGGCACCGGGGAAGCCTGCCGCATCGTGCGCGCCCTGCCGGCCGACGCCTACGGCATCGACCCCGCGGAATACTATCTCGGCTGACCGGCCGTGGATCAAAGGACCGATCTCCCGCGATGAACACCAGCCCCTTCGCGTCACTCCACAACGATCTGGTGGACCACGTCACCGGCCTGCCCCGTTACGCCTCGGCGCTGGTCGAGATTCCCCATCTGGCACGCCGCCACGGTGAACGCAGCCTGGGCATCGTCGCCTTTTCCGTGGTGGCCGACGCCACCCTGCTTCGCCTCACGCCGGAGGCGGCACAGCTCCTGCGCGCCGACATCACCCGCCGCCTCACCGGCCTGCTGCAAGGGAAGGACAGACTCTATTCCATGAGTCACTGGGAATGGCTCGCGGTACTGCCCGATCTGCCTGGGGGCGCCCCGGTGCACCTGGCCATGATGCGTTTGCAGGGGAGTTTCATGGACCCCCTGGCCACCCTGGACGGCCTCCACACCTTCGTCACCCAATGTGGCGGCGCCCTGTGGCCGGACGATGGCGAAGATGCGCTGCACCTCGTTCAGTCGGCCCGCATCGCCCGTCTGGCGGCCGCGGCGGAACCGGCGGGCCACGCCCTCTACCGGCCGGAGTTCGAACAGGCCAGCGGCGACCAGCGCGCCCTGCACGCCGATTTGCGCAACGCCCTCAGCGACGGCACCGGACTCGCACTGCACCTGCAGCCGCAAATCGACCTGGCCAGCGGCGCCTGCGTCGGGGCCGAAGCCCTGCTGCGCCTGCGTCGCAAGGACGGCCTGCACGAAGTCCCCCCCCGCGTCCTGGCCGGAATCGAGCGCCTGGGCCTGCGCAAGGTCTTCAACCGCTGGCTGCTGCAACAGGCCATGCAGACCCAGGAGCGCCTGACCGGCGCGGGCGTCGCCCTCACCCTGGCCATCAACCTGACGGCCAACGACCTGCTGGACAGCGAACTGCCCGATCTCATGGCCCAGAGTCTGGCCACCTGGGCTATCCCCGCCGCCAGCCTGCGCCTGGAACTCACCGAGACGTCCATGATCGAGGAGACCGAACCGGTCATCGAGGTGTTGCAGCGCCTGCGCACCCTGGGCGTCGATCTGGCCATCGACGATTTCGGCACCGGCTACGCAGGCATGAGCTACCTGCAGCGCCTACCCGTCCAGGAAGTGAAGATCGACCAGAGCTTCGTGCGCAACGCGGCGGAGTCCAAGCGGGACCGGGAGATCATCGCGGCCGTCGTCCGCCTGGCCCACCGCCTCAAGATGCGGGTCCTCGCCGAAGGGGTGGAATCGTCCGCGGTCGCCGCGGCGGTCGCCCACCTGGGCTGCGACCTGGCCCAGGGTTTTCACTACGCTGCCGCGCTGCCCCTGGACGAATTCATCCCCTGGTGGCGGCAACGCCACGAGCGCTTTCCCCCGCCCCCCCCGAAGCCGGTCCGCCGGCGGCGCCGCAGCCCCCCACGCAAAGCAAAGTAGGCGGTCGGCAGCGGCGCAGTCCGTGGCACGGTCTTCGTCCCACCAGGCATCGGCCAGGAAGGTTTACCCACCCTTCGGCACGCCCGCGGAATGCTCAGAGCACTCCCGCGAAATCGGCCGCAATGCCCGCAAAAACCGCCGCGCCCAGGTAGTTGTTGTGCAGAAAGGCGCGGAAGCACTGGGCCTTTTCGCGGCCCCGGATGAGGGTGAAATGCCAGCCCGCAATGGCTGCCGCAAGCACGAGCCCCCCGTAGAACGCCTTGCCCATGTGCAGGGTATGGCCGATCCAGGCCAGAATCCCCAGGGCCGCGGCGTAGCAGAGCATGACCGCGGCCACGTCGAAGCGGCCAAAGGTGAGCGCAGACGTGCGGATGCCGATGCGGACGTCGTCGTCCCGATCCACCATGGCGTACTCGGTATCGTAGGCGACGGCCCAGAACACGTTGGCGAGCAGCAGCCACCAGGCCTCCGGCAGCACCTCGCCCAGATGGGCCGCGTAGGCCATGGGGATGCCAAAGCCGAAGGCAACCCCCAGGTAGGCCTGGGGAAGGGCAAAAAAACGCTTGGTGAAGGGATAGCTCGCGGCGAGGAAGATGGCCGGCAGGGTCAGCCAGATCACCAGGGGAATGGCCAGCATCCAGACCAGCCCGAAGGCGGCCAGGGAGAGTACGGCAAAGAGCGCCAGGGCCTCCCGCGTTGATACCTTGCCCGCCGTGAGGGGGCGGTCCCGGGTGCGCTCCACGTGGCGATCGAAATCCCGGTCGGCGTAGTCGTTGATGACGCACCCGGCGGATCGCATCAGCACGGTGCCCATCACAAACACCACGACCACCGCCCAATCGGGCTTGCCCAGGGCGGAGAACCACAAGCCCCACAGGGTGGGCCATAACAGAAGCAGGATGCCTATGGGCTTGTCGAGCCGCATCAGGCGTTCGTACAAATCGAGGCGTTCCTTGAGCGTGCTCCAGTTCATGGGCGGCATTCTACCGGCCGTAGCCGGTTGTGACGAAGCGGAGCGGCAGGATCAAACCGCAGCCCCGCGACGCGCCTCCAGGCTGCGCTCGTCCACGGGCAGATTGAGCAGCGCCGCCACGACACCCAGGGCGATGCAGATCATCCAGACCCCATCGTAGGATCCCGTGGCGTCGAACAGGCGCCCCCCCAGCCACACCCCCAGGAAGCTGCCGATCTGGTGGCTGAAGAACACCGCCCCCGACAGCATGCCCAGGTAACGCACCCCGAAGATCTGGGCCACGATGGCATTGGTGGCCGGCACCGTGGACAGCCACAGGAGCCCCATGGCCGCCGCGAAGAGATAGACCGAAAGCGGCGACAGCGGCACCAGGAGGAAGGCTGCGATGACCGCGCTGCGCAGGCTGTAGATGGCCGCCAGCAGGTAACGTTTGGGGTAGCGCGCCCCCAGCACCCCGACCGCGTAGGTGCCGGCGATATTGAACAGGCCGATGAGCGCCAAGGCCGTCATGCCGACATTGCCCGACAGCCCCCGGTCGAGCAGGTAGGTAGGCAGATGGACGCCGATGAAGACGACCTGAAAGCCGCACACGAAGTACCCGGCAGTGAGCAGCACGAAGCTGCGCTCGCCGCAGGCCTGGCGGATGGCCTGGGCGGCGGTCTGGCCTGCACTTGCCGCGGCCGGAGCCAGACCCCGGGTCAGCCCGCTGCCCAGGGGCAGGATGAGGAAGGCCCCGGCGGCAAAGACCAGCAGGGTGCCGAACCATCCCAGGCCGGCGATGAGTCCGGCGCCCACCGGCACCATGAGGAACTGGCCGAAGGAACCCGCCGCCGCCACGATCCCCATGGCCCAACTGCGCCGCGCCTCGGGCACCAGACGCCCCAGGGCGGAAAACACCACGCTGTAGGCGGTGGCGCTCTGGGCCAGACCGAGGACGATCCCGGCGCTGGCGGCGAGGCCGGTGGCAGTGGCGGCCCAGGCCATACCGATCAGGCCCAGCGCGTAGAGCACCCCGCCGCCCCACAGCACCCGCCGGGCCCCCCAGCGGTCCGCCAGCAGACCGGCGAAGGGCTGGGCGGCACCCCAGGCCAGGTTTTGCAGGGCCATGGCGAAGGAGAAGACCTCCCGTCCCCACTGATGGTCGGCGCTCATGGGCGCCAGGAACAGACCGAAGGTATGGCGGATGCCCATGGCCACGCAGACGATGCCGGCGGCAAAGAGCAGGACCGGCGCGAGGCCACGGGGGGATGAGGAAGACATCGGCTTGATCGAGGTCCTTAGCAAGGAGAGACAAGGCCATGGATGATGCCGACCTGCCCTGGGACGGGCCCTGCCATCAGGCGCTTGTGGGCGCCTCGACAAGCATGACCCGGAGGACGGACACCCAGCTCAGCCGCAAGAGCAGTCCAGGCTGCAAAAAATTCAAGCGCAACCCGCTCGGCCGCGCCACCGCCAATTGCCCCCGATTCAAAGCCTGAAGCGCGCCGCCCCTTCGGCAAGTTTGGTGGCCAGTTCGCGCAATTGGCGGGCTTCGTGGGCCATGTTGCGGATGGAGGCGGTGCTTTCCTCGGCGCCGTGGGCGATCTGATCGACTTCTCCGGCGATTTCGCGCCCCATGGAATTGGTCTGGCTCACCGAATCGGAAATGCCGCTCATGCCCGCCGCGGCGGCATTGACCGCCTGGGCGGCCTCGTCCAGGGCCTCCTTGACGCGCCCCAGATGCTCCTCGGCCGCTTCGATGGCCGTGCGACCCTCCAGAGCCACGGACTCGGCCTTTTCCGAGCGTTCGCCCAGGGTGCGGGTGACTTCGTCGATGTCCCGCGCCACCATGCCGGACTTTTCGGCCAGCTTGCGCACCTCGTCGGCAACGACGGCGAATCCCCGGCCGTGCTCGCCGGCCCGGGCCGCCTCGATGGCGGCGTTGAGCGCCAGCAAATTGGTCTGGTCGGCCACGTCGCGGATTTCCTTGGTCATGGCTGAAATGCCGCCGGCGCTTTCGACGAAGGCCGCTGTGCTAGCCGCCATTTCGTCCACGGCCTCCCGGGCCTGGCGGATTTCGTTCAGCATCTGATTCAGCGCGTCCAGGCCCCGGCGCGTCCCCCCCAGGCTGGCGTCGGACTGGCTGCGCACCTGCTGTGCCTGATCCGCGACGCCGCGGATGGTTTCCGACATGCCCTTGACCGCCCCAGCCACCCCCTGGGCGGAAGTGCTCTGGCGCGAGGAGGAATCGCTCACCCGCTGGGAAACCGTGGCCATGGATTCGGTGGCCCGGGAAACCTCTGTCGCCCCCTGCTGCAGGCTCTGAATCAGGCTGCGCAAGGCATCGCCCAGGCGGTTGAAGGCTTGGCCGATCTGGCCCATTTCGTCGTTGCCCCGCACCGGGATCGAGGTGCTGAGGTCACCCTGGGCCATGCGTTGGCCGCCTTCGCTGATCGAACGCAAGGAGGCCCGCAGCGAACCGCCGATGGCCCACAGCACCAGGCCGGTAAGCGCCATGGCGCCGAGGGCGAGCCCCAGATTGAGCACCAGAGCGCCCCAGGCCCGCTGGCGGTGGGAGGCCAGAGCCTCTTCGAGTTCGGTGAAGATGCGGTCGGCCAGTTCGGCTGCGGCCGTCGCAGCCGCAGTGCCGGTGTCGCCGATCTCCGTTGCCGCGCCCATGCCGACGCTACGGGATAGCACGCGATCCTGCACCACCTTGCGCGCCGCCTCGAAGCGCTGCCCGACGCCCTTGATGGATTCGTCCAGGCGGCCTGCGGTATCCGGGGCATGGCGTGCGAGGCGGGTCTGGGCCGCGCTGAGGGCGGTGATCCGATCGGCCGCCAGACGTACGGTGACGGCCAGCTCGGTCAGTTCCTCGGGTTCCGGCTCCTTGCTGCTGAAGGCGATCGCCTGGTCCCGCATGCGTCCCATATATTCGACCAGGGGCGGCAGGACGGCGATGGAAGCCGAGCTCAGGGTGCTGGTGTCGGCATGCTGATCGAGGCTGAGGGAAGTTGCGTCGGCGGCGCTCTGCCAATGGAGCATGACCTTCTCCAGCCACTCGGTCTGCCGCGTGAAGCTGGAGGCGGCGCCGAAGCCGGTGAGTTCCTTCTTGACGTTGTCCCAGCCGGCGACGAGTTCATCGACGGTCGCCGCCTCTCCGGAAAGCACGGAATGACCCGCGATGAAGCCTTTCAGCTCGCCCAGGGAAGCATCCACCGCCTCCTGGGGCTTGGCGAGGCGGTCCCCGCCGCCGACACCGCCGGTTCCCACGCCGGTGGACAGAGCCCGGTGTTCCTGGGCCGCCAGCACCAGCTTGAGCAACTGGCGGGAATAGGCTGCCCCGTGTCCCTCGTTGGACAATTGATTGACCTGGCGCAGTTCGCCAATGACCAGTTGCGCCAGCATGAGCCCCATGCCCCCCAGGGCGATGACGCATACGAGAATGATCTTCTGCCCGATGGACAAATTGCCCATCAGCGCCAAGCCACCGAACCGCCCCATAGCCATATTCTCTCCTCCACCCTTGTTATTGCCGGGAATCGCTCCGGCAGGCTTGTCGGGGCAGATTAGCGCTTGCCGGGCAAAGCGGCAATCACCGGGAGGCTTCTTTTTTCGGTCGCTGCCTGGATTTCGGCCTGAATGGCCGCGCTGATCGCTCCCCGCCCGCCCCGGTAAAAGAGGTTGTAGGCCTCGAAGGGAATCAGCCGCCCGTCAGGCTGGGCGAAGTGGATGCAGGATTTCTTCAGGGCCCGCAGGTCCAGGTTGGCGGCGTCCATGAACTGCACGATGAGGACGCGGAAGACGTTTTCGTAGCCGAGGTCCGGCGCCGACACCGCCGGCAGGCAGCAGAGCAGCGCCGACAGACAGTTGGCCTGCGACTCCGGCGAGTGGTTGGTGGAGAAGAGATTGAACACGACGTCCTTGATCGCTGGCGCATTTTCGTCCATCCGCTCGAAAACGATGGTGTTGCGCGGCCCGGCCAGCAGGGACTCCGGCCCCAGGTGGCGGGTCAGGGGCACCACGGCGCCCGCCAGTTTGACCGCGTAGCCCATGGCCAGGGTATCCGGGTTGCAGGGCACGGGCACGATGTCGTCCAGCGTGAACAGGCCGGACTGCTCGGCGATCCTGCGGCGGACTTCGCTCACCGTCAGGCGGTGGCGGGCTTGGTCGAAATCCAGATTGCGACCGGCGTCCGAAACCGGTTGCAGGGTGACGCCCCGCACGCAGCGGTACGTGAGGCCGTGGCGGATGACCTCGCCGATCTCGTCATCGTTCACGTCCCGTTTCACGGTCATCACCAGGGTCGTCGAGAGCTCGTTGGCTTCCAGGTTGGCGAGCGCTCGCTCATGAATCTCGGCCAGTTCGGCGCCCCGCAGTTGCTGCAAGACCTCGTCCCGCAGGGAATCGAATTGCAAATAGATCTCGATCCCCGGCTTGTAGGCCGCCAGGCGGGCGACGAACTCCGGCTCCCGGGCCAGGCGCAGGCCGTTGGTGTTGATCATCAGATGGCGGATGGGCCGCGCCTTGGCGGCGTCCAGAATGGCGAAAAAATCCGGATGCAGGGTCGGCTCGCCGCCGGAAAGCTGCACCACGTCCGGCTCCCCCTCATTGGCGACCACGGCGTCCAGCATCGCTTCCACCTCCGCCAGGGACCGGTGCAGTTGCCGCTCCGGCCCGGATTCGGCATAGCACACCGGGCAGCGCAGGTTGCAATGCTCGGTGATCTCGACCACCGAAAGACAGGAATGCTGCATGTGGTCCGGGCACAGGCCGCAGTCGTAGGGGCAGCCGTGGCGCATGGCGGTATTGAAGCGTTCCGGCATCTCCGGCGCCTTCACATACACCTCGCGGCACAGGCGGTAATACTCGGCATCGTCGGCGATGAGCACCCGCTCCGCGCCGTGGGCCGGGCACCACTTGTCGAGAAAGACCTCGTTCCCCTTGATCACCACCTTGGCCTCCACGGGACGCAGGCAGGTGGTGCACACCGAGGCGGTGGTGTCGTAGAAGAGCCAGGGACGGTTCTTGCGGGTCATGGGGATCTCTCAGCGGGACGCCAGCAGGTGAGCAGCCGCCAAAGGGTTCATCGCCTCCACATCCTCGGCCAGGCGGAATGTCTCCGCACCGGGGTAGACCACCAGCTTGCGCGCTGGCTTGAGGTCGGCGCAGGCCGAGTGGAAGCCCCGTTCCAGCTTCGGGGTGAGGCTGCGCTTGATCTCCACTGCCCACAGCGAGCCATCCGGCCAGGCGAGCAGCAGGTCGATCTCGGCGCCGCCGGTGCTGCGGTAGAAATAGCCCTGCACCCCCTCGGGTGCCGCAGCCAGCAGGTTCTCGACCACGAAACCCTCCCAGCTTGCCCCCACCACCGGGTGCCCAAGGAGGGTTTCCTTGTCGGGGATGGCCAGCAGGGCGTGGACCAGGCCGCTGTCGCGGACAAAGACCTTGGGCGACTTGACCAGGCGCTTGCCCAGGTTGGCGTGCCAGGGCGGCAGACGGCGGACCAGCAGGAGGTCGACAAGAAGGTCAAGGTAGCTGGCGGCGGTCTTGGCATCGACCCCCAGGTTGCGGGCGAACTGGGCAATGTTGAGCAGCCCGCCCTGATGATGGGCCAACATACCCCAGAAGCGGCGCAGGGTTTCGGCGGCGATGCGGGGGCCGAACTGGGGGACGTCGCGCTCCAGGTAACTGCGGATGAAGTCCTGCCGCCAGCGCAGGCTGCGGGCATCGCTGGCGGCCAGCAGACTGCCCGGGAAGCCGCCCCGGAGCCAGACGGCATCCGCCGGCAGATGACGCGTTTCGGTCAGCGTAAAGGGGGTCAGCTCCAGGTAGGCGACGCGGCCGGCCAGGGTCTCCCCCGACTGTTTGAGCAAATCCAGCGAGGCGGAGCCGAGCAGGAGGTAAAGCCCCGCCTCCC
Source organism: Betaproteobacteria bacterium (assembly GCA_016720065.1). NCBI lineage: Bacteria > Pseudomonadati > Pseudomonadota > Betaproteobacteria > Betaproteobacteria bacterium. The sequence goes on along the minus strand of JADJXY010000001.1, from coordinate 158,835 downwards.
GGCCGGCCCGCCGGGCGCGGTCGATCAGACCGCGCAGAACGGGAAATAGACCGGGGGCACGATGGACTTCATCGAGAATGACCAGCTTGTCTTGGTGATCCGCGAGATAGAGCTCGGGCTGGGCGAGCTTGGCCCGGTCCTGCTCCGATTCCAGATCGAGATAAAGGCTTGGTCTGCCGATCTTCCCGCCAATTTCCAGGGCCAGGGTCGTCTTTCCGGACTGGCGCGGGCCAAGCAAGGCCACGGCCGGGGAATAAGCCAGGACATCGCACAGCGAAGCGGTCAACGAGCGCTCAATCATCATTGCAATTATGGAATTGCATTCCGCTATTTACAAGGATAAATTGACCGAACGCGAAAGCGAACGCTGCTGACGCCACGCCAGAGGCCCATAGGCTAGCAAGGCCAGCAGGCACACCCACTGGATGCCCGAAAGCCCCAGGGGATAGGCGAAGGGCACCGGCTTCAAGGCATCGACGGCGAGGCGCCAGAGGAGGTAGGCGACGAGCATGGTCTTGAACAGCAGGCCGGGCTGGGACGCGAGACGGGCTTGCAGGCGGCGCAGGCCCAGCCAGAGCGCCCCGGCGAAGGCGATTTCGTAGAGCTGGGTCGGGTGGCGGGGAATGCCGTCGCCGAAATCCACGCCCCAGGGCAGATCGGTGGGCAGGCCGTAGGTGCCGTCGGCCAAGCCCGCCAGGAAGCAGCCGACGCGGCCGATCATCAGCCCGAGCAGAACGGGATAGACGAAGGCATCGCCGGTGGAACGGGTCACCCCAGCGAGCTTCTTGGCGATCTCGACCCCGATCAGCCCCCCCCAGCAGGCCGCCCACCATGGATTGCCCGCCCAGCCAGGCGGCCGGCTGATCCCAGATGAGGGGCAGCAGCTGCGGCATCTCGATCCAGAAAACAAGTTTGTTGCCGACGGCGGCCCCGAAGATGCAGCCCACCGCCACGGCGAATTCCGCGCCACTGACGACGCTGGGCGCGCCGGCCCGGGCGCGAAGCCAACGGTAGTAGGCGAAACCGGTGGCGAGGGCAAGCGCCTCCAGGACGCCGTGCACCAGGGGCGCCAGCGCCGCCGGGATCACGGCCGGCCCTCGCCTTCCCGGTCAGGCCCACGCCCAGTGGAAGGCTTCGCCTTGCCCCGGGACGCCATCACCCCCACCAGCAAGATCCCGAAGATGAGGAGAATGAAGCCAATCGCGGCAGTCGGATCCCCGTGGCTCCCGAAAGCGACACCGCAGAGCCCGAGCAGGCCGCCACCCAGGATCATCAACAGGCCCAACAGGACGAGCAGCCATTTCAGCACGACCACGGGATTCTCCGCCCATCATCCATGCGGGCCATCCTCCCCTGTCGGCGCGCGACCTCGCTGCCGGATCGCTTCCAGTTCGGCCTCCAGCCTGGCCTTGGCCGCCCGCCGGTCGCGGCGCAGGCTGCGCCAGGCAGGGATGGCCATGATCAAGCCGACGACGAAGACGATGATGGCGATGACGAAGAAATCCTTGGCCAGGGCGTCGTGTCCCATGGCGCCCGGCGCGAGAAAAGCCCCGCAGATGCCGCCAGCCAGGATGGCGCCGATGCCGGCGACCAGGAAGACCCCCTTGGCAACGATCCACAGGATGCGCAGCAATTCGTTCATGGCGCATTCTCCTTCTCCGCCGCTGGCGGCGCCGGGGCAAAGTAGCCGGCCGCCAGCACCAGCAGGGCGACGCCGATGAGTGAAGCGGTCCACACCAGGGTGCCGGCATTGGCCAGATCGACCAGCAGGAGCTTGGCCCCCACCACCGCCAGCAGGGCGAAGCCCCCCTGCCACAGGCGGCGTACGCGGACCCGGGTGGCCGCGATCATGGCGGCGATGGCGAGCGCCGTCCACAGGAAGGTCAGCAAGGCCTGCAACAGGGTGGAATGCCACAGATAGTGCCCGGTGAAGGGAACGCCACCCCAGTGGTGGGCGATGCGGGCGGCGAGGCAACTGATCCAGATGAACGCAAGCGCGCCGACCCAGGCTGGCCGCGGCACCGGCATTCCGACCACGGGTTCCTCGGCCAGGGTCCGTAGCCACGCGAAGAGTGCGCCCATGACCGCAATCTGTACAAGGTCGAAGGGATTGAGGAGAGGCACATAGGGCAACCCGGCTCCACCCCCGGTGTGGTCGAAGTTGGCGAAGACCGACCAGCCGGCCAGAAAGGCCGCCGGCAGGAGCGCCCCAAAGCCCAGGTAGGCGAAGCCGTGGCCGGCCACCGGCGGCAATTGCCGGCGCTCCCCGAGCACTGCCGCCCACAGGCCCAGAGCGGGGCCCGCTGCCGCGGCCAGGATCAGCCACAGCCGCACCCCGGGCGCCAACCGGTCGCCCAGCCAGGCGAGTTCCACCGTCACCAGGGCCATGAGCAGCCAGAAGCCGCCCCCATGGCGCAGCGTGGGCCAAAGCGCCGCATCGTCCGCCTCCTGCCGCGCGAGAGCCCAGTAGTGGAGGCCGATGGCAAGGGGCAGGACGATGACCATGAGGCCGGGGAGGAAGTGGTGATCGTGCTCCAGGGCGAAGGCCGCCGCCAGCCACAGGGCGGGCAGGAGCAGCAGCGACAGGTGGCGGGCCGCCCGCCAGCCCTCGCCCCGCCCGAGGACTTCCAGCGCCGCCAGGGTGCCGGCCACGTACGCCAGCAGCAGCGGCAGGCCCAGGGTCTGGGTGGTCAGGCGGTCGAGCTCGAAGCCGCCGGCGAAGCACCACCAGGCGAAGGCCCACAGCAGCGCCCCCGCTGCCGGCCCCTCGGCGAAGCGGCGCAGCAGGCGGGCGCTGGCAAAGCCGGCCCCGGCCAGCAGCACGGCCCCGAGGCAGACGTCGTTGATGACGGGCAGTGCCGTCGCCATGCGCTCCAGCCCATAGAGGAAATAGGCGCCCGCCGCGGCTTGCAAGAGGGCGCCGGTGGCCATGGCCAGCCGCCGGCCTTGCGCCACGCCGAACCACAGCACGGCGACGCCCTCCAGGGCCCAGAAGGCGGCCGTCACCTGCACGCCGAAGGCCAACGGCACGGCCAGGGTGGCGAAGGCGATGGCCAGACCCAGTTGGCAGCGTTCCAGCAAGCGGCTCTCTTCCTCACCCCGGCGGAAGAGCAGGCCCCACAGGGCGCCGTAGGCCAGCGCCGCGGCGAAGGCCGCCCAGGCGAGCTCGTAGCGGTCCGCCGCCAGTTGCGACTGCAGGGCGAAACCCACCAGGGGCGTGCCGAAGACCAGGGTGGCGTCGCTCCAGCCGGCCCAGCCCGGCGCCCGGAAGAGGGCCATGAGCACCGGCGTCGCGGCGTAGAGCGCCCAGAAGAAGACGAGGAAGGCCTGGCACACGTCGTGGTGGCCGGCATGGTAGTGCTGTAGCGCCCAGGCCACGCCCACCCCCAGCGTGAAGAAGAAGCCGGTGACGTTGAGCAGCCGCCAGGCCTTGAACCAGGAGACGCCGACGATGAAGGCGTTGAGCAGGGCGAAATAGCCGAAGAGCCCCACCGGATCGCCGCTCCCGCTGGAGGCCAGCACCGGCGCGGCAAAAGCGCCCGCCAGACCGAACACCGCCAGCACCACGCCATCCTGGGCGACCGCCAGCAGCACGCAGGCCACGCCCAGCAGGGCAAACAGCGCGAAGGACGGCGTCGGCCCCAGCAGGCCGTAGCGGGCCAGCATGAAATAGGCGATCAGGTAGAGGATGGCGAAACCGCCCCCCTGGAGGGCGATGCCGAAGGCGAAGTGGCCTCCCTGGCGCACCTTGTGCCAGCCGAAAGCGATCATCGCCGTCCCCGCCACCGCCCCCAGCAGGAGGCGCAGGGGCACCGGCAGGAAGCCATGGTCCACCGCCAGCCGCAGGGCGGAAGCGACACCGAAGAAGAGCAGCACGACGCCGATCTTGGCCAGGGGGTTGCCGGCCATGAGGCGCTGCCACAGGGTGGAGGCTGCCGACACCTCCACCGGCGCCGCCCGGGTCTCCCCCGCCCGGGAAAGATCGCCATCGCCTGCCGCCGATTGCGGCGGGGGCCCAAGCGCGGCTTCGGCCCACGGCGCTGCGGGAGGCACATCGTATCCGGGCTGGGTCGGCGTTTCGTCGATGAAGACCACCGGCGCCTCTGGCAAAAAAGCCGCCTCGCTTGCTGCCGGTGTCGGCGCCCTCTCGGGCCCACCGCCCAGGGCCGCCAGTTCGGCCCGCAGGGCTGCCGATTCACGGTGCAGCCAGGCCACCTGATCTTCCAGCAGCTTGAGGCGTTCCTCCGTGGCAACCGGCAGTGCGGTTTCTCCGGCCGGGCGCCGCAGGACTCCGGCGAGAATCCCGGCCACCAGCCCGATCAGGGCTCCCCCCACCGCGGTCTCGCCTCCGAAAGGCGCCCCCAGCAGGAGTCCGATGATCATTCCCAGGAACCACATGGCTTTCCCCCTCGTTCTCAAGCGCCGTCGGCGGATTGCTTTCCCGTCCCACCCGAACCCTGCGCCCGCAGTGCCCGCAGCATAGCCACGAACAGGATCAGGCCGATGGCGAAAGCCATGACGGAAACCAGCAGGAAGGGGGCGAGGTTGCTCCCGTTGCCGACGCGCCAGGCCTCCGGCAGCAGAAAGGCCATGCACATACCGCCGCCCAGCAGGAGGGCAATCCCCACCAGGAGGAGCAGGCAGCGCAGGATCAGGAGAAGCGCCTTGCCCATGGTGCGCCTAGCGTGAATCCCCGCGCAACTCGGTGACCCGGGCGTGCAAGGCGGCTGGCGTTGCCTCGGCCGCCGGTACCGGCGCCCCCGCCACCAGGGCAATGCGGGAGAACAGTCCGCGGCGGAAGGGGGTCTTCATGGCCCGTCCATCGACCCGGGAGAAGTAGCTCCCCCATAAACCGCGCAGGGCCAGGGGCACCACCGGGACGGAACTGCCCGCCAGGATCGCGCTCATGCCGGGCCGGAACTCGTGAATCTCGCCGTCCTCGCTCACCCGCCCCTCGGGGAAGATGCCCACCAGTTCGCCGTCCGCCAGGGCCTGGGCGGCGGCTTCGAGGGCCCGCGCCTTCATGGCCGGGTCTTCCTTGGCCGCGGCGATGGGAATGGCACGGCTGTGGCGGAAGACGAAATTGAGGATGGGCAACCGGAAAACATGGTGGTCCGTGACGAAACGAATGGGCCGGCGGCACGCCGCAGCGATCACCAGGGCATCGACGAAGCTGACGTGATTGCACACGATGAGGGCGCCGCCCTTCTCCGGGATGCGCTCGTCCACCCCCCGGCAGTCCAGGCGGTAGATGGAGTGGACCAGGATCCAGACGATGAAGCGCAGGAGGAATTCCGGCACCAGGGAGTAGATGTAGATCGCCACCACCGCATTGAACAGGGCGGTGGCCAGGAAAAGCTGCGGAATGCTCAGGCCAAGGGCGAACAGCCCCATGGACACCCCGGCCGAAACCACCATGAACAGGGCGTTCAGGATGTTGTTGGCGGCGATGACCCGGGATTGATGGCTTTTTTCGCTGCGGGTCTGGATCAGGGCGTAGAGGGGAACGATGTAGAAGCCGCCGAAGAGGCCGAGCAGCACCAGGTCAAGCAGGATACGCCAATGGGCCGGCTGCATGAGGAAACTCCCCCAGGCCCAGGCCTGGGCGGGCGCCGCGCCCCCCGGAGTGGCGAAGTACAACTCGACACCGAAAACGGTGAGGCCGATGGCGCCAAAGGGCACCAGGCCGATTTCCACCTTGTGACCGGAGAGCTTTTCGCACAGCAGCGACCCCAGGCCGATTCCGAAGGAGAACACGGCCAGAAGAAGAATGAAGACGCTCTCGTCGCCGTGCAGCACCTCCTTGGCGTAGCTGGGAAACTGGGCCAGCACGGTGGCGCCGTAGAACCAGAACCACGAAATGCCCAGGAGCGAGAGCCACACCGTCCGGTTGCCGTGGGCGAAACGCAGGTTGTTCCAGGTTTCGGTGACGGGATTCCAGTTGATCTTCAGGCCGGGATCGGCGGCGGGGGACAGGGGAATTCCCCGGCTCACCCAGTAGCCGGCTACCGCCACACCGACCACCACGGCCGACATGAGGCCGGGTCCGAAGGACGACGTCGCCAGCCAGGCGCCCAGGATCTCCCCCACCAGAATGGCGACAAAGGTACCCATCTCGATCATGCCGTTGCCGCCCACCAGTTCCTCCTCCTTCAAATGCTGCGGCAGGTAGGAATATTTGACCGGCCCGAAGAGGGTCGAATGGACCCCCATCAGGAAGAGCGCCCCCACCAGGGGCGGCAGGCTGTTGTTGAGGAAGCCCCAGGCGGCGAGCAACATGATGCCGATTTCGAAGACCTTGACCGCCCGCGCCACGGCGGATTTCTCATACTTGTCGGCGATCTGGCCGCTGGTGGCGGAAAAGAGAAAGAAGGGCAGGATGAAGAGCCCGGGCAGCAGGGTCGCCAGGGTCTTGCCGTCGAGGTCGGTGAGTTGCCCGGCGCGGAAGGTCACCAGGGTGATGAGGGCCGTCTTGAAGACGTTGTCGTTGAAGGCCCCCAGGAACTGGGTAAAGAAGAAGGGGCGGAAGCGACGCTCCTTGAGGAGCTGGAACTGGCTGCTCATCGGGCGCCTCCCTGCTTGCCGTTTTTCGTCTTGCGGCGGCGCACCACCGTGAGGGTGGCCATGCCGAACACGCCGCCATAGGCTGCCAGGGCGTAAGACGAGGGCTCCCACGCATCGGCCGGCGCCGCGGCATCCTTCATTTCCGGCGGGAAGGGCCGTGGCGGCACCGGCACCACTTCCCAATTTTCCCGGTCCTCGGGGACGCGGCTCATGTATTCGTCGAAGGACGCCACCGGCGCCTGGCCGAAGGCCCGCGACGACGGGAACTGCGGGATGCGCACAAAGACGATGGCCTCGACATCCTCGGCTAGCACCTTCTCCAGCTCGCTTCGGGCGCCGCCCCGGGTGATGCGCCCGAGCAGGTCGCGGCCGATGGCGTCGAAGGCGACGAAGGGGTACAGGTCGGTCACCTCGGCGGAAAGATAGTCGTAGGCCTTGGTCCCGCTTTCCAGGTCGCGATCCTTGATCGCCATGTAGGGCAGTGCCGCAACAGCCTTCAGGCGACTGGTCGCCCCTTCCTTGGGAATCCCCCAGCCCAGGGTGCGCAGGGTTTCGACGCTGATCCCGGCGCAATTGGCGGTCGCGTGCCGGTAGGTGAAGTCGTGGCGGTAGAAATGGGTGAAGACCCGGGCGATGGCTTCCTGGTATTCCCGCGCCGCCCGCTCGTCTTTCAACACCGCCACCAGCATGTGGGAAGGCCGGTACCAGGACTGGCCGGAATTCAGGTCACCCATGTAGGCGTCCATGGGCAGCATGGCGGCGACAATGCCTTTCTCGCTGTAGGAATCGAGGCCGTAGAAGTTATTGACCAGCCAGTCGCCCCACTCCCCCCGGGGTCCGAAGCGCCCGGTGGCGATGGCGAAGTGGCCGCCGTGGGCTTCGTCGTCATCCCCCTGGGCACCGTTGAGCATGAAGGCCAGCACCGGCTTGCCGGCCAAGGCCACCGTCTTACCCTCCTCCTTTTGCCACAGTACCCGGGAGGCCAGGGGAAGCTGCGCGCCCCCCTTGTCCGCCCGCACGAGGCCGTCCAGGGTTTCGCCGGCTGCGAGGGGTGCCAGAGCCGCCGGGGCCAGGGCGAAATCCTCCGGCCACAGGGTCCGCGCCACAAAGCGCCCGCCGTCGCTGCGGCCCCGCAGGCTCAAGGAGCGGCCGGCAAAATAGCGCAGGCTGCTGGCATCGAACCAGGAGCGATTGGCCTCGATCTTATCCACCAGCGCCAGGGGCCGCGAGCTGCCATCGGCGGCGACGAGCTGCGATCCATCCTCGGCCATGGCCCAACCGGCGGCCTTCTCGGGAGAACCGACCCAGACCGGCGTCGGCCGTTCAGGCGCCGCCGCGGCCGTGCGCCCCGCCCGCCACTGGCGCACATCGTCCTGAGCCCGCAGGCGCGGCGAAAACCCCGCCGCCCCGGCCCTGGGCACGGCCAGGGTGTCGTCCGCGAAGTACCACAGCGCCTGCTTCTCCGCCGGGCAATCGGTACAGCGCCCGGTGGCCAGACGAAATTCGGCGGCCCCGTAGAGACCGAGGGCGCCGCTGGTGACGGCGCTGTCGATGGTGGCGGCCTGGAGGCCCGCCGGCAGCGCCAAGCCCGCACCAAGCAATGCCGCAGTGAGATTTGGGAGGCGTTTCCGGGAAAGCATCTCGTTCATGAATTTGTCTCTATGTCCGTTTGGTTCAAGCCTGGAACACCCGCCGCGTCTCGAACACCGCCGCCGGGAAGGATTTTCCTTCCCAGGCCAGCAGGCGCTTCAAGGCGAAGTCGAAGAGCAGGGGGTTGTGTTCGCGCACCGCTTCCAGATCCCCCACGGCTTCCACCGGCAGCAGCCCGGCCCGAGCCAGGGCGGCGGGCGAGATGATGGGCAGGACGCCAGGCAGCGGATAGTCCGAGCCGTTGAGCAGTCGCCCGTGCCAGTCGGTCCTTTGCAGGATGGCCTTGATGCGTTCGGTGGAGCGGTTGCGCAGGACGAGGGCCGAGATGTCGCCGTGGAGAAGCCCTCGGGCGCGGGGTTCGGCCATCAGGCGGGCGAAGAGGTCGAAGCTCTCGCGGCGGGGGCCGGCGCTGCCGGCGTCGAGATCGATGTCCTCGCCGATGCTGGCGCAGTGGGCTACCACCACGGTGACGCCGGCATCGAGGGCGCGGCGCAGCAGGAGGGGGTTACCCAGGTGCTGGGTGTCGCCGCCCTTGACCGCCTTTTCTTCGCCGCAATGGACGATGAGGGGCAGCCGGGTCTCCGCCAGCACACGATAGAAGGCGTCGCACCGGGGCGAGGCGGGGTCCATGCCCATGGCCGCGGGCAGCCACTTGACCGCCCGGGCACCGCCGGCGATGGCCGCCTGAAGGGCTTCCAAGGCGTCCGGCCGGTAGGGATGGAGGGAGGCGACCCATTCGAAGCCGGCCGGATAGGCGGCGGCCAGTTGACGGGCGTAGGCGTCCGGCACGTGGAAGGCCATGTGCTCCGCCAGGGGGCGGCCAGCTTCGTCGTAGGGGCGCTCGAAGGCGAAGAGCAGCACCTTGAAGCCGGCGGGCATGCCCTCCACCAGGTTTTGCAGGCGGGCGGCGTAGCTGGCATCCACCCGGCCCGGGGCGTCGTGGGCGCAGCCGGCGTTCATGTAGAAGAGGCGCTGGGCGTACTGCACCGGATAGAGCCAGGAGGAAAGCTGGGGGCCGATTTCGATGCCGCTGCCGCCGTCGCCGGTACCGGCCACATGGACGTGGCAGTCCCACACCTGGGTCGGGTCGATTGCCGCCCAGGCCTGGGCGAGCCAGGGGCTGGCGGCCAAATCCGGCGGCAGGGCGGCGCGGCAGGGGTTGATCAAAAGGGGCCGGGCGGCGGCCCAGCCGGCAGCGCCGACAGCGACCGTTCCGGCCAGGGCCGTGATGAGGCGGCGGCGGACAGGCGAATGGGGTGGGGTCTTGAGGTACATGGCGTCAGACGCTCTCGGCCAGGCGCTTCAGGGTCACGTAGTCCACCTTGCCGGTACCCAGCAGGGGCAGGGAATCGACCTTGTGGATCTTCCTCGGCACGGCCAGTTCCGGAATGCCCAGATCGCGGGCCTTGGCGGCCAGCAGCTCGCGGGAGAGCCCGCCGTCGGTGGTGAACAGCACCAGGGCCTCGCCCTTGGCGGCGTCGGGCTGGCTGGAGGCCGCGTGGGTCTGGGACGGGGAGGTCGCCACCGCCAGCTTTTCCACCACTTCCAGGCTGACCATTTCGCCAGCGATCTTGGCGAAGCGCTTCACCCGACCGACGATTTTCACGAAGCCTTCATCGTCGATGTCCACCACGTCGCCGGTCTCGTACCAGCCCTCCCCCGCATCGGAAGCCGGCGGTTGCAGCACGCCGGGGCGGTCGGCCTTGAGGTAGCCGGCCATGACGTTGGGGCCGCGCACGTGGAGGATGCCGCCGCGCTCGATGCCTGGCACCGGCAGCAGCTTGGCCTCGATGCCCGGCAGGAGATTGCCGACGGTGCCGCTGCGGAAGGCCATGGGCGTATTCACCGCCAGCACCGGGGCGGTCTCGGTGGCGCCGTAGCCTTCGAAGATGCGGATGCCGAATTTCTCGAACCAGGTATTGCGCACGGCATCCGACAACTTTTCGGCGCCCGCCACCACGTAGCGCAGGCGGTAGAAGTCGTAGGGATGGGCGAAGCGGGCGTAGTTGGCGAGGAAGGTGGAGGTGCCGAAGAGCACCGTGCAACTGCGGTCGTAAGCCAGTTCGGGGATGATGCGGTAGTGCAACGGGGTCGGGTAGAGGAAGAGGCTGGCGCCGGTGAGCACCGGCAGCAGCGCCCCGGCGGTGAGGCCGAAGGAGTGGAAGACCGGCAGGGCGTTCAAGACCTTGTCGTCCACCGAGAAGTCGATCACCGCCCGCACCTGGGCGATGTTGGCCAGGATGGCCCGGTGGGGCAGCACCACGCCCTTGGGCTTTCCTTCGGAGCCGGAGGTGAACAGCACCACGGCAGCCTCCTCAGGCGAGGTCGGCAGTTCAAAGGCCCGGGGCCGGTGGATGGCCCACAGCATCAACCAGAGCTTGTCGCGCAGGCCGATGGCCTCGCGCAGGTCTTCCAGGTAGAGGCACTGGATGTCGGCGAGGGCCGCCAGTTTGTCGGAGAGCTTGGCCTGCTCGACGAAGGCCCGGGAGGTGACGATGGTGCGCACTTCCGCCGCCGTGCACGCCGCCTGCATGGCATCCACGCCGGCGGTGTAGTTGAGCATGGCCGGCACCCGATGCCGGGCGGTGAGTCCGATGAGCAGCCCCAGGGTCGGCGCCAGGTTGGGCAGCAGCAGGCCGACCCGCTCGTTCTCGCCAGTCTGGCGCTCCACCAGGCGGGTGAGCATGAGCGCCATCTTGAGCAGGTCGTTGTAGGAATACTCGATCTGCTTCATGTCCTCCAGCACCCGGCGCTTCTTGCCGAAAACGTCGGCGGCGTCGCACAGGGCGCTGAACAGCGTCTGCTGCGGGCGGGAGGCGAAGATCATCTCCTGCATCAGGCGCCGCATGGCCTCGCCGGCCTTCCTGCGCCGCAGCTTGGCGGTGGGCGCTTCGGGCATGGGGATGGTCGTGGCCGGCAGGACGCTCACCCGCACCTTGGGAAACAGGACGCGAGGATGCTTGCCGGAGAGCCGCGAGAAATAGCTGCGCGATGGCCCGTCCAGCCGCACCGGCAAGACCGTCGCCCCAGTCTTCGCGGCGACGAAGGCGGGGCCTTCATAGACCTTCATCAGGCTCCCCGTCGTGGTGATGCGCCCCTCGGGGAAGATGACTACCGGCCGGCCGGTTTCCAGCAGGCGGATGACCTTCTTCATGGCCATGGGGCTGGTGGGGTCCACCGCCAGGTAATCGACTTGCGAAAGCAGCAGGCGGAAGAACCAGTCGTTGGCCACCCCGGTGTGCACCACGAAAACCGGGTCGATGGGCAGAAAAAGGCCGAGCAGCAGGCCGTCGAGGAAGGATTCGTGATTGGCCACCACCAAAAGGCGCTTGGCGGCGAACTCCCGGGTCAGCCCCTCCACCCGGACCCGGAACAAAATGCGGCACAGGCCGCGCAACAGCGGTTTGATCAGCGAACGCATACGGTCAACTCCCTCCCGTTGGCACTATAAACGAAGCATTCCACATAAGTAACGATATACATAAGCAATTCGATATATTGTGCAAAAAAATATCAAGCGTTGCCCTGGACATACCCCAACACATTCCCCAGAACACTCTCCAGGTAAGGCCGGTTGATCCAGAACCAGACTTCCTTGCCGATCTTCTCCGAAGCCAGCACCTCGGCCTCGCGCAAAATCTTCAAGTGGTGTGAAACCGTGGAGCGGGTCAGGGTCGACACTTCGGCGATCTGCCCGACGTTGAGCCGCTCACCCTTCTCGAAGAGCAGCAGGATGCGCTGCCGATGCTCGTCGCCTAGGGCGGTGAACACCTTGGAGAGAGGCTTCCATTCTTCGGGGAGGGCGCGGCTGTAGTCGGACTTCATGTCGATGATCGTAGTTATGTCGATACGTCGTGTCAAGTGTTCTTTTTGCCTGATGGTGGCCAGGACGACACCCCATCCTATTTTGGACGCGGCACAAATCATGCTGCGCCCGTGAGTTTGAGCGCTGTCGGAAATATTGCTATATTTCTGACATTCTGGAGCCATTGCCTTGCACACCCTTGCCCAACAAGTCATGGAACACGCCGCCGGTTTGCCCGAAGGCACGCCTTTGGTCGCCAAAGAACTCTTGCATCTGGGAAGCCGCGCTGCTGTAGATCAAGCGTTGTGCCGCCTTGTGCAGCGTGGCGCTCTGCTGCGCGCGGGCCGCGGCATTTATGTCCTGCCGGTGGAAAGCCGCTTCGGCACCCGAGCACCGTCGACCGCCAGGATGCTCGAAGGGCTGGCGAGCCATCGCGGGGAAACCATCGTCTCGCACGGTGCGGCGGCCGCCCATGCACTGGGCCTCACCGCCCAGGTCCCGATGCGGGCCATCTACCTGACCTCCGGCCCCAGCCGTCGCCTGAAGTTAGGGGCGCAAACCGTGGAGTTGCGGCATGCGGCAGTGTGGCAGTTGATCTTTCCGGGCCGTGCTGCCGGCGATGTGGTCCGGGCGCTGGCATGGCTGGGCCCGGAAAAAGCCGGAGCGGCGTTGCGAACACTGCGCACCCGATTGCCGCCGGCCGAGATCAACGAGGTGGCCGCGGCACGTGCACGCCTCCCGATGTGGATGGCACAGGAAATCAGTGCGCAAGTCGTGCCCCATGGCTGATTTCTTCCAACTCTCTGCCGATGAGCGTCTGGAAGTCCTCGTTCAGGCGGCCAATGCTTCCGGGCGCCCTCCCCACCTGTTGGAAAAGGACGTTTGGGTGGTCTGGTCCCTACGGCACCTCTTTGCCACGCCCTATGCGGGGCACCTCGTCTTCAAGGGTGGCACTTCCCTGTCCAAGGCCTTCGGCGTCATTCGGCGCTTCTCCGAGGATGTGGACATGACCTACGACATCCGCGCCATCGCTGCCGATCTGATCGGCGATGCGGGCACACCGCTTCCGGTCAGCAAGAGCCAGGAGAAGAAGTGGAGCAAGGAGATCCGTGCCCGACTCGCGACGTGGGTGGCGACAGCAGTCGTCCCACAGCTCCAGCACGACCTCGGTCAGCAGCGTCTTCCCGCCATGGTGCGGGCCGACGCCGACAAGGTGTTCATCGACTACACCCCCCTCACCCCAGGAACGGGCTATGTCGCATCGACGGTCATGCTCGAATTCGGCGCACGCTCCACCGGGGAGCCTTGCCATTTTCGCCCCGTTCGGTGCGACGCTGCCCCATACCTGCAGGGCGTGAAATTTCCCGAGGCGACGCCTCAAGTGATGCGCGCCGAGCGGACTTTCTGGGAAAAAGCCACGGCGATCCACGTCTTCTGCGCACAAGGTGATTTTCGCGGCGGCGACCGGTTCGCGCGCCATTGGCATGATCTCGCCCGCCTGGCTCGCGCCGGTTTCGCCGATGCGGCCATCGCGGACAGGGCACTGGCGAAGGCAGTGGCCGACCAAAAAGCCGTCTTCTTCTCGGAGAAACATCCGGACGGCTCCTTGATCGACTACCACAGCGCCGTTTCAGGTGGCCTTCGGCTCGTGCCCGATGGCGAAGCCTTGAGCAAGCTGGCAGCCGACTATCAGCGCATGGCCGACGACGGCCTATTCCTCGACGAGGTCGAGACCTTCGATGCCCTCCTTCGCGAATGCGAGACCATTCAGGAGAAGGCGAACGCCGCATGAAGTGGCATCGAGCGAACTTACTGGTCTCAATCGACATGCTTTTCAAGGCGGCGGACCGGTGAGGCTCATCATGCCTCCGCGTCGGGCGCCCCTGCGCCTGGAATGCTCCCCGGCCTCCTCCGGATCGTTGAACCCCAAGGGATTCTCTGAATAACCGGCTATTTCCGCGCAGGCTGTCATAAAAAAGATGAAAAACAGGCGATTTTCGACCGTTGACCGTGAAATCCAGGGAGTTTTCCCTGCATTTCCCGTTTCACGGGCGCACCTCGCCCACCAAGGGCAACAATCGCTTGCGAGCCATCCACAAATTTGCCAGCGCAAACAGCGTCACGATCTGCCCCGTATTCTTCGCCAGACCACGGTAGCGAACTTTCACAAAGCCAAACTGGCGCTTCACTACCCGGAACGGATGTTCAACAATTGCCCGCACCGCCGAGAGCATCCGGTTGAACGCCTTCTGCTCCTCAGTCAGCGCTCCGCCAGCCGGCTTCTTGGTCGGTGTCAGAACAGACAGATTGCCTTCCTTCTGGAACTCGTCAATCGTCCGGTTCTTCTTGTGATAGCCGCGATCACCGAGCGCAATGGCTTCTTCCCCGTGCAGGCACTTCTCCATCATCGCAATGTCCGCAACCTTGGCCGTCGTGCATTCCACGGTATGAATCAAGCCGCTGTCGGCATCGACGCCAATATGGGCTTTCATCCCGAAGTGCCACTGATTGCCCTTCTTGGTCTGCGTCATTTCTGGATCACGCTTCTTGTCTTCGTTCTTCGTCGAACTCGGTGCTGCAATCAGCGTTGCATCGACTACCGTGCCGCGCTTCATCGACAGCCCTTTCTCCGACAACACCGCGTTGACCTCGGCAAAGATCGCCACCGCCAGGTCATGCTTCTCCAGCAGATGGCGGAAGCGCAAGATGGTGCTTTCGTCTGGCATCACATCCTCGAAGGCATCCAGTCCGGCAAACTGGCGCAGCAGCGGCACGTCGTGCAAGGCTTCTTCCATCGCCGGGTCCGAGTAACCAAACCACTGTTGCATGAAGTGAATCCGCAGCATCGTGCCCAGCGGCATCGGCGGGCGGCCGTTTCCCTTTTTCGGGTAGAACGGCTCGATCAGCGACTCAAGACGCGACCACGGCACCACCGTTTCCATCTCCGCCAGGAACACTGCCTTGCGGGTTTGCTTGCCGGCTTTCGGCAAAAAACCCGTCTCGGCCAGGCTCAGTTGCTTCATCGGTTTCATCTGTCTCATCAACTCAATGACAATGCCGTCATTTTCTCAAATTGCGCTGCATGATGGTTACTTATGCAGAGTTTCCCAAGCGCTCCAGGACGCGCTGCATGCGCAGGGCTTCGTTTTCGGCCCCCTCGAGCAAGGGTCCGTCGTAGTCGCGCAGACGATCGAGGACGAACTGGACGACCTCGACCGGCATCGCCTCCGCCTGGGCGCGAAACGCCGCTGGTGGTCTGCTTCGCCATTGGCGGAACACGATGAAAGCGCCGGATTTGCGTTTCTGGCTAGGCGCGAACCGCAGCGATAGCCGAAGCTATCGCGAGGATGAGCAACAACGCCAGGAGCGCAAAGGCAAGCTTTCATGTTTCGTCAATTGCGAAGCAGACCGCCAGCACCCGGTCCCTCGGAAAACGCCCGCCTGGGGCGAGAAGTGGCGTCCCCGCCCGGGGTCCGGTCTCGACCCTGTAATGGCGATATCCCCGTTCCGCGCTCCAGGCCACCGATTGCTCGTCGCGATGTTTGTCGTAGGCCAGTTGAAACGCGGCCGGCTTCCCCTCGGGGTCGAACCAGACCACCAGGTCGAGTTGCCGGGCGAAGTACCACTTGCGCGGGGGCTCGCCTTCGATCTGGCGGGTGTTCCTGATTTCTCGCAGCACGGGGTGGCGGGGAATGACGGACGGAAGATGCCAGGGAGTTTCCTGACGACCCGGCTGCCGCTCAAGTCCGCCGGGCAGCGGCCCCGTTGGCCAGAGCCGAGGCACCCACGCGAGCGTCCCGCGGCTACACTACGCCCTGCCGCACCTCCCTTTTCCCGCCCCCCATGCTCCCGCCCGCCCCCGTTTCCTTCCGCCAGGCCCTCGCCTTTTGGCTCAAGCTCGGTTTTCTCAGCTTCGGTGGGCCCGCCGGGCAGATTGCGCTGATGCACCGGGAACTGGTGGAACAGCGGCGCTGGATTTCCGAGGGCCGCTTCCTGCATGCCCTCAATTACTGCATGGTCCTGCCCGGCCCGGAAGCGCAGCAACTCGCCACCTACACCGGCTGGCTGCTGCACCGCACGGCGGGAGGCATCGCAGCGGGCGCCCTGTTCGTTCTGCCTTCGCTCTTCATCCTCATCGCCCTGTCCTGGGTCTATGCGGCTTACGGCCAGGTGCCCCTGGTAGCCGGGCTGTTCTACGGCATCAAGCCGGCGGTGACCGCCATCGTCGTCCAGGCAGCCTGGCGCATCGGCTCCCGCGCCCTGAAGAACGGCCTCCTGATCGGCATTGCGGCGGCGGCCTTCGTCGCCATCTTTGCCCTGGCCGTGCCCTTCCCCGCCATCGTCGCCGGGGCGGCGACCCTGGGTTTCCTGGGCGGACGCCTTCTCCCGGAAAAATTTCGCTCCGGCGGCCATGGCAAGGCGGAAAAGTCCTTTGGCCCCGCCCTCATCGACGACGCCACGCCCATCCCGGACCACGCCCGCTTTACCTGGCCACGGCTCATCCGGGTGGCCGTCATCGGCGTTCTGCTGGCTGTCCTCCCCCTCGCCGCCCTGACCCTGGCTTGGGGCTGGGAGCACACCCTGACGCAGATGGGCTGGTTCTTCACCAAGGCGGCCCTGCTCACCTTCGGCGGCGCCTATGCGGTGCTGCCCTACGTCTACCAGGGCGCCGTGAACCACTTCGGCTGGCTCACCCCGGCCCAGATGATCGACGGCCTGGCCCTGGGCGAAACGACGCCCGGCCCGCTCATCATGGTGGTGGCCTTCGTCGGCTTCGTCGGGGCCTACGGGCAGGCGCTCTTTGGCCCGGACAATCTCTTTCTGGCTGGCGCGACGGCGGCCACGGTGGTGACCTGGTTCACCTTCCTGCCATCTTTCGTCTTTATTCTGGCCGGCGGCCCCTTCGTGGAAACCACTCACAACGACCTGAAATTCACCGCCCCCCTCACCGCCATCACTGCCGCCGTGGTGGGCGTCATCGTCAATCTCGCCCTCTTCTTTGCCTACCATGTCCTGTGGCCCAAGGGCCTCGACGGCCCCTTCGACCCCATCGCGGCCCTCATCGCCACCGCAGCCGCGGTGGCGCTGTTCCGCTACAGGATCGGCGTGGTGCCGGTGATCGCGGGCTGCGCGCTGGCGGGGCTGGGGATGGCGATGCTGGCTTGAGGGGAACCGCCCGGCTCCCCTCCCGGGACGATCAGGATTGGCGTTTGCGTTTGCCCGCCCCCGGCGCGGCGCCCGCAGCCTTGGGCGACGGAGCGGAGGTTTTTTTCCCTGCCGCGGCGGATTTTTTCTTCTTGCCCTTGGGGATGTCCGGTGCCCCCTCGTGGAACGGCGCATCGACCACCGGTGGCTTGCCGACACCCGCTTCGACGTGCAGCCCGACCGGGACGTCTATCCCTTCGAGACCCTTGCCCTTCACGACGAAGACGAGCACATAGCTGCGCTTGGCCGAGGGTGCGAATTCGAGGGTATGCACCGTCGCCCCTCCGCCATCGACCGCTTTGGCCGTCGCCACTTTGTCGCCTTTGTGGGTGAACAGTTCGAGCGTGGTCCCCGACGGCAGGCCGGTAAAAGTCAGGCGCGTCCAGGACGGCGCGGGAACGCCCTGCACCCCGAAACTCCCCGGCAGCCTGATGCCGGGCTGACCATAGAGGGCCGGCAAGGGCAGCAGTCCGCCGCGCCAGCCCCGGCCGCCACAGGTGAGCAGCAGCCGCAGCCCGCCCAGCGGGAAGCCGAAACGCCCGCCCCCCGGCACCCAGGGAAAACCCACTGGAATGCCACAGGGCAGGGGCGGCGGCGGTTCCAGCAAACGCCCCGGAGGAACGTTGGGCGGACAGCAGCCCAGCTTCTGCGCGCCGATCAGGGTCGCGGAAACGCCGCTGCTCTCCTGCCAGGCGACGATACTGGTGTCGCCGGCCGATACGACGGCCAGCGCATCGGACTGGCGGCCCGCCCCCTGGCTCACCGCCACGATGGCGTCGCGCGTCGCGGCAGCACCCTTCTCGTCGCAGCACCAGGACATCAGCTTGGGCACTTCGCCGCCGTGATCCTCGAAGCTGACCAGGGCGCCGCCCTTGTCGCGCGCCGTGACCGTCACCAGCCGGGCGTGGTTGAAGTGCAGTTGATTGGCCAGCGCCCCCACCGCCACGGTGGCAATGTGGCGGGCCGAAGTGAAGCGCCAGTGGGAGATGTTGCTCGCATCCACCTTGTCGACACTCACCGTGCCATTCGTCTCGACCGTGGCCAGAAGAAAACCGCCGGATCCGTCGGCGGCAAGGCTGTAGGCCTGGGGGTGGGACAGCGCGACCGTGCTGCGCGTCCAGGCGGGAACGTCGGCATCCGCCTCGAAGCGCTGCACCACCAGGGGCGCGCTGATGGGATCGGGGCTGAAGGCCACGTACATCGCGCCGTCCGGGTCGGCCACCACGCGGCGGGGGGCCGCGTCATGGCGAAAATCGAACCCCAGGCCGATGGGGAACGGCCCGGCGGTCACGTTGCCGGAGAGATCGAGCCAGGCGCCGGTAATCGGACTCGGCCCGGTCGGGTTCGGATCCAGCCACACCGCCCCGACGCGATTGCCAGCCAACGCCAGGGCAAGCTGGGCCTTCCCGCCCGCCGCCGGGGGTCCGGACAGGGCCACGCCACCGGCCGGCCATTGCAGGGCACCGGCGGCGCTGATGCGTTGGGCCAGCACATTGCGCCCGCTGCCGTTCGTCACATTGGCCGAATTGACGGCGACGATCGCCCCCCCGGCACCGTCGCCGATGGCATCCAGCCCCGTGAAGCCTCCGGCGCTGGGCAGCACCCGCAGGGCCTGCGGCCACTGGGACTGGCACTGGGCATCGAAGCGCTGGGCCAATAGCGGTGCGCCATGGGCAGGTGTGGCGAACACCACGATGCACCCGCCCCCCGGCGCCGGCACCAGGGCCGCCTGAATGATGAAGGCCAGGACCGGCGTCTGCACGACTCCCGAAGCCTGCACCTGGCCGCTGCCGCTCACATGGACCAGCTTCAGACTGGCCGCCGAAGCCTGCGGAAACTCGAGCACGGCCACATAGCAACCGTCGCCGCCATCGCCGCACAGCGCCATGACGCGGGACTGCGCCATGGATTGGGCGACATCGACTCCGGCACCCCAGCGGTTGCGCGCGCAGGGGCGCAGGTCGGGCAGTTTTTCAGGAATGAACACGGTTCCGATCGGCATGGTCTTGGTCCTCGGGACAGCGGCGGGCAGGGTGAGCCCACCTGGTTGGCAGGAGACGCGGCGGGCTGAACAACCCCGACTGAATAGCGGGGATCGACAGTCGGAGGGGTGGCGCCGGGCGCACAAGCACGGCCGGGAATGCAGGCCTGCCGGAGCCGGGGACAACGATACACCAATTCCATATGACTGTGACTCACCCGGGGAAGCCGGCCTGGCGGAGCCTGCGGAGGGATCCCGGGCAAGCTTGCTTCCACCCCTCCCATGCAAGGCAAGACGCCCGAGAAGCCCGTCAGATCGGTATGCGTCGCTGCCGAGGCCCGCATCGACGCCCCTATCCCGCGAAGCGAACCGCAGCCATGGCCGAAGCCCTGGCGGGGATGAGCGACGAGCGGGGGGCGTGCCGAACCGTGCTGAACCTATCTGACGCACTACCCGTGTCGCTGCGCCCCCTGCGCCAAGCGGTCTACCGGATTTTCGCCATCTCCAGCGAGACCCTGTAGGCATGGCGCATCTGCGCCTCGGTGTAGGCGTGCTCACGCCCCACCGGACAAGCGCGGCGGGCCGGGCAGTCGCTTGCGCAAGGCGAGGCGGGCCGCAACCGGTGCGCCACGCAGACCTCCACGCGAAAGCCGGTCTGCGCCGTCGCCCCCGCGGGGCACGCGGCCAGGCAGGGCTGGCCGACGCAGGTGTCGCAGGGGCGCTGCGGAGGCGTGGCTTGGGTGACGGGCAGATCCGAATCGGCCAGCAGGGCGGCGCGATAGGCGAACCAGGTTCCCCAGTGGGGGTGAATGCCGAGTCCCAGGGGCGAGGGCCGCTGCCAACCGAGCCCGTCGCCGAGGGCGCCGAGATTGAGGGGAAAAGCGGAATTTCCCGGAGTTTCGGGATAGACGAGGCGCTGGCGCACCCCTGCCAGGTGCTCCGCTGCCCAGGCGCAGACGATGGCACGGCTGGCGCTGTCGATGGGGTCCCACCCGGAGAGGCCGCCGGCTTCCAGGGCCTGCCAGAAACGACGGCCGGCGTGGCCGAAGAGGATGAGCTGGCGGTAGCCTTCCATTGCCGCCGCCAGCACAGGCGGCAGGTCGGCCACGGCGATGACCGCCTGCAAGCCCAGTCCGGCATCCTCCAGCACCGCGGCACCGGGGAGGATGCTCACCCCTGCAGGCGGCCCAGCGCCGCAACGAGGGCTTCGGGGCCGGCGGGCCGCACGATGCGCTCGATTTCCCGGCCGTCCCGCAGGAAGATCAGGGTGGGCCAGAGCTTCACCGCGAAGGAACGGCCCAGGCGGCGGCCGGGACCGTCCTCGATCCGCCAGTGGGGGACCGCAGCCGCCTCCAGGGCCGCGACGATGGCGGGGCGGGCGGCGCGGCAGATGCCGCACCAGTTGGCGCCGAATTCCAGGATCAGCGGCCCGCTGCGCCCATCCACCTCGGCCCGGGTGAGGTCGGCATGGGCGTAATCGGCTTCCACGCTCAGCGGATGACCTTGAGCAACTCGACTTCGAAGCTCAGGGTGGCGTCGGGGGGAATGACGCCGCCGGCGCCGCGGGAGCCGTAGGCGATGGCCGGCGGGCAGGTGAGGCGGGCCTTGCCGCCTTCGCGCATCTTGGCGACACCCTCGGTCCAGCAGGGGATGACCCGGTTGAGGGGGAAGGTGGCGGGCTGGCCGCGCTTGTAGGAGCTGTCGAATTCGGTGCCGTTGGCCAGGGTGCCGCGGTAATGCACCTGGACGTTGGCTTCCGGGGTGGGCTGCTGGCCGGTGCCGTCCTTGAGGGACTCGTAGACCAGGCCGGAGGGCATGGTCTCGGGGGCGGCGTGAGCGAGGGGGGCGGCACCCAGGGCGGCGAGAAGGACGAGGGAACGCGGGGTCATGGAAGAAAGTCTCCGGCAAAGGGCGGGAAGCTACCGGGAAGCACTGGCGGGCGCAAGGGTAGGCCTGCGGCGGGCTTACGACTTGAGCAATTCCTGGCGGGAACCCAGCCAGCGGCGCAGGTGCAGCCGGGCGGCTTGCGGGTCCGAGTCGAGGAGGGTTTCGGCGACTTCGCGGGCGGCTTCGACGAGGTCCGCGTCCATTTCCAGGTCGGCGTAGCGCAGCAGCGGAACCCCGCTCTGACGGCTGCCGACGAACTCCCCGGGGCCGCGCAACTGGAGATCCTGGCGGGCGATTTCGAAGCCGTCGGTGTTCTCGAAAATCACCCGCAACCGCTGGCGGGCAGTCTGGGAGAGGGGCTGGGCGTAGAGCAGGACGCAGGTCGATTCGACCGCGCCGCGCCCCACCCGGCCGCGCAACTGGTGCAACTGGGAGAGTCCGAAACGTTCGGCGTGCTCGATGACCATGAGGCTCGCGTTGGGCACATCCACCCCCACTTCGATCACCGTGGTGGCCACCAGGACGTCGATCCCGCCAGTCGCGAAGGCGGCCATGGCGGCCTGCTTCTCGTCGGGCTTGAGGCGGCCGTGCACCAGGCCGACTTTGAGGTCCGGCAGTTCTTCGCTGAGGCGGGCGTGGGTTTCCAGGGCGGTCTGCAACTGGAGGGCCTCGGATTCCTCGATCAGGGGGCAGACCCAGTAGGCCTGGCGGCCTGCGGCACCGTGGCGGGCCAGGAAGGCGATGACGTCGTCGCGGCGGGCGTCGGCGACCAGGCGGGTCTTCACCGGGCTGCGGCCGGGGGGCAGTTCGTCGAGGACGGTGACGTCGAGGTCGGCGTAGTAGCTCATGGCCAGGGTGCGCGGGATGGGGGTGGCCGACATCATGAGCTGGTGCGGATTGCCCCCCTTCCTGCGCAGGGCCAGGCGCTGGGCGACGCCAAAGCGGTGCTGCTCATCGACGATGGCCAGCCCCAGGCGGGAAAAATCGACCGCGTCCTGAATCAGGGCATGGGTGCCGACCACCACCTGGGCGTCGGTCGCCGCCTTGGCCTGCTGCGCCCGCTTCTGTTTTCCCTTGAGGCTGCCGCAAAGCCAGGCGAGGGAAATCCCCAGGGGTTCGAGCCAGGCGGAAAGTTTCTTGTAGTGCTGCTCGGCGAGGATTTCGGTGGGCGCCATGAAGGCCGCCTGCCAACCAGCCTCCACCGCCCGGCAGGCGGCCAGGGCGGCGACGATGGTCTTGCCGCTGCCCACGTCGCCTTGCAGCAGGCGCTGCATGGGGTGGGGCCGGGCCAGATCGGCGGCGATTTCGTCCGCCGCCCGGCGCTGGGCACCGGTCAGGGCAAAGGGCAGTGCCCCCAGGAGCCGTCCGGCCAGATCGCCGCAAGCCGCCAGCACCGGGGCGCCGAGTTGACGGCGGCTGCGGTAGGCCAGGCGCAGGGAAAGCTGCTGGGCGAGCACTTCGTCGAACTTGATGCGCCGCCAGGCGGGATGGTTGCGGGCGTGCAGGGCTTCCAGCGCCGTTCCCGGCGGGGGCGCATGGAGAAAGCGCAGGCTGCGGGCGAACTCGGCCAGCCGGAGGCGCTGGCGGGTGGCGGGGTCCAGGCTGTCGGCCAGATCGTCGTCTTGCAGGGCCTGGGTGATGAGGCGACGCAGGGCCGCAGGGGAAACGCCGGCCGTGCAGGGATAGACGGGGGTCAGACCCGCGGGCAGAGGCGCCTCGCCGGCAATGGCGTGAAAGCGGGGATGGATCATCTCGGCGCCGAAGAAGCCGCCCCTCACTTCGCCGAAGGCCCGGATGCGCGCCCCTTCGACCAGGACCGCCCGTTGGGCCGGATAGAGGCTGAAAAAGCGCAGCCACAACTCGCCGCTGGCGTCCGAGGCGCGCACCACCCATTGGCGGCGCGGACGGAACTGGGCCTCGAGCGACTGCACCGTGACCTCGACCTGCACCGGAGCCCCCTCGGGGGCTTCGGCCACCGGTGTGATGCGGGTTTCATCCTCGTAGCGCAGGGGCAGGTGCACGAGAAGATCGTCCCGGGTATGGAGACCCAGGCGGGCGAGTTTCTTCTGCAGGGCTGGCGAAGCCGGGATCGGGGCAGCAATCCCCGCGCTGCCCGGGGCACCGTCCTGGGACGGCCCGGGGCCTGCGACTTCCGCCGTCGGGGGAGCGCCGGCCCCCGCTGGCGTCATGCGCCGAGGAACATCACCGCGTCGGCTTCCACCAGGGCACCCCGCGGCAGTTCCTTGACCCCCACCGCCGCCCGGGCCGGGAAGGGCTGGGAAAAGTAGCGGGCCATGGCCTCGTTGACCTTGGCGAAATGGGCCAGATCGGTGAGGAAGACGTTGAGCTTGACCACATCGGCCAGGCTGCCGCCGGCCGCCTCGGCGACCGCCTTGAGATTCTCGAAAACCCGCAGCACCTGGGCATCGATGCCTTCCACCAGGTGGCCGCTGGCCGGGTCCAGGCCGATCTGGCCGGAGAGATAAACCGTGTCGCCCACCCGTACCGCCTGGGAATAGGTGCCGATGGCGGCGGGGGCGTGGGGCGTGGAAATGATCGTTTTGCTCATGGTAGGGTCTCAGGAAACAATGCAAGACGGAGATGTTAAATGACGACGCCCACCCTCGCCAGCCTGGAAAAGCTTCTCGACGGTCCCCGGGACGGCCCCCTGCTGCGCTACTCCCTCGGCAACGAATACCTCAAGGCCGGCGACCCCCAGAAAGCCGCCGCCCGCCTGCGCGAGGCCGTGGCCCGCGATCCCCACTATTCGGCCGCCTGGAAGCTCCTGGGCAAGGCCCTGACGGCCGCCGGGGAAGACAGCGCCGCCCTGGCCGCCTACGAGATGGGCGTCCAGGTAGCGACCGACCGCGGCGACGTCCAGGCCGCCAAGGAGATGGAAGTTTTCGCCAAGCGGCTCCGTAAGGCGAGGGACGCGGGGGTCGGATAAGCGCCGTTTCCTCATCCCCCCGCAAGACGCGGGGGCTGAATCCGGCCGCCGGGGTTTTCCCGATCAGTGCTTTCCGGCGGGCGGAATAAGGACCGGATCGATGCCCAGGGCGCGCAGCTTTTCCCGCGCCGCATCGGCTTCCTGCCGGGACTTGAAGGGCCCCACCTGGACCCGGGCTTCCAGGGTGGAGGGGATACCGGCCAGGGTCAGCTTGGCGTGCAGTTCCTCGGCCCGCTGGGGACTGCTGAAAACGCCGGCCTGGAGCACATAGCCCTGGGCCGCGCGCGGTGCGACGGCCATGGGCGCCGGGGAGGCCGCGGGTGCGGGAAACGCGGGGCGGCTGGGAGCATCAGCCCGAGTCGGCGCGCCGGTGCCTTCCGGCACGGCCGCTGGAGGCGCCACCGCAACCGCCGACTGGGGCGCCGCGGCCGGAGCCTGCGCCACCGGCGCGGACTTGGGCGCTGGGGCCGCAGGCACGGCGGTGGGCTGGGGCAATTCCGGCTGGGCGGCCACCTCGGGCTTGGCCGGTGCCCCAGGAGCTGGCGACGGCTCCGCGGGAGCGGCCTTGGGCTCGGAGGTCGGCTCGCCGCCCTTGACCGGCTGGGTCATTTCCTTCTTGGGCGGTACGGGGACCGGCTGGCTGTACACCGGGGTTTCCGGCTCTTCCGGGGCGCTTGCCAGATGGTCGAAGAAGGCAAGCACCGCCAGCAGGACAGCAACCAATCCCCCCGCCACCACCAGGCGCTTCAACAGCTTGCCGCGCAGTTCGCCGCTTTCGGGAGTGTCTTCGCTCATGGAGTGCTCCGTGGATCAGGACCGCTGGCCATTGACCAGAGCGACGACCAGGTCGGCCTCGGCCCGGGAAATACCGCAGCGCTCGGCAATGGTCGCCGCATTGTGGCCGGCGGTGGCCATTTGCATGGCGTCGTTGTAGAGGGGAGAAACGGCCTGGGGCGCACGCCGCTGGGCGATTTCCGCCTGCAATTCGCGGCGCAGGGCAGCGAGTTCGCTGCGCAGGGCATCGACCTCGTCCCGCAGCAGCAGCACTTCGGCTTCCAGTCCCTCGGCGTCCGGGGAACGGGCCAGTTGCTGCGGCGCCTCTTCCCAGGCCGACGGCGCGAGGGGCAGGGAAGTTTCCTGCTCGCCCGCATCGCTGCCTGGGACCGGCGGGATATCCACACCCGCCGCTCCAGGGGTGGGGACATCGGGCTCCAGGGTATCGGCCTTGCGCCGCAGGCGCCCCATGCGCAGCAGGAGAAATCCCATATAGGCCCCCACCAGGACGATGAGAACGACGACGCCCTCACGCCAGCCGAAGGCCCCGTCCCCCAGTTCAGGAATCAAGCCGCGCCCCCGGCCACCCGCCGGTCAGAACCCGTGCGAATACTGGATTCCCAGGACATGCCCGGAATCGTCATAGCGACCGCGTAGGGTGGCGGTTCCGGTGGGTAGCACCTTGGTTTGGTTGATCGACGGATCGCGCAGATACAGATACGCATAACCAATATCGACCGCCGACTCCTTGCTCGGCTTCCACTGGGCCCCCAGCGTCAGCCACAGACGATCGTTGTCGGGGACACGGGCGGTACGGTGGGAATCGCTGGTCGGCGTGTGGTCGAAGGCGATACCGAACTTGATTTTCCAGGCCTCGTTGGCCTTGTATGCCGCGCCCCAGGCGATGCGCCAGGCGTCGCGGTAGTTGAAGGGTTCGCTACCCAAAAGGGTGCCATTACTCTTCGTCACGATGTCCGCCTTGTCGAAATCGCTCCAGTCCGTATAGGAGAGATCCCCCATGGCTTCCCAGCGGTCGGAAACCTGCTGCCAGACAGAGAGAATGAAGGTATCGGGCAATTCAACCTTGGTCTTGGCCGGGAAGACGGTCGTGGCAACGGTTTGCTCTCCGTCTACCGTATAGCGCATCGCGGAACGGTAAGAGACCCCCACGCGCATCGAGGGCGAAAGGGTAAACAAGGCTCCTGCGTTCCAACCCCAGGCGCTGTCATCCCCCTTCAATTCCGAACTCACCGGAATGCCAACGTGGGTGAGACTGGTCATCTTGGCGTCGATAAGCTGGTAATTGACGCCAAAGCCGAGGGAAAGCTTGTCATTCACCTTGTAGGCCACGGAGGGATTGAAATTCACCGTGCGGATATCCGCTTTGAGCGAGTGATAGCGCCCAATCCAGCCGTCGTCGTATTCAGTCGCCAGGCCAAAGGGAGCGGAAATCCCGAGACCCACGAACCACTGAGGACTCAGTTGCCAGGACAGGTAGGCATTCGGCACAGCAGCCCAACCACCCGCGTCGCCACCGTCGCCGCCCGACAAACCTGCCACGAGCCCGGTCCCCGAAGAGCCGCGATCATTGAATTCGAAACTCGGCCCGACAGCGGAAACACCAAGAGAAACACGAACGCCGCTCAACTGCGTCATTCCCGCCGGATTGAAGAAAATGGTGCTGGCGTTGTCGGCGATGGCGGCAGAACCGGCGTAGGCGGTGCCGATGCCGCTGGCGTTCTGTTCCCAGAGTTGGAAGCCGGCGGCGGCGGCGGTTCCCGAAAAGGCGGCCAGAAGGCAGGCCGGAAGAAGGCGCAGGCGAAGGGCGTTCAACGGAATTCTCCCCGAATATCCATAAATCTTGAGTAATGGCCGGATTTTACGCATTTTCCGGGGGAACGTCCCGTTTTTCCCCCTGGGAATCGATGGCGACGTAGGTCAGTTGCGCCTGTGTCACACGGACGACGATGGGTTCGGCGTAGTTGCGCTCGGCATAAACCTCGACATCCACCGTGATCGAGGTTTTTCCCACCCGCACGACGCGGGCGTAAAAGCTCACCACGTCGCCCACCGATACCGGCTGCTTGAACTGGAAGCAATTGACCGACACCGTCGCCACCCGGCCCCGCGCCCGGCGCAGGGCGGGAATGGCGCCGGCCACGTCCACCTGGGCCATGACCCAGCCGCCGAAGACGTCGCCGTATTGGTTGAGATCGGCGGGCATGGGCATGACCCGCAGGGTGGGTTCGCTGGCGGGGAGTTGGGCGATGTGGTCCATGGGAGGGGCGCTCGACAGGAGGAAA
Organism: Betaproteobacteria bacterium; assembly: GCA_016720065.1. NCBI lineage: Bacteria > Pseudomonadati > Pseudomonadota > Betaproteobacteria > Betaproteobacteria bacterium. The sequence continues at coordinate 131,719 of JADJXY010000001.1, read as the reverse complement.
GCGGCTGATTTTCCCGGAAGCGGCGCAGTTTTCCTATACTCCCGCTTCCCCCTCCAGAAATCGCCCATGCGCCGCTCCTCCGCCCTGCCCCGCCCCCCCGCCGGATCGCCGGTTCCGACCCTGCATATCCGCACCACCCTGGCCACCCTGCTGCCCTACCTGTGGCGCTACCGCCTGCGGGTGGTGCTGGCCCTGTCCTGCCTGGTGGGGGCCAAGGTGGCCAACGTATCCGTGCCCCTGGTGTTCAAGGCCATGATCGACGGCCTTTCCGGCCCCCAGCAGGCCCTGGCGCTGCCGGCGCTGCTCCTGCTGCTCTACGGTGCCCTGCGCTTTTCCACGGCCCTGTTCACCGAGTTGCGCGAGATGCTCTTTGCCCGGGTGACACAGCAGGCGGTGCGCCACGTGGCCCTGGAGGTTTTCCGGCACCTGCATTCCCTGGCCCTGCGTTTTCATCTGGATCGACAGACCGGCGGGGTTTCGCGGGACATCGAGCGGGGAACCCGCTCCATCGGCAGCCTGATTTCCTACAGCCTGTACTCGATCCTGCCCACCCTGGTGGAGATCGCGCTGGTGCTGGGCATTCTCTTCGTGCAGTACGACGTGGGCTACGTCGTCATCACCGCCCTTTCCCTCACCGCCTACATCGTGTTCACGGTGAAGGTGAGCAATTGGCGCATCGATATCCGGCGGGCGGTGAATGAGTCGGATTCGGCCGCCAACACCCGGGCCATCGACAGCCTCATCAACTATGAGACGGTCAAATACTTCAACAACGAGGCTTTCGAAGCGCGCCGCTACGATACCCAGATGCTCCAGTGGGAGGACGCGGCAACCCGCAGCCAGACGACCCTTTCCTTCCTCAATCTGGGGCAGCAGGGCATCATCGCCCTGGGGGTCACGGCGATGATGTGGCGGGCGGCGTCCGGCGTGGTGGACGGCAGCATGACCTTGGGCGATCTGGTCCTGGTCAACGCCTTTCTCATCCAGCTCTATACGCCGCTGAACTTCCTGGGCATGGTGTATCGGGAGATTCGCCAGGCCCTGACCGACATCGAGCGCATGTTCGGCCTCCTGGCCGAGCACCGCGAAGTGGCCGACGCGCCCGACGCCCGCGAGTTGCCCGCAGGCCCCCTGCGGGTCGATTTCGAGGCGGTACGCTTTGCCTACGAGCCCGAGCGCCTGATCCTGGGCGGCGTCGATTTCACCATCGCTCCGGGACATACGGTGGCGGTGGTGGGGCCTTCCGGCGCCGGGAAATCGACTCTGGCCCGGCTGCTCTTCCGCTTTTACGACGTGAGCGGCGGCGCCATCCGCATCAACGGTCACGATCTGCGCGGCCTGAGGCAGGCCAGCCTGCGCAGCGCCATCGGCATCGTTCCCCAGGACACGGTGCTGTTCAACGACAGCATTTTCTACAACATCCAGTACGGTCGGCCGGAGGCTTCCCGGGACGAGGTCCTGGCGGCGGCCCGGGCGGCCCAGTTGCATGATTTCATCGAGTCCCTGCCGCAAAAGTACGACACCCGCGTGGGCGAGCGGGGCCTGAAGCTTTCCGGGGGAGAGAAGCAGCGGGTGGCCATTGCCCGCACCCTGCTCAAGAATCCGCCCCTGCTCATTTTCGACGAGGCGACCTCGGCCCTCGATTCGGGCACCGAGAAGGCCATCCAGGCGCAACTGGAATTTGCCGCCCGCGGACGCACGGTGCTGGTCATCGCCCATCGCCTGTCCACGGTCATGAACGCCGATCTCATCCTGGTCATGGACGAGGGGCGCATCGCCGAGCGCGGCAGCCACGGCTCCCTGCTCCAGGCGGGCGGCACTTACGCCCGCATGTGGGCCTTGCAGCAGCAGGAAGAGTCCGGGGCACAGAAGCCCTGATACCATGGCCGGCGTCGGCAACCTCCCACCATGAAATTCCCGACTCCCCCCTCCCTGCCCCGCCCCTCGGCGCACCTGCGCTGGGTGGCGCCGGTCGTGCTTTTCCTGCTCCTGGCCGCTCTCGCCTGCAGCTATGGCAAGCATCGCCGCCTGGCCCTGGAAGAAAGCCGCAATCAGGACTTCCAGCGCGAGGCAGCCCAGGCGACCTACGAACTGCGGGAGCGGCTGCAGTTCCACGGCCAGTTCATCCGGGACCTGGCCGCCTTTTTCGCCAGCAGCGAGGCCATCAGTGCCGAGGAATGGCGGCTGTACACCGTGCGGACCGATGCGTACCGTCATCTGCCGGGGATGATCGCCTACGGTTTCGCCCCCCGCATAGAGCGCAGCGAAGTGGGTGCCCTGGAGGCCAGGGTCCGGCAGCGGGACGGCGGCGGCGATTTCACGGTCTATCCCGCGGGGGACTCGCCCATGCTGGTCGTCGTGGACCTGCTCGCCGCGGGCCAGGATGTGGCACTGCGCGCCCGGGGCTTCGACCTGTATTCCGAGCCCGCACGGCGCGAAGCGCTGGAGCGGGCCATCGACGTTGATGACATCGTCGTTTCCCGCAAGGTCGTGCTGGTACACGATGAGGAACAGTCGGCCTTCCTCATGCTGCGCGCCGTGTATCGCGCCGGGGCGCCCATCGGCAACGTGCAGGAGCGCCGCGCTGCCTTCGCCGGCGTCGCCTATGCGGCTTACCGCATGAGCGAATTTCTGGATACAACGCAGAAGACGATGGTCGATACCCTGGCCCTGCGCGTCTTCGACCAGGATCAGGAGTCCGGCGAGGTCCCCTTTCACAGCACTCGGCCGGCACTCGATTGGGATTCCGCTCCCCTGCACACCCAGCACGAAGTGGATTTCGGCGGCCGGACCTGGCGGCTCGAATTTGCCTACGGCGGCGGCCCCGCGGCAGCGAGTCTTGCCGATCCGGCCCTGATCATCGTCGGGGGGCTCACCATCTCGCTGCTCCTGTCCCTCGGGGTTTTTCTGCTCCTGACCCAAAAGCACATGGCCATGGCCTACGCCGCTCAGGCGACGGCGGATTTACGCCAGGCCGAGGCCGCCATCCGCGCCCGGGACCAGTTCAAGCAGGCGATTCTGGACTGTGCCACCGAGGTCAGCATCATCGCCACCGACGTGAGCGGAACGATCACCCTGTTCAACCGCGGGGCGGAGAAATTGCTGGGGCGGGAAGCGAGCGACATGCTAGGCAAGGCAACGCCGGCGGCCTTCCATCGGGAGGACGAGATCGCGGCACGCTCCGCAGAGTTGTCCCGACTGTTGCAGCGCCCGGTCGAGGGCTTCCAGGTCTTCACCGCGCTACCGGACCGGGAGGGCTTCGAACGGCGGGAATGGACCTACCGGCGGGTGGACGGCGCGCTGCTGCGGGTCGATCTGACCGTCACGGCCCTGCGCGGGGCCGACGGCAGCGTCACGGGTTACCTAGGCATCGCCATCGACGTGAGCGACAAACACGCCGCCGAAGAGAAGCTCGCGCGCCAGCACGACATGGTGCAGACCATCCTGGCCAACGTGCCCTGCGGCATCTCCCTCATCGACCCCGAGCTCAATTTCATCGCTGCCAACCAGCGTCTGCTGGAGGTGCTCGATTTTCCGCCCGAGCTTTTTGCTCCTCGCACGCCCACCTTTCGTGAGGTGGCGCTGTTCAACGCCCGCCGTGGCGAGTATGGCCCTGGCGACCCGGAGGCCCTGGCCGATGCACTGATGGCCAAGGCGGCCAATCCCCAAGCCCACCAGTTCGAGCGCACGCGCCCCGACGGCCGGGTCATCGAGGTGCGTGGCACCCCCCTTAGCGGGGGCGGCTTCGTCACCATCTATACCGACATTACGGATCGCAAGCGCATCGAGGCGGAACTGCGCCGGCACCGGGACAATCTGCAGGAACTGGTGATGGCGCGCACCGCCGACCTTTCCCGCGCCCTCACCGCGGCGACCAGGGCCGATCGGGCCAAGTCGGAATTCCTGGCGAATATGTCCCACGAGCTGCGCACCCCCATGCACGCCATCATGAGCTTCAGCCGCCTGGGGATGGAGCGGGCCCACGCGGCCCCCGAAAAGGCGATTCCGTACTTCGAGCGCATCCGGCAAAGCGCCGAACGGCTGGTCGTCCTCATCAACGACCTGCTCGATCTTTCCAGGCTGGAAGCGGGACGCATGCCCATGCACAAGGCCCGCTTCGACCTCGCCGGAGTGGTCGGCGACGCCATCCGCGACCTGGAGTCCCTCCTCACGCCCCACGCCCTGACGGTCAGTTTCAGCCTTGAGGCGCGGGACTGTTCCCTGATCGGCGACGCGGTCCAGATCGCCCGCGTGGTCCACAACCTGCTCGCCAATGCCATCAAGTTCTCGCCGCCCGGGGGCGAGATCGGGGTGCGCATCGGCGAGACCCTGGATTGCTTCGGCACCCCCACCCTGATGGTCGAGTTCTGCGACCGGGGCGTTGGCATTCCGGCGAGCGAGCTGGATCAGATCTTCGAGAAGTTCGTCCAGAGCAGCACCACCAAGACCGGGGCCGGCGGCACGGGCCTGGGACTGGCCATCTCGCGCGAGATCATCCAGGCCCACCATGGTACGATTGCGGCAAAGAACAACCCGGAGGGCGGCGCCACATTCACCATCACGCTCCCGGTCGCGCCACCCACCGAGGGTGCCGGCGAACCGGTGATCTGATCCCGCCTGTCGGCCCCAAGCCAGTTTCCGATGACCGATACCCTCAAACCCCTGCGCATCCTCGCGGTCGACGACAACAAGACGAACCTGCACGTCCTGCAGGTCTTCCTAAAAAAGCTGGGCCATCAGGTACTGTTGGCCGAGAACGGCGAGGAGGCGGTACAGGCCTTCGAGGCGGAGCGCCCCGACATGGTCCTGCTCGACATCATGATGCCGGTGATGGACGGCTTCGAGGCTGCCCGGCGCATCCGGGCCCTGGTCAAGGAACTCTGGGTTCCGGTCATTTTCCTGTCGGCGCTGAATCGGGACGAGAACCTGCTGGAAGGGCTCAATGCCGGGGGCGACGACTACCTGACGAAGCCGATCAATTTCATCGTCCTGGAAGCGAAGCTGCGCTCGATGCAGAAGTCGCTGACGCTCCAGGCCCAGTCGATCGAGGCCTTGAAGCGCCTCCAGGCCATTTCCGACAACGTGCTCGAGGCGATCATCACCATCGACACGAAGGCCACGATCCTGGCCTGCAATTCGGCCACGGAAAAGCTTTTTGGCTGGCCGGCCGCCGATCTGATCGGCCAGAACGTCAAGGTGCTCATGCCGGAACCTTACCATTCCGAGCACGATGGCTACGTCGGCCGCTACGTGGGTGGCGAGCCCCCACGCATCATGGGCAGCGAGCGGGAAGTGATCGGCAAGCGCCGGGACGGCGCCCTGTTCCCTGCCGAACTCGGCGTGTCCGAAATTCAACTCGACAACACCCGCCTTTTCATCGGCGTCGTGCGCGACATTTCCGAGCGCAAGGCCGCCGACGCCAAGCTGCACGAGAATGCCCGCCAGCTCCAGGCCTACTACGACCAGACCGAGAGCGAGCAGCAACTCGCCATGCGTCTGGTGGAAAAGCAGATGCACCGGCGCGGGCTCCAGGATCCCAGCCTGCAATACAAGGTGATTCCGGCCGAGCATTTCAGCGGCGACGTGGTGGCGGCGGCCCGCTCACCTCAGGGGCGCTTTTATGCCCTCCTGGCGGATGCCACCGGACATGGTCTGGCGGCAGCCATCAGCGTGCTGCCGGTACTGACGGTCTTTTACCGCATGAGCGCCCAGAACCTGCCGGTGCATGAACTGATCCGGGAACTCAACCAGCAGTTGCGCGAGTCGATGCCCATCGGCCGTTTCGTCGCCGCCACGGTCGTGGCCCTGGACCCGACCAGCAAGCGGGGCGAAATCTGGGTGGGGGGGACGCCTGCGGCACTGCTCATCGATCGCTGGGGGCGCAAGGAGGCGGAGTTCCCGTCCACCCAGGTGCCCCTGGGCATCATTGACCAGATTGACGCCGAGGCGACCTCGTTTACCTGGGAAAAGGAGAGTCAGCTCTTCCTCTATTCGGATGGACTCATCGAGGCCACCGACCGCGAAGGCCGCCAGTTCGGGCCGGAAGGCATCCTGGGCAGCCTGGCCCACACCACACCGGGTCAGCGCTTCGACGCGGTCCAGACGGCGTTGCGGCGGCACCTGGGCGAGGAGATGGCCGCTGACGACGTTTCCCTGATGGTCATTGCCTGCCCGTGACAGACCCCACCGACGCGTTTGCCGCGGGCGCAAAAAAGGCCGGGATTTCCCGGCCTTTTTTTGTGCGCTGACCCGATCAGGCAGCGGCTTGCTCGTCGGCGACTTCCACCGGCTCGGTGGGCTCGGGACGATCCACCAGTTCGACGAAAGCCATGGGCGCATTGTCGCCCACGCGGAATCCGCACTTCAGGATGCGCAGGTAACCGCCCGGACGGGTGGCGTAGCGCGGCCCGATCTCGGCGAAGAGTTTGACCACGATATCGCGATCACGCAGCCGATCGAAGGCCAGACGCTTGTTGGCGAGGGTCGGGGTCTTGCCCAGTGTGATCATCGGCTCCACGACGCGGCGCAATTCCTTGGCCTTGGGCACGGTGGTCTTGATCGCTTCGTGACGCAGCAGCGAAACGGTCATGTTGCGCAGCATCGCCAGGCGATGACTGCTGGTACGGTTGAGTTTGCGAAGTCCCAAACGGTGACGCATGGTTAATCCTTTCTATATTCTGCAGGCGTCCCTTGACTGCCGCGGTCGAAAAAGGCCTTAGGCCTTTTCCAGACCGGCGGGCGGCCAGTTCTCGAGTTTCATGCCCAGGGTCAAACCACGGGCAGCCAGCACTTCCTTGATTTCGTTGAGCGACTTGCGACCCAGGTTGGGGGTCTTGAGCAACTCGTTCTCGGTGCGCTGGATAAGATCGCCGATGTAGTAGATGTTCTCGGCCTTGAGGCAATTGGCGGAGCGAACCGTCAGCTCGAGGTCGTCCACCGGGCGCAGGAGGACCGGATCCACCTGAACGGGCTTGGAAGCCTCGATGGCGGGGGCTGTCCCTTCCAGATCGGCGAAGACGGAAAGCTGTTCCATCAGCACGCGGGCGGCGTAGCGAATGGCTTCTTCCGGCTCGACGACGCCGTTGGTCTCGATATCGACCACCAGCTTGTCCAGGTCGGTGCGCTGCTCGACGCGGGCGCTTTCGACGTTGTAGGCGACACGGCGAATCGGACTGAAGGACGCGTCCAGGACCAGCTTGCCGATGGTCTTGGAGTCCCCCAGGTTGCGCACGTTGCCGGGTACGTAACCCCGACCCCGCTCGACCTTGACCTCCATGGAGAGCTTGCCCCCCGGAGAGAGGTGAGCGATGACGTGCTCGGGGTTGATGATTTCGACATCGTGGGGCAGCTCGATATCACCGGCCCGGACGGCGCCTTCACCTTCCTTGTTCAGGGAGAGGGTGACCACTTCCCGGTTGTGAAGTTTGAAGACGATGCCCTTGAGATTCAACAGAATGTCCACCACATCTTCCTGCACGCCATCGACGGTGGAGTACTCGTGGAGCACGCCGTCGATGGTGACTTCCGTCGGCGCGAAGCCGGGCATGGAAGAGAGAAGGATGCGGCGCAGGGCGTTGCCCAGGGTATGCCCGAAACCGCGTTCGAACGGTTCCATGACCACCTTGGCTTGCACCGGCGAGACGCTCTGCACGTCGATGATACGGGGCTTCAGAAGTCCACTGCTTTGCATGAGGGGGGTTCCTGTGCGGGAGTGTTACTTCGAATAAAGTTCGATGACCAGGCCTTCGTTCAGGGTAGCCGGCAGCTCGGAGCGCTGCGGCAGTGCCTTGAACGTGCCCTTGCCTTCCTTCACATCCACCGCCAGCCACTCGGGGAAACCCCGGGAATCAGCGGCTTCGAGGGCGGCCTTGACGCGCAGCGAACCCCGGGCGCGGTCGGTCAATTGCACGACGTCACCCGGCTTGACCTGATACGACGGGATATTGACGCGCTTGCCATTGACCAGAACACCATTGTGACGCACCACTTGGCGCGATTCGGCGCGGGAAGCGCCGAAGCCCATGCGGTAGGCAACGGAGTCCAGACGGGATTCGAGCAACTGGAGCAGGTTTTCGCCGGTCTGGCCTTTCTTGCGCTCGGCGTCGGCGAAGGTCTTGCGGAACTGCCCTTCGAGGACGCCATAGACCCGGCGAATCTTCTGCTTGGCACGCAGATGGACGCCGTAATCGGAGAGGCGGGCGCCGGACTTCTGACCGTGCTGACCGGGAGCGTAGGAACGGCGCTCGATGGCGCACTTGTCCGTGAAGCACTTTTCGCCCTTGAGGAAGAGCTTCTCGCCTTCACGGCGGCATTGACGGCATTTGGGATCGAGATTGCGAGCCACTTGTCTTTCTCCTTAAATGCGGCGCTTTTTGGGCGGGCGACAGCCGTTGTGGGGCACCGGCGTGACATCGGAAATGGCGGTGATCTTCAGACCCAGCGCGTTGAGGGCGCGGACGGAAGACTCGCGGCCGGGACCGGGGCCCTTGATACGGACTTCCAGATTCTTGACGCCGCACTCCTGGGCCGCCTTGCCCGCCGCTTCGGCAGCCACCTGGGCCGCGAAGGGCGTGGACTTGCGGGATCCCCGGAAGCCGGCACCGCCGGAAGTCGCCCAGGACAAGGCATTGCCCTGGCGATCGGTGATGGTGATGATGGTGTTGTTGAAGGAAGCGTGGATGTGGGCGATGCCCTCGGCCACGTTCTTCTTGACCTTCTTGCGAACCTTGGTTGCAGTCTTTGCCATTTTCTTTCCCTGTTACTTCTTGCCGGCGATGGCTTTGCGCGGACCCTTGCGGGTGCGGGCGTTGGTGCGGGTGCGCTGACCGCGGCAGGGCAGGCCCTTGCGGTGACGCATGCCCCGATAGCAGCCCAGGTCCATGAGGCGCTTGATGCTCATGGTGACCTCGCGGCGCAGATCGCCTTCGACGGTGAACTTGCCGACTTCCTCCCGCAGACGGTCCATGTCGGAATCCGACAGATCCTTCATCTTGGTGGTGCGCACGATACCGGCGGCGTCGCAGATCTTCTGCGCGCGCGTACGGCCGATACCGTAGATCGCCGTCAGGGCGATTTCGGCATGCTGATGGTTCGGAATGTTTACCCCTGCGATACGGGCCATCGAATCACTCCAATATTTCTAAAATTGACAAACTCAGGACACGTCCCGGGCAATCAGCCCTGGCGCTGCTTATGACGCGGGTCCTTGCAAATGATGCGCACGACGCCCTTGCGACGGATGACTTTGCAGTTGCGGCAAATGCGCTTCACTGAAGGTTGAACTTTCATGGTTAACTCCTCGTCTGCGAAAGCTTGGAAGCAGCCGTGATTCCTTGCCCCGCGGTTTGTTGCGTAGAGATTCTTTACTTGGCCCGGAAGGTGATCCGGGCCTTGGATAAGTCGTAGGGGGTCAGCTGCACGGTCACCTTGTCGCCCGGCAGGATGCGGATGTAGTGCATGCGCATCTTCCCTGAAATGAAGGCATGGACGATGTGGCCGTTTTCCAGCTTCACCTTGAAGGTCGCGTTGGGGAGGTTCTCAACCACCTCCCCTTGCATCTCGATGAGGTCTTCCTTGGCCATACCTGATTACTTGATGAGCGGCGCGCCCTTGAAATTGGCTTTCTTCAGCAGGCTTTCGTATTGGTGGGACATCACGTAGGCCTGGACCTGGGACATGAAATCCATGGTGACAACCACAATGATGAGCAGCGAAGTGCCGCCGAAATAGAACGGGACATTCCACTTGAGAATGAGGAATTCCGGCAGCAGGCAAACAATGGTGATGTAGGCCGCGCCGACCAGGGTGAGACGCATGAGAATCTTGTCGATGTAGCGCGCGGTCTGCTCACCGGGACGAATGCCGGGAACGAAGGCGCCACTCTTCTTCAGGTTGTCGGCAGTTTCCTTGGAATTGAAAACCAGGGCCGTGTAGAAGAAGCAGAAAAAGACGATGGCGGCAGCGTAGAGCATGACGTAGATCGGCTGCCCTGGAGAAAGCGCGCCCGCCAGATCCTTCAGCCAGCGCATGGTCTCGCCGGAACCGAACCAACCGGCAAGTGTGGCGGGGAAGAGGATGATGGACGAAGCGAAAATGGGCGGGATGACCCCGGACATGTTGAGCTTGAGGGGCAGGTGTGAGCTCTGCCCACCGTAGATCTTGTTGCCCACCTGACGCTTGGCGTAGTTGACGAGAATCTTGCGCTGACCGCGTTCGACAAAGACCACGAAGGCGGTGACGAGGACGACCAGAATGCAGATCACCAGAGCCGTGAGCGGATGCATCGCCCCGGTACGGACCAGTTCCAGCAGCCCACCGATGGCATTTGGCAAACCCGCCGCGATGCCCGCAAAAATGATGATCGAGATACCGTTGCCCAAACCACGCTCTGTGATCTGCTCGCCCAGCCACATGAGGAACATGGTGCCCGTCACCAGCGTGGTGACGGTGGTCAAGCGGAACATGAAGCCCGGGTCGAGCACCAGCCCCGGTTGCGCTTCAAGGGCTACCGCAATGCCCAAGCCCTGAAAGAGGGCCAGGCCCAAAGTCCCGTAACGGGTGTATTGGGTGATCTTGCGCCTTCCGGCCTCACCCTCTTTCTTGAGGGCTTCGAGCTGCGGACTGGCGACGCTCATCAACTGCATGATGATCGACGCCGAAATGTAGGGCATGATGCCCAAGGCGAAGAGGGTGAAGCGGGAAAGCGCGCCTCCGGAGAACATGTTGAACATGCCCAGGATGCCGCCCTGCTGGGTGTTGAACAGGTCGGAAAGCACCTTGGGGTCAATCCCCGGCACGGGAATGTGAGCGCCGATGCGATAGACGATCAGCGCCCCCAGAAGGAACCACAGCCGGCGCTTCAGATCGCCGAACTTGCCGCCCTTGCCGATGGTGTTGGGATTGGCCGCCAAGACGTTTGTCCTTGTTCCTGTCCTCAGGCGGCCACGGAGCCGCCAGCCGCCTCGATGGCAGCCTTGGCGCCCTTGGTGGCGCCAACGCCCTTCAACTGGACCTTGCGGCTCAGCTTGCCGGACAGGATGACCTTGGCCGACAGCGCGTCGGAAGGAACGACCCCTGCCACTTGCAGCGCCAGCAGATCGACTTCCTCAACCGGCAGCTTCTCCAGTTCGGAGAGGCGGACTTCGTAGTTGCGCGCACGGGTGAGCGAGTTGAAGCCCCGCTTGGGCAGGCGGCGCTGCAGGGGCATCTGACCGCCCTCGAAGCCCACTTTGTGGAAACCGCCGGAACGGGACTTCTGACCCTTGTGACCCCGGCCGGCGGTCTTGCCCAGGCCGGAACCGATGCCGCGACCGACGCGCTTGGCGGCGTGCTTGGAGCCTTCGCCGGGTTTGATGGTATTGAGACGCATGGCTTAACCCTCGACCTTCACCAGGTACTGAACCTTGTGGATCATGCCGCGCACGGCAGGCGTATCCAGCAGTTCAGCGGAACTGTTCAGCTTGCGCAGCCCCAGTCCGCGCACGGTGGCGCGGTGGTCCTGCTTGGTGCCGATGATGCTCTTGACGAGCGTCACTTTGATCTTCTTGTCAGCCATGGCTTACCCCAGGATCTGTTCGACCGACTTGCCCCGCTTGGCGGCAATCTCGGCCGGCGTGCTGACCTTCGACAGTCCGTCGATGGTGGCGCGCACGATGTTGTAGGGATTGGTCGAACCGTGGGCCTTGGCCACCACGTTGGTGACGCCGACCACTTCGAAGACGGCGCGCATGGCCCCCCCGGCGATGATGCCGGTGCCGTCGGGCGCAGGCTGGATCATCACGGTGGTGGCCCCGTGGCGGCCCATCACGGTGTGATGGACCGTACCGCTCTTCAGATTGACCTTGCCCATCTTGCGACGCGCTTCGTCCATGGCCTTTTGCACCGCCACGGGCACTTCGCGGGACTTGCCCTTGCCCATGCCAATGCCGCCATCGCCATCGCCAACCACGGTCAGTGCCGCGAAACCGAGGATACGGCCGCCCTTGACCACCTTGGTGACGCGGTTGACCGCGACCATCTTTTCGCGCAGACCGTCGTCGCGCTCTTCAGCCTGCTGGGGCTTCTTGTTTCTTTCAGGTTTAGCCATTTCTTAACCTTTCCTTTCGCCGCCGCTCAGAACTTCAGTCCGGCTTCGCGGGCCGCTTCGGCGAGGGCCTTGACGCGACCGTGGTACTGGAGGCCGGAACGATCGAAGGCCACCTGCTCGATACCTGCTGCCTTGGCGCGCTCGGCAATGAGCTTGCCGACGACCGCCGCCGCGGCCTTGTTGCCCCCGTTGGGGACATCACCCCGCACACCCTTGTCCAGCGTGGAGGCCGAAGCGAGCACCTTGCCGCCGCAGGGGGAAATGATCTGGGCGTAGATGTGCAGGTTGGTGCGATTAACGCACAAGCGCACAGCCTTGAGCTCGGCGATTTTGGCCCGGGTTTTGCGGGCACGGCGCAGACGCGCTTGGTTCTTGTTAAACATGAGCCACCCTTACTTCTTCTTGGTTTCCTTGATAACCACCACTTCGTCCGCGTAACGGACGCCCTTGCCCTTGTAGGGCTCGGGCTTGCGATACGCACGGACTTCGGCGGCGACCTGCCCCACTCGCTGCTTGTCGAATCCCTTGATGAGGATTTCGGTCTGGGTGGGACATTCGACCTTCACGCCGGCTGGCATCTTGTGGGCCACCGGATGCGAAAAACCGAGGGACAGGTTCAGGGTATCCCCCTGGGCCTGGGCCCGGTAACCCACGCCAACCAGTTGCAGCTTCTTCTCGAAGCCCTTGGAGACGCCGGTCACCATGTTGTTGAGATTGGCACGCATGGTTCCCCACATGGCCGACGCATTGGCCGCGCCTTCGACCTTGCTCACGGAGAGGCTCTGACCTTCGAGGCTGACCGTGACGGAGGGGTGGGCTGCGGCGGTCAGGGTGCCCAGGGGACCCTTGACGGTGATGGCGCCATCGGCCACCTTGACTTCGACGCCAGCGGGCAGGGTGATGGGATTCTTGCCGATACGAGACATGGTTCCTCCCTTAGGCGACGATGCAGAGGACTTCGCCGCCAACCTTGCTGGCGCGGGCCTTGCGGTCGGTCATGACACCCTTGGGCGTGGACACGATGGCCACACCGAGACCGTTCATGACGCGGGGAATGTCGTCGCAGCCCTTGTAGATGCGCAGGCCGGGCTTGGAGACACGCTCGATGCGCTCGATCACCGGACGGCCGGCGTAATACTTGAGCGCGATGTCGAGGGTAGCCTTGCCTTCGGCCTGACGGACAGCAAAATCGTCGACGTAACCCTCGTCCTTCAGCACGGCGGCGATGGCCACCTTGAGCTTGGACGAAGGCATGGACACAGACGCCTTTTCGGCGAGCTGGGCGTTACGGATGCGGGTCAGCATGTCCGCGATGGGATCGCTCATAGCCATTTCTGTATCTCCTTACCAGCTGGCCTTGACGACACCGGGAATCTCGCCACTGAAGGCAAGTTCGCGGATCTTGTTGCGGCACAGGCCGAATTTGCGGAACACACCCCGCGGGCGTCCGGTCAGCTGGCAGCGATTGCGCAGACGCGAGGGGCTGGAATTGCGGGGCATGGCCTGCAACTTCAGACGTGCTTCATAGCGCTCGGCTTCCGAGAGGCTCGCGTTGTTGATGATCGCTTCAAGGGCGGCACGCTTCTTGGCGTACTGAGCCACCATCTTGCGGCGCTTCTCTTCACGGTTGATCAGAGCAAGTTTTGCCATGATTGCCTCAATTCTTGAACGGGAACTTGAAGGCGGCGAGCAGGGCCTTGGCTTCTGCGTCGGTCTTCGCGGTAGTGGTGATGCTGATGTTCATCCCCCGGAGGGCATCGATCTTGTCGTACTCGATTTCCGGGAAGATGATCTGTTCCTTGACGCCCATGTTGTAATTCCCCTGGCCGTCGAAACCCTTGCCGGAGATGCCGCGGAAGTCGCGGACACGGGGGAGGGCCACGGTGACCAAGCGATCGAGGAACTCGAACATGCGCGGACCGCGCAGGGTGAGCATGCAGCCGATGGGGTAGCCGTCACGAATCTTGAAGCCGGCGATGGACTTGCGGGCCTTGGTGGTCACGGGCTTCTGGCCGGCGATCTTCTGCATGTCGCCGACGGCATTCTCAAGCACCTTCTTGTCGGCCACGGCTTCTCCGACGCCCATGTTGAGCGTGATCTTTGTAATGCGGGGGACCTGCATGACGGACTTGTAGCCAAACTTCTTGGTCAACTCGCCGACGACGGAGTCCTTGTAAAACTGTTGCAAACGCGCCATGACTGCTCCTTAAGCGTTCACCGGTTCGCCGTTCGACTTGAACACGCGAATCTTGCGGCCGTCCTCCAGCAGCTTGAAGCCGACGCGATCGGCCTTCTTGCTCGCCGGGTTGTAGAGGGCGACGTTGGAGATATGGATCGGCATGTCCTTGTCGACGATGCCGCCGGCAACACCCTTCATGGGGTTCGGCTTGACGTGCTTCTTGGCGCGATTGACGCCTTCGACCACGACATGCTCGGCATCGACCCGAGTCAGCACGGTGCCGCGCTTGCCCTTGTCCTTGCCGGTGGTGACGACGACGTCGTCTCCCTTTCTGATCTTTTCCATCATCCGCTCCTTACAGCACTTCCGGGGCCAGGGACACGATCTTCATGAAACGCTCGGTACGCAGTTCACGCGTCACAGGCCCGAAGATGCGGGTGCCGATGGGCTCCAGCTTGTTGTTGAGGAGAACGGCGGCGTTGCCATCGAAGCGAACCAAGGAACCGTCGGGGCGACGAACCCCTTTGGCGGTACGAACGACCACGGCGCTGTAGACGTCGCCCTTCTTCACGCGACCGCGCGGTGCTGCGTCCTTGATGCTCACCTTGATGATGTCGCCGATGCCGGCGTAGCGGCGCTTGGAGCCGCCGAGCACCTTGATACACATCACCGAACGCGCGCCCGTGTTGTCGGCGACGTCCAGAATCGTCTGCATCTGAATCATTTAAATTAACTCCAACTTGTCCCGCAAACTGCGGTCAGTCTTGGAACCCGTACGGGTTGAAGGTTTTCCCCGGTCACGGTCGCGACGCGAGGAAAAAAGAAGCCGGATTATACCGGCCTCTTTCATTGTGCGCAAGCGCTGTAGATCAGACGATGACCGCCTTCTCCAGGACGCTGGTGACGCGCCAGGCCTTGGTCTTGGAAACCGGACGGGTTTCCTCGATCTGAACCAGATCGCCGGCCTTGGCGCTGTTGCCGTCGTTGTGCGCGTGATACTTCTTGGACCGGACCATGACCTTGCCGTACATGGGGTGCTTGACCTTGCGCTCGATCAGAACGGTGACGGTCTTGTCCATCTTGTCGCTGACCACACGGCCGATCAGCGTACGCTTGATGCTGATGGTTTCGCTCATTGCTGGACTGCCTTTTCACGGATCAGGGTACGGACCCGGGCGATATCGCGCCGGACCTTGCCCAGTTGGCTGGTATTGGACAACTGCTGGGTGGCCACCTGCATGCGCAGGCCAAATTGGGCCTTCAGAAGATCCAGCAGCTCCTTGTTGAGCTCGTCCACGCTCTTGGTTCTCAGTTCGCTAGCTTTCATGATTACCCCAGATGGCGGGTGACGAAGGCGGTGGAAATGGGCAGCTTGGCGGCAGCCAGGGCAAAGGCCTCGCGAGCCAGGGCCTCGTCGACACCATCCATTTCGTACAGCACCTTGCCGGGTTGAATTTCAGCGACCCAATACTCCGGGTTGCCCTTGCCGTTACCCATACGGACTTCGGCGGGCTTCTTGGAAATGGGCTTGTCCGGGAAGATACGGATCCAGATACGACCGCCCCGCTTGATATGACGGGTCATGGCACGACGAGCCGCTTCAATCTGACGGGCCGTCAGACGACCACGGCCGGTGGCCTTGAGACCCCACTCACCGAAGGACACCTTGGTGCCGCGGGTCGCCAGACCCTCGTTGCGGCCCTTGTGCTCCTTGCGGTACTTGCGACGATTCGGTTGCAGCATTTAGGCACCTGCCTTTCTGACACGCTTGGCCGGTGCCTTGGCGTCGCCCTCGCCGCCTTCGGCCTTCTTGACCGTACGGGTGCGGGGCTTGTCGCCTTCGGGACCCGGCCGAGCCGGCGCACGGCGCGGCTTCTTGTCCTCGGGGGACGCGGAGGGTTCGCTCACTTCCGGCTGCTCATTGCGGCCCAGCATCTCGCCCTTGTAGACCCAGACCTTGATACCGATGATGCCGTAGGTGGTCAGCGCTTCCGAAACGGCGTAGTCGATATCGGCACGCAGGGTATGCAGAGGCACGCGGCCTTCGCGATACCACTCGCTGCGCGCGATTTCAGCACCGTTCAGCCGGCCCGCGCTCATGACCTTGATGCCCTGAGCGCCGAGACGCATGGCGTTCTGCATGGCACGCTTCATGGCGCGGCGGAACATGATGCGCTTTTCGAGCTGCTGAGCGATGGAGTCGGCGATGAGCTGAGCGTCGAGCTCGGGCTTGCGGATTTCCTCGATGGACACATGGACGGGGACACCCATGATGCGCTGCAGATCGCTGCGCAGCGCTTCGATGTCCTCGCCCTTCTTGCCGATGACCACACCCGGACGGGCGGAGTACACGGTGACGCGGGCATTCTTGGCCGGACGTTCGATGAGCACGCGACCCACGGATGCGTGAGCGAGCTTGCGCTTCAGGTACTCACGAACCTTGGTGTCCTCGTTGAGCATGCCGGGGAAGTCCTTGCTGTTGGCGTACCAGCGGGAACTCCAGTTTTTGGTGACGGCCAGACGGAAGCCCGTCGGATGAATTTTCTGTCCCATGGCTCTTCCTCAGTTACCAACGGTCAGATAAATGTGGCAGGTCGGCTTGATGATCCGATTGCCACGACCCTTGGCGCGTGCGGTGAAGCGCCTCAGCACCATGCCTTTTTCGACGTAGATGGTCTTTACCGTCAGTTCGTCGATATCGGCGCCATCGTTGTGCTCGGCGTTGGCGATGGCCGACTCCAGCACTTTCTTGACGATGCCAGCACCCTTCTGGGGGCAGAAGGCCAGGATGTTGAGGGCCTGACCGACCGGCTTGCCGCGTACCAGATCCGCCACCAGGCGACCCTTCTGCGCAGAGAGGCGTACGCCTCGCAGACTTGCACGAGTTTCCATGTCAGCTCCTTACTTCTTGGCTTTCTTGCCGGCGGTGTGACCCTTGAACGTCCGGGTCAGCGAGAACTCGCCGAGCTTGTGGCCCACCATGTTCTCGGTGACGAACACCGGAATATGCTGCTTGCCGTTGTGAACCGCGATCGTCAGGCCGATGAACTCGGGGAGGATCGTAGAGCGACGCGACCAGGTCTTGATCGGGCGCTTGTCGTTGGTGGCGCGAGCGGCTTCGACCTTGTCGACCAGGTACGCATCAACAAACGGGCCCTTTTTGAGAGAACGTCCCATTTCCTACCCCTTAACGCTTATGACGGCGCTGAACGATCATGCTGTTCGTGCGCTTGTTCTTGCGGGTGCGGTAACCCTTGGTGGGCTGACCCCACGGGTTGACCGGCACGCGGCCCTCACCGGTACGGCCTTCGCCGCCGCCGTGGGGGTGGTCGATCGGGTTCATGGCCACGCCGCGAACCGTCGGACGAATGCCACGCCAGCGCTGGGCACCCGCCTTGCCGATTTTCCTCAGGTTGTTCTCTTCGTTGCCCACTTCACCGATGGTGGCGCGGCACTCGACATGCACCCGACGCACTTCACCGGAACGCAGACGGATCTGAGCGTAGGTGCCTTCGCGAGCCAGCAACTGAACCGAAGTACCGGCAGACCGGGCGAGCTGGGCGCCCTTGCCGGGCAACATCTCGACGCAGCAGATGGTGGTACCCACGGGAATATTGCGGATGGGGAGGGCATTGCCCGGTTTGATCGGCGCTTCGGAACCGGACACCACCTGCTGACCGACCACCATGCCCTTGTTGGCAATGATGTAACGGCGCTCGCCGTCGGCATAGCAGACCAGGGCGATATTGGCGGTGCGGTTGGGGTCGTATTCCAGACGCTCGACCGCGCCCGGGATGCCGTCCTTGTTGCGCTTGAAGTCGATCACCCGGTAGGCCTGCTTGTGTCCACCGCCCTGATGGCGAACGGTGATGTGACCGTTGTGGTTGCGACCGGCCTTCTTGGATTGCGCTTCGAGCAGGGGAGCGTAGGGCTTGCCCTTGTGCAGATCGGCGTTGACGACCTGGACGACGGCGCGGCGCCCCGGAGAGGTGGGCTTGACTTTGACGAGAGCCATTATGCGTTACCCCCCTCGACGAAATTGATTTCCTGGCCGGGCTTCAGGCTGACATAAGCCTTCTTCCAGCCTTTGCGACGGCCGGTCACGCCTTTGAAGCGCTTGACCTTCCCCTTGACGTTGGCGACCTGCACGGACTCGACCTCGACCTTGAAGAGCAGTTCGACCGCGGCCTTGATCTCCGGCTTGGTGGCGTCGGAGGCCACGCGGAAGATCACCTGCTCGTTCTTGTCGGCGATGAAGGTGGCCTTCTCGGAGATCTGCGGCGCCAGCAGCACCTGCAGCAGACGTTCCTGGTTCAGATTGGCGCTCATGCCCACATCTCCTCGAACTTGGCCACGGCATCCTTGGTCACCAGCACCTTGGGGAAGCGCACCAGGGAAACCGGATCGGCCTCCTGGGCTTCGAGCACGAGGACGTTGGGCAGGTTGCGCGACGACAGGTAGAGGTTCTCGGTCAAATCACCGGTGATCACCAGCAGATTCTGATCGAGCCCCATGTTCTTCAGCTTCTCGGCGAAGAGCTTGGTCTTGGGGGCATCGACCGCGAGGGTGTCGACGACGACCAGACGCTCCTGACGGTTCAACTCGGAGAGGATCGCAGCCATACCGGCGCGGAACATCTTCTTATTGACCTTCTGGCTGAAATTTTCTTCCGGAGAATTCGGGAAGATGCGACCACCCCCGCGCCATAGCGGGCTGCCGTTGCTGCCGGCGCGGGCACGGCCCGTACCCTTCTGGCGCCACGGCTTGGTGGTGGTATGACGGACTTCGGAGCGGTCCTTCTGCTGGCGATTGCCGGCCCGGGCGTTGGCCTGGTAGGCGGTAACCACCTGATGAACGAGCGCTTCGTTGAATTCACGGCCGAACAGAACGTCGGAAGCTTCGAGCTTCGCCGATTCCTGGCCCTGATCGTTGATGACCTTGAGTTCCATGTCGCCCCCTTAAGCCTTGACTGCCGGACGCACGACGACGTCGGAACCCTTGGCGCCCGGAACGGCACCCTTGACCAGGAGCAACTGGCGCTCGGCATCCACGCGCACCACCGTCAGGCTCTGCATGGTGGACTGCACGGCCCCGAGGTGGCCAGCCATGCGCTTGCCCGGGAAAACGCGGCCCGGATCCTGAGCCATACCGATGGAACCCGGCGCATTGTGCGACACCGAGTTGCCGTGGGAAGCGCGGTTGGAGCTGAAGTTGTGGCGCTTGATGCCGCCCTGGAAGCCCTTACCGATGGAGGTACCGGTCACATCGACCTTCTGACCTTCAGCGAAGATGGTGACGGCCACCTGATCGCCCGCCTTGAAACTGGCGAGCTGGTCGGCAGAAACCTGGAATTCACGGGCCACATGACCGGCCTCCACACCTGCCTTGGCCAGGTGGCCAGCTTCGGGCTTGGTGACACGGGAGGCGCGGCGCTTGCCGAAGGTGACCTGAATGGCTGCGTAGCCATCGATCTCCGGCGTTTTGACTTGGGTCACGCGGTTGTTCGACACGTCAAGCACCGTCACAGGGATGGACGCGCCATCCTCGGCAAAGATGCGAGTCATGCCGACCTTGCGACCGACAAGGCCTAGACTCATGGTTATTCTCCTCATCGCCGGCTGCGATTGGCCGGCCGATGTGTGACAACGAATGGGCGACCGTCGCCGGCCACCCCCGAAAAGCTTTCGATTATATCTTCAAAAGCGGAATTACTGCAACTTGATCTCGACATCCACGCCGGCGGGGAGGTCGAGCTTCATCAGGGCATCCACAGTCTTGTCGGTGGGATCGACGATGTCCATCAGGCGCAGGTGGGTGCGAATTTCGAACTGGTCACGGGAAGACTTGTTCACGTGGGGCGAGCGCAGGATATCGAAGCGCTGCTTGCGGGTCGGCAGGGGCACGGGGCCACGGACGACAGCGCCGGTGCGCTTGGCGGTCTCGACGATTTCCTGAGCGGACTGATCGATCAAGCGATAGTCGAAGGCCTTGAGACGGATGCGGATTTTCTGGTTTTGCATGGTGATTTCCAAAGAGCGGGGAGTGAAGTTGCCTCCACCCCGGGTTGCACAAAGAGCGATTACTCGACGATTTTTGCGACGACGCCGGCGCCGACGGTACGACCGCCTTCACGGATGGCGAAGCGCAGGCCTTCTTCCATGGCGATGGGGGCGATGAGCTTGACCGTCATGGCGATGTTGTCGCCGGGCATGACCATTTCGACGCCCGAGGGCAGGTCGATGGAGCCGGTCACGTCCGTCGTGCGGAAGTAGAACTGGGGGCGGTAGCCGTTGAAGAACGGGGTGTGGCGGCCGCCTTCGTCCTTGGAGAGGATGTACACCTCGCCCGTGAAGTGGGTGTGCGGGGTGATGGAGCCCGGCTTGCACAGCACCTGGCCGCGCTCGACGTCTTCCCGCTTGGTGCCCCGCAGCAGGGCGCCGATGTTGTCGCCGGCCTGACCCTGGTCGAGGAGCTTACGGAACATTTCGACGCCGGTGCAGATGGTCTTGACGGTGGGGCGGATGCCGACGATTTCGATTTCTTCGCCAACCTTGATGATGCCGCGCTCAACCCGGCCGGTGACGACAGTGCCGCGACCGGAGATGGAGAAGACGTCTTCCACAGGCATCAGGAAGGGCTGGTCGATGGCGCGCTCGGGGGTGGGAATGTAGGAGTCGAGGGCGTCGGCCAGCCGCAGGATGGAGGCTTCGCCAATTTCCGACTTGTCGCCTTCCAGGGCCTTGAGGGCGGAACCGTGGATGATGGGGGTGTCGTCTCCGGGGAAGTCGTACTTGGAGAGCAGCTCACGCAGTTCCATTTCGACGAGCTCAAGGAGCTCGGCGTCGTCGACCATGTCGCACTTGTTCATGAACACCAGAACGTAGGGCACACCCACCTGACGGGCGAGCAGGATGTGTTCGCGGGTCTGGGGCATGGGGCCGTCGGCAGCGGAGCAGACCAGAATGGCGCCGTCCATCTGGGCGGCTCCGGTGATCATGTTCTTGACGTAGTCGGCGTGGCCCGGGCAGTCGACGTGGGCGTAGTGACGGTTGGCCGTCTCGTATTCGACGTGGGCGGTGTTGATGGTGATGCCGCGAGCCTTTTCTTCCGGCGCCGCGTCAATTTCATCGTACTTCTTGGCCGAGCCACCAAACTTGGCGCACAGCACCGTGGTGATCGCCGCCGTCAACGTGGTCTTGCCGTGGTCAACGTGGCCAATCGTGCCCACATTCACGTGCGGCTTCGTACGCTCGAATTTTTCCTTAGCCATTATCGGTTCTCCAATAAGGGGTTACTTCTTGTTGATGACAGCCTCGGCGACGTTCTTCGGCGCTTCGGAGTAGTGCTTGAATTCCATCGAGTAGGTGGCACGCCCTTGTGACAGGGAGCGCAGGGACGTGGCATAGCCGAACATCTCGGACAGGGGCACTTCGGCGCGTACGGCCTTCATGCCGCCGGGCAGGTCGTCCATGCCCTGGACGATGCCGCGCCGGGACGAGAGGTCGCCCATGACGTTGCCCATGTAGTCTTCCGGCGTTTCGACTTCGACGGCCATCATCGGCTCGAGCAGGGTCGGGCTGGCCTTCTTCATGCCTTCCTTGAAGGCCATGGAAGCCGCCATGCGGAAGGCGTTTTCGTTGGAGTCCACGTCGTGGTAGGAACCATCGAACAGGGTGAACTTGATGTCGACCACCGGGAAGCCGGCCAGCACACCGCTGGTGACGGCATCCTGAAGGCCCTTGTCCACCGCGGGGATGTATTCGCGGGGCACGACGCCGCCCTTGATGGCATCGACGAAGGCGTAACCTGCACCCGGCTCGTTCGGCTCGATCTTGAGCCAGACGTGGCCGAACTGGCCGCGGCCGCCCGACTGCTTGACGAATTTGCCTTCCTGCTCGACGGCCTTCTTGATGCACTCGCGGTAGGCCACCTGAGGGGCACCGACGTTGGCCTCGACGTTGAACTCGCGCTTCATGCGGTCGACGATGATTTCCAGGTGCAGTTCGCCCATGCCGGAAATGATGGTCTGGCCAGATTCTTCGTCGGTGCGCACGCGGAAGGACGGGTCTTCGGCCGCCAGACGGGAGAGCGCGATGCCCATTTTCTCCTGGTCACCCTTGGTCTTGGGCTCTACGGCCACGTGAATCACGGGCTCGGGGAAGATCATGCGTTCGAGGATGATCGGAGCGTCAGGGTCGCACAGGGTTTCACCGGTGGTCACTTCCTTAAGGCCCACGCAGGCGGCGATGTCGCCGGCCAGGATTTCCTTGATCTCTTCCCGGTTGTTGGCATGCATCTGCAGAATGCGGCCGATGCGCTCCTTCTTGTCCTTGACCGAGTTGAGCACGGTGGAGCCGGAAGCCAGAACGCCGGAATAGACGCGGATGAAGGTGAGCTGACCGACAAAGGGGTCGGTCATCAATTTGAAGGCCAGAGCGGAGAATTTCTCGCTGTCGTCGGCCTTGCGGGAAGCAGGCCGTTCGCGGTCGTCCAGCCCCTGAACCGGCGGGATATCGATCGGCGAGGGCAACAATTCGATCACGGCGTCCAGCATGCGCTGCACACCCTTGTTCTTGAAGGCCGTACCGCAGAGCATGGGCTGGATTTCACAGGCCAGGGTACGCAGACGCAGCCCCTCCTTGATCTTCTCTTCCGACAGATCACCGTTTTCCAGGTACTCGTTCATCAGGTCTTCGCTGGCCTCGGCGGCAGCCTCGACCATTTGCTCACGCCACGTTCCCGCGACGCCGATCAGTTCAGCCGGAATGTCCCGGTACTCGAACTTCATGCCCTGGGAGGCCTCGTCCCAGATGATGGATTTCATTTTGATGAGATCGACCACGCCAGCAAAGGTATCCTCGGCACCGATGGGGATGACGATGGGCACCGGATTGGCCTTGAGGCGGGTCTTCATCTGCTCGACGACCTTGAAGAAGTTGGCGCCGGAGCGGTCCATCTTGTTCACGAAGGCCAGACGGGGCACGTTGTACTTGGTTGCCTGACGCCACACGGTCTCGGACTGGGGTTGAACACCACCGACCGCGCAATAGACCATGCAGGCACCGTCCAGAACACGCATGGAACGCTCCACCTCGATGGTGAAGTCCACGTGCCCCGGGGTGTCGATGATGTTGAAGCGGTGCTCCTGGAACTGTAGGTCCATGCCCTTCCAGAAACAGGTGGTGGCGGCGGAGGTGATGGTGATGCCCCGCTCCTGCTCCTGCTCCATCCAGTCCATGGTGGCAGCACCGTCGTGCACTTCGCCGATCTTGTGATTGACCCCGGTGTAGTACAGGATGCGCTCGGTCGTCGTCGTCTTGCCGGCGTCGATGTGGGCGCTGATGCCGATATTGCGGTAGCGCTCGATGGGTGTTTTACGTGCCACGTTAAAGCCCTTTGCGAATTAGAAGCGGAAGTGGGCGAAGGCCTTGTTGGCCTCGGCCATGCGATGCACTTCGTCACGCTTCTTGACAGCGCCACCACGGTTCTCGGCGGCTTCCATCATTTCCGCGGCCAGCCGCTGACCCATGGACTTCTCGGAACGCTTGCGGGCGGATTCGCGCAGCCAGCGCATGGCCAGGGCCGCGCGACGGGCGGGCCGCACCTCCACGGGCACCTGATAGTTGGCACCGCCGACGCGGCGGGACTTCACTTCGACCATCGGGCGCACATTGGCCATGGCGGAACCGAACACCTCGAGGGGATCCTTGCCGCCCTTCTTGGTGATGATGTCAAAGGCGCCATAGACGATGCGTTCGGCAACGGACTTCTTGCCGCTTTGCATGATGGCGTTGATGAACTTGGAAACTTCGACGTTGCCGAACTTGGGATCCGGCAGGATGTCACGCTTGGGTACTTCACGACGACGGGGCATATTTACCTCACTTGATCACTATTCAGTTGAAAAGCCGGAGGGTGGTCTTCACCCATCCGGCCTCTCCCGGCCGCCCAATCAGGAAAAACCTGGGACGACCACTTACTCAAGCCGCTAAAGCTTTAAGCGGCTTTCGGACGCTTGGCCCCGTACTTGGAACGGGACTGCTTACGATCCTTGACGCCCTGGGTATCCAGGGAGCCCCGCACGGTGTGGTAACGCACACCGGGCAAATCCTTGACACGACCACCGCGGATCAGGACCACGGAGTGCTCCTGGAGGTTGTGGCCTTCACCACCGATGTAGGAGATGACTTCGAAGCCGTTGGTCAGGCGAACCTTGCACACCTTACGCAGCGCAGAGTTCGGCTTCTTCGGAGTCGTGGTGTAGACGCGGGTGCAGACACCGCGCTTCTGGGGGCATTTCTCCAGAGCGGGCACCTTGCTCTTGGACACCTCGGCAACGCGCGGCTTGCGCACGAGCTGGTTGATGGTCGGCATAGCAAAAATCCTTCAACGGCCGGGCATTGACGCCAATGCACGCGGCAATTTTGTTATCCAAAGCGGAGACAATGATTAGCCTCCGCCGACAAAGACCGTAGATTTTAGGGTCGATCAACCCCCAAGTCAACGAAACAAGGGGGTTTCCCCAGGCAGCTTCGGTCCGAAAAGCGACAAAGGACGGCCCCCTGCGCAGGGGATCAAACGCTCTGATCCTCCTCCTGAGCCGCTGCTTCCGCGTCCACGGCTCCTTGACCGGCCATGTCCTCGCCGGCAGTCTGAGCCTTGCGCGTACGGTGGTAGGCAAGGCCGGTACCGGCGGGGATGAGGCGGCCGACGATGACGTTTTCCTTGAGGCCCCGGAGTTCGTCGCGCTTGCCCATGATGGCAGCCTCGGTGAGCACCCGGGTGGTTTCCTGGAAAGACGCCGCCGAGATGAAGGAATCCGTCGACAAGGAGGCCTTGGTAATCCCGAGCAGCATGTGCTCGAAGGTGCAGGGCAGCTTGCCGTCGGCGACCACGCGGTCGTTTTCGGCCAGCAATTCGGCGCGTTCCACCTGTTCGGACTTGATGAACTTGGTGTCGCCCGGTTCGACGATGGTCACCCGGCGCAGCATCTGGCGGACGATCACTTCGATGTGCTTGTCGTTGATCTTCACGCCTTGCAGACGATAGACATCCTGCACTTCGTCGGTGATGTAGCGGGCCAGGGCCTCGACACCCTGCAAACGCAGGATATCGTGCGGATCGGGTTCGCCTTCGACGATCTTTTCGCCCTTGTTCACCACTTGGCCGTCGTGCACCAGCACGTGCTTGTCCTTGGGGATCAGGTATTCGTGGGCGGTACCGTCCATGTCGGTGATGATGAGGCGCTGTTTGCCCTTGGTGTCCTTGCCGAAACTGATGGTGCCGGTGAATTCGGCCAGGACCGAGGCATCCTTGGGAGTACGGGCTTCGAACAGTTCGGCCACCCGCGGCAGACCACCGGTGATGTCGCGCGTCTTGGCAGATTCCTGCGGCATTCTCGCCAGGACATCGCCGACGCCGACCTTCTGACCATCGGCCACGGAGATGATGGACCCCACCTGGAAAGCGATGGAAACCGCGTGATCGCTGCCGGTGACCCTCACTTCCTGACCGGCGTCGTCGAGCAGCTTGACCACGGGGCGCAGACCTTTGGCGGCGGCCTTGCCGCCGCGCTTGGAGTCGATGACCACCAGGGTGGACAGGCCGGTCACGTCGTCCACCTGCTTGGCGACGGTGACCCCCTCTTCGACGTTTTCGAAGCGCACGTTACCGGCGTATTCGGTGATGATCGGACGGGTGTGGGGATCCCAGGTGGACAGTTTGACACCGGCCTTCACGACTTGGCCTTCGTCCACGGTGAGAAGCGCACCGTAGGGAACCTTGTGGCGCTCGCGCTCACGACCGTGGTCGTCAGTAATCAGGACCTCGCCGGAACGGGAGATGACTACCTTTTCGCCCTTGGCGCTGGTGACGTAGCGCATGTTGGCGGTAAGTCGGATGGTACCGGCCGACTTGGCCTCCACTTGCGAGGCCACCGCGGCCCGGGAGGCCGCGCCGCCGACGTGGAAGGTCCGCATGGTCAGCTGGGTTCCCGGCTCGCCAATCGACTGGGCCGCAATCACCCCCACAGACTCGCCGGAATTGACCAGCATGCCGCGACCCAGATCGCGACCGTAACACTTGGCGCAGAGGCCGTAGCGGGTCTCGCAGGTGAGGGGGGTACGGACCTTGACTTCGTCGATGCCCAGCTTGTCGATCAGTTCGACCATGTCTTCGTCCAGCAAGGTGCCGGCGAAGATGACGGTTTCCTGGGTTTCCGGGTCCACCAGATCCTCCCCGGTGACGCGGCCAAGGATGCGCTCACGTAGGGGTTCGATCACCTCACCACCTTCGACCAGGGCCTTCACGGCAAAGCCGTTGTTCGTCCCACAATCGTCCTTGGTGATGACCAGATCCTGGGTCACGTCCACCAGGCGGCGGGTCAGGTAACCGGAATTGGCCGTCTTCAACGCCGTGTCGGCCAGACCCTTACGGGCGCCGTGGGTGGAGATGAAGTACTGTAGAACGTTCAGGCCTTCACGGAAGTTCGTGGTGATGGGCGTCTCGATGATGGAGCCGTCCGGCTTGGCCATCAGGCCGCGCATGCCCGCCAGCTGGCGAATCTGGGCGGCGGAGCCGCGGGCACCGGAGTCGGCCATCATGAAGATGGAGTTGAAGGAATCCTGCTTGACCTTCTTGCCGTGGCGGTCGACGACTTCCTCGTGACCGAGTTGTTCCATCATGACCTTGGCCACCTGGTCGCCGGTACGGCCCCAGATGTCCACAACCTTGTTGTAGCGCTCACCTTGAGTCACCAGGCCGTTGGTGTACTGGGTCTCGATCTCCTTCACCTCTTTTTCTGCCTCGGCGATGATCTCGTACTTCTTGGCCGGTACAGTCATGTCATCCGAGCAGAAGGAAATCCCGGCGCGGGTGGCCAGGGCGTACCCGTTCTGCATCAGCTTGTCGGCGAAAACCACGGTTTCCTTCAGGCCGCAGCGGCGGAAGGATTCGTCGATCAGCTTGGAGATCTCCTTCTTCTTCAGGGCCTTGTCGATGGCCTTGAAGGGCAGCCCCTTGGGCAGGATGGTCGACAACAGCGCGCGACCGACGGTGGTATTCACCCGGGCCACCTTTTCCACCCACTCACCCTCGCTGGCGCCGGCTTCGTACTGCTTGAGGCGGATGGTGATGCGGGAGTGGATGTCGACTTCCTTGGCCGCCAGAGCACGTTCGGCCTCGGCGACATCGGCGAAATACATGCCCTCGCCCTTGCCGTTGATCTTCTCGCGGGTCGCGTAGTACAGACCGAGCACGATGTCCTGGGACGGCACGATGATCGGCTGGCCGTTGGCGGGGGACAGCACGTTGTTGGAGGCCAGCATTAGGGTGCGGGCTTCCATCTGGGCTTCCAGGGACAGGGGGACGTGGACGGCCATCTGGTCACCGTCGAAGTCGGCGTTGAACGCGGCGCAGACGAGGGGGTGCAGCTGGATGGCCTTGCCTTCGATCAGGGTCGGCTCGAAGGCCTGGATACCCAGACGGTGCAGGGTCGGCGCCCGGTTGAGCATGACCGGATGTTCGCGGATGACGTCTTCCAGGATGTCCCACACCACCGGCTCCTGTCCTTCCACCATCTTCTTGGCTTGCTTGATGGTGGTGGCGTAGCCGAGCACTTCCAGCTTGTGGAAGATGAAGGGCTTGAAGAGTTCCAGGGCCATCAGCTTGGGCAGGCCGCACTGGTGCAGCTTGAGTTGCGGACCGACCACGATGACCGAACGGCCTGAGTAGTCGACACGCTTGCCCAGCAGGTTCTGACGGAAACGACCGCCCTTGCCCTTGATCATGTCGGCCAGGGACTTGAGTGGGCGCTTGTTGGCGCCGGTCATGGCCTTGCCGCGACGGCCGTTGTCGAGCAGGCTGTCGACGGCTTCCTGCAACATGCGCTTTTCATTGCGCACGATGATTTCCGGGGCCTTCAGCTCCAGGAGGCGCTTGAGACGGTTGTTGCGGTTGATGACGCGACGATAGAGGTCGTTCAGGTCGGAAGTGGCGAAGCGGCCACCGTCCAGGGGCACCAGGGGACGCAGGTCCGGCGGCAGGACGGGCAGGACTTCGAGGATCATCCAGTCGGGCTTGATGCCGGACTTCTGGAAGGCTTCCAGTACCTTGAGGCGCTTGGCGATCTTCTTGTTTTTGGCTTCGGAACCGGTGACTTCCAGCTCGGCGCGCAGGGATTCGACTTCGCTGTTGAGGTCGAGGTTGCGCAGCAGTTCGCGGATACCCTCGGCGCCCATGAAGGCGGTGAATTCGTCGCCGTGCTCTTCCATCATCTCCAGGTACTGCTCTTCGGTGAGCAGTTGGGCGCGCTGGAGGGTGCTGACCAGACCAGGGTCGGTCACCACGTAGGCTTCGAAGTAGAGGACGCGCTCGATGTCGCGCAGCGTCATGTCCAGCACCATGCCGAGACGGGACGGCAGGGACTTCAGGAACCAGATGTGGGCCGTGGGGGAAGCCAGTTCGATGTGGCCCATGCGGTCACGACGGACCTTGGCCAGGGTGACTTCGACGCCGCACTTCTCACAGATGACGCCGCGGTGCTTCAAACGCTTGTACTTGCCGCACAGGCACTCGTAGTCCTTGATGGGGCCGAAGATCTTGGCGCAGAACAGGCCGTCGCGCTCGGGCTTGAAGGTCCGGTAGTTGATGGTTTCCGGCTTCTTCACTTCGCCATAGGACCAGGAACGGATCTTGTCGGGCGAGGCAAGCCCGATGGTGATCGCGTCGAATTCCTCTTCCTGCGTAACCTGCTTGAACAGATCGAGCAATGCTTTCATCGTTTAACTCCTCGGCCCTAAATCAGTAACGTTCCAGATCGATGTCGATAGCCAGCGACCGGATTTCCTTGACCAGCACGTTGAAGGATTCCGGCATGCCGGCATCGATCCTGTGCTCGCCCTTGACGATGTTTTCGTAGACCTTGGTGCGGCCATTGACGTCGTCGGACTTGACGGTGAGCATCTCCTGCAAGACGTAGGAGGCGCCGTAGGCTTCCAGGGCCCACACTTCCATTTCGCCGAAGCGCTGGCCGCCGAACTGGGCCTTGCCGCCCAGTGGCTGCTGCGTGACCAAGGAGTACGGCCCGGTGGAACGGGCGTGCATCTTGTCATCGACCAGGTGGTGCAGCTTCAGGAAGTGCATGTAGCCGACGGTGACCTGGCGCTCGAAGGCTTCTCCGGTACGGCCGTCGAACAGGGTCATCTGGCCGGAGGACGGCATGCCGGCGAGGGCCAGCATGGCCTTCAGCTCCTCTTCCTTGGCGCCGTCGAACACCGGGGTGGCGAAGGGCACGCCCTCCTTGAGGTTGCCGGCCATCTCCATGATCTCGGCGTCGTTCAACTCCTCGAGTTGCTCGGGCTTGCCATTGGAGTTGTAAACCTTGTCCAGGAAACCGCGGACCTCCTTGGCATTGGCGTTGGCACGCAGCATGTCGCCGATCTTGTGGCCGAGACCCTTGGCAGCGAGGCCCAAATGGACTTCCAGGATCTGGCCGACGTTCATCCGGGAGGGCACGCCCAGCGGGTTGAGCACGATATCGACGGGGCGGCCGTCGGCCATGTAGGGCATGTCTTCCACCGGCAGGATGCGGGAGACCACACCCTTGTTGCCGTGACGACCCGCCATCTTGTCGCCGGGTTGCAGGCGGCGCTTCACGGCCACGTAGACCTTGACCATCTTCTGCACGCCCGGGGGCAGTTCGTCGCCCTGGGTGAGCTTCTTGCGCTTGCCTTCGAAGGCGATGTCGAAGTCCTTGCGAGCCTGCTCAAGGCCATCCTTGACCTGCTCGAGCTGTTGGGCGACGTCTTCGTCGGCGATGCGGATGTCGAACCAGTGGTGCGGGTCCATGCCATCCAGATAGTCCTTGGTGATGTCGCTGCCCTTGGCCAGCTTCTTCGGACCACCGTTGGCCTTCTTGCCCAGGATCAGGCGCTCGACGCGGGCGAAGGCGTCACGCTCCACGATGCGCATCTGGTCGGCGAGGTCCAGTTTGTAGTGGCGCAGGTGCTCATCGATGATGGACTGGGCGCGCTTGTCGCGCTCGATGCCTTCACGGGTAAACACCTGGACGTCAATGACGGTGCCGGCAATGCCGGACTGGACGCGCAGGGAGGTGTCCTTCACGTCGGAGGCCTTCTCGCCGAAGATGGCGCGCAGCAGCTTCTCTTCCGGCGTCAGTTGGGTCTCGCCCTTGGGCGTGACCTTGCCCACCAGCACGTCGCCGGCTTCGACCTCGGCACCGATATACACGATGCCGGAGTCGTCCAGGCGGGAGAGTTGGGCCTCGCCCAGGGAGGCGATGTCGCGGGTGATTTCCTCGGGGCCCAACTTGGTGTCGCGGGCGACGACCGTCAGTTCCTCGATGTGGATCGAGGTGTAGCGGTCTTCAGCGACGACGCGCTCGGAGATGAGGATCGAGTCCTCGAAGTTGTAGCCGTTCCAGGGCATGAAGGCGATCAGCATGTTCTGGCCGAGAGCCAGTTCGCCCTTGTCGGTCGAGGCGCCGTCCGCGACCACGTCCCCCTTGGCGATGTGGTCGCCCACCTTCACCAGGGGTCGCTGATTGATGTTGGTGTTCTGGTTGGAGCGGGTGTACTTGACCAGATTGTAGATATCGACGCCCACTTCGCCGGCGACGGTCTCGTCATCGTTGACCCGGACCACGACGCGACCTGCATCGACATAATCGACCAAACCACCGCGCAGGGCGACGACGGCAGTGCCCGAGTCGACCGCCACGGTGCGCTCGATGCCGGTACCGACCAGAGGCTTCTCCGGACGCAGGCAAGGTACGGCCTGACGCTGCATGTTGGCACCCATCAGGGCCCGGTTGGCGTCGTCATGCTCCAGGAAGGGAATCAGGGAAGCGGCGACGGAAACGATCTGGCCCGGTGCCACGTCCATGTACTGGACGCGCGAGGGCTCGGCCAGGATGGTTTCGCCCTTCTCGCGGCAAGTGACCAACTCGTCGGTCAGTTTTCCGCCGCTGTCGAGGGAGGCATTGGCCTGGGCGACAACGTAGGCACCCTCCTCGATGGCGGAGAGGTACTCGATCTGGTCGGTGACCTTGCTGTCATTGACCTTGCGATAGGCGGTTTCGATGAAGCCGTAGGCGTTCACCTGGGCGTAGAGCGCCAGGGAATTGATGAGGCCGATGTTCGGCCCTTCGGGCGTTTCGATGGGGCAGACACGGCCGTAGTGCGTCGGATGCACGTCGCGCACCTCGAAGCCGGCACGCTCGCGGGTCAGACCGCCAGGGCCCAGGGCAGAAACACGGCGCTTGTGGGTGATTTCCGACAACGGGTTGGTCTGGTCCATGAACTGGGACAACTGGCTGGACCCGAAGAACTCCTTGATCGCCGCGGAAATGGGCTTGGCGTTGATCAGGTCGTGGGGCATCAGATTGTCGGACTCGGCCTGGGACAGGCGTTCCTTCACCGCCCGTTCGACACGGACCAGACCGGCGCGGAACTGGTTTTCCGCCAGTTCGCCGACCGAACGGACGCGACGATTGCCCAGGTGATCGATATCGTCAATGTCGCCCCGGCCGTTGCGCAGTTCGACCAGAATCTTGATGGTCTGGACGATATCCCGCGGAGAGAGGGTCAGTTGCTCGCGCACCTCGACGTTGGCGCCCAGGGGCTTGAGGCGGGCTGCCAGGGCTTCGGCTTCCGCAGCGGTGGTGTTCTCCAGCAGAGCACGGGCGCCGTAGTGCAATTCCGCCACCAGACCCTGGATGGTCTCCAGGGGGAGATTGGCACCGTCGGCCAGATTCTTGAGGGCTGCTTCCGCCTTGGACGCCAGACCGCGCACCATGACCTTGTGCTCGATGACGTCGGGCCGGCCCAGACGGCGGTTGAATTTCATGCGGCCAACCCCCGACAGGTCGTAACGCTCGTCGGAGTAGAACAGCCCGTTGAACAGGATCTCGACCGCTTCTTCGGTGGGCGGCTCGCCAGGACGCATCATGCGGTAGATGGCTACGCGGGCAGCCTGCCTGGAGGCGGTTTCGTCCGCCCGCAGGGTATTGGAGATGAAGGCTCCGCGATCTAGTTCATTGGTGTACAGCGTTTCCACGGTGGTAATGCCGGCCTCGCGCAGCTTGGCCAGCAGGGTCTCGGTGATCTCGTCGTTGGCATTGGCGATGATCTCGCCCGTTCCGGTATCGACGACGTTGCGCGCCACGACGCGACCCAGGATGAAATCCTCCGGCACGACGATCTGCTTGAGCCCGGCGGCTGTGACATCGCGGATGTGCTTGGCCGTAATGCGCTTGTCCTTGGGAACGAGCACCTTGCCGTCGGGCCCCGCGAAGTCGAAGCGGGCCACCTCGCCGCGCAAGCGTTCGGGAACGAGGGCAAACTCGACCTTGTCTCGGGTCAGCGCAAAGGTGTCGAACTCGAAGAATTCGGACAGAATTTGCTCCGACGACATGCCGATGGCCTTGAGCAGCGTGGTGACAGGCATCTTGCGCCGACGGTCGACGCGGAAGAACAGGGTGTCCTTGGGATCGAACTCGAAATCCAACCACGAACCGCGGTAGGGAATGACGCGGGCGGAGAAGAGCAGTTTGCCGGAGCTGTGGGTCTTACCGCGATCGTGCTCGAAGAAGACGCCCGGAGAGCGATGCAACTGGGAAACGATGACACGCTCGGTCCCGTTGATGACGAAGGATCCGTTGGTGGTCATGAGCGGAATTTCGCCCATGTACACTTCCTGTTCCTTCACTTCCTTCACGGTCTCGGGCGCTTCCCGATCCATGATGACCAGGCGCACCTTGGCCCGCAGGGACGATGCGAAGGTCAGGCCCCGCTGCTGGCACTCCTTCACGTCGAAAGCCGGCTCTCCCAGCGCGTAGCTCACGAATTCCAGACGCGCGTTGCCCGAATGGGAAACGATCGGGAAGATCGAGGTGAACGCCGCCTGCAGGCCCTCGTTCTTGCGCTTCTCGGCGGGCACCTCGGCCTGCAGGAAGGCGGTGAAGGATTCGAGCTGGGTCGCAAGCAGGAAGGGCACCTCAAGCACGTTGGCGCGCTTGGCGAAGCTCTTGCGGATGCGTTTTTTCTCGGTGTAGGAGTAAGTCATGGTAACTCCGGGATCAGGAAAGCGGGTGGTAAGCCCAAAGGAAGCGGGCAAACGCAAACGGCCTCCCCTTCCCTGCGGGGAAGGTCAAGGGCGACGTTTGCGTTTGCCGGCAGGCGATGCTCAAAGCGGGATTTTCGTGGAGGGCGGAACCTGGTGCAGAAAGCAGAAAAGGGCTGGCGGCAAAAAACCGCCAGCCCATCGGGCAATGCCTGTTACTTGAGTTCGACCTTCGCGCCAGCGTCTTCCAACTGCTTCTTGAGCGCTTCGGCGTCGGCCTTGGGAATGCCTTCCTTGACGGGCTTGGGAGCGCCATCGACCAAGTCTTTGGCTTCCTTGAGGCCCAGGCCGGTGGCGGCACGGACGACCTTGATGACTTCGACCTTCTTCTCGCCGGCGGCCAGCAGCACGACGGTGAATTCGGTCTTCTCTTCGACAGCGGCAGCGGCGCCGGCGGCCGGGCCGGCAACGGCGACGGCAGCGGCGGAAACGCCGAACTTCTCTTCGAAGGCTTTGACCAGGTCATTCAGTTCCATGACGGTCAGGGCGCCAACGGCTTCGAGGATATCTTCTTTGCTAATAGCCATTTCAAACAACTCCTAGTTCAGTTCGTAAGCGGTAGGGATCAAGCGGAAGCTTCTTCGCGCTGCTTGGCCAGGGCATCCAGGGCGCGGACGAAGCCGGCGACCGGTGCTTGCATGACGTACAGCAGCTTGGAGAGCAGCTCTTCGCGGCTGGGGATGGAGGCCAGAGCCTTCACACCTGCCTGGTCGAGCACCTTGCCGGCATAGCAGCCGGCCTTGAGTACCAGTTTGTCGTTGGTCTTGGCAAAGTCGTTCAAGACTTTGGCCGCGGCGACCGGGTCGGCCGACACGCTGTAAATCAGCTGACCCACCATTTGCTCGGCCAGGCCGGCAAATTGGGTATCAGCCACAGCGCGCCGCACCAGGGTGTTTTTCAGCACACGCAGGTAAACGCCAGATTCGCGAGCCTTTTTGCGCAGCACGGTGAGATCACCCACCTCGATACCGCGGTATTCAGCCAGCGCGATAGTCTGAGCGTTGGCCAGTTGCGCCGACACCTCAGCCACGACAGCTTTTTTGTCGTTCAGATTGAGACCCACAGGTCTTTCCTCCTTTCAAGTCCAAACACGGCAGGAAAATCCTGCCGCACCCACGGCGACCTGAACCAGAAGCTTCACCGTCCGTTGCCGGCCGGCTTTGAATCCTGTTCTGGGTACACCGTCTGCGCAGGCCGCTATGCCATTAAGCCCGGACGGATGCCCGGGCACCTGCGGTCTTTGACGATCCGCCCCCCGGCACACGCGGCACCGGAGAACGGCCCAAAGTTCTTACTGCCCCAGGAGCGATGCCTGGTCGATGCGCACCCCCGGACCCATGGTCGCGGAGACGGCGATTTTTCTGAGGTACTGCCCCTTGGAGGACGCGGGCTTGGCCTTGTTGAGAGCTTCGATCAGCGCCTTGAGGTTGGTCTCCAGATTTTCGACGGAGAAGGAAGCACGACCCAGGGTGGCATGCACGATACCGGCCTTGTCGGTCCGGTACTGCACCTGACCGGCCTTGGCGTTCTTGACCGCGGTGGTCACATCCATGGTCACGGTGCCCACCTTGGGGTTCGGCATCAAGCCCCGGGGACCCAGAATCTGGCCCAACTGACCGACCACCTTCATGGCGTCCGGCGTGGCGATGACCACGTCGAAATTGAGATTACCGCCCTTCACTTCGGCAGCCAGATCGTCGAAACCGACGATATCGGCACCGGCAGCCTTGGCGGCCTCCGCCTTGTCACCCTGAGCGAACACGGCAACGCGGACGCTCTTGCCGGTTCCGGCAGGTAACACGACGGAACCCCGAACCACTTGGTCGGACTTGCGCGCATCGACACCCAGATTGACGGCCACGTCGATAGACTCATCGAACTTGGCGGCCGCGGTGTCCTTGGCCAATTGCAGCGCTTCCTGGACGGGATAGAGCTTTTGGGGAACGACCTTGCTCTGCAGGGCCTTTTGACGCTTGGTAAGCTTTGCCATGATTAGAGACCCTCCACCGTGATGCCCATGGAACGGGCGGAGCCGGCAATGGTCCGCACAGCGGCGTCGAGGTCCGCGGCGGTGAGGTCGGGGGCCTTGGTCTTGGCGATTTCCTCAGCCTGGGCACGGGTGATCTTGCCCACCTTGTCAGTATGCGGCTTGGGCGACCCCTTCTGGATACCGGCGGCCTTCTTGATGAGAATGGTGGCCGGCGGTGTCTTCATCACGAAGGTGAAGGACTTGTCCGCAAAAGCCGTGATGACGACTGGAATCGGCAAACCCGGTTCCACGCCCTGAGTCTGGGCGTTGAAGGCCTTGCAGAATTCCATGATATTGAGGCCGCGCTGGCCGAGAGCCGGACCGATCGGGGGCGAAGGATTCGCCTTGCCGGCCGGCACTTGCAACTTGATGTAGCCAATGATTTTCTTGGCCATGATGACTCCTTGAAGATGAGTGGTAACGCGGCTTCGCCGGAGTTCCGACTACTGACGCTCCTCTTGTTACTGCTGTGTGAAAGATGAAAGGGAAATGCGTACGGTCCAAACCCTCTGGGTTTAAGCCGTTTCACCTTTCACTTTTCATCCTTTACTCAACTCAGGCCTTTTCGACCTGGGCAAACTCCAACTCCACCGGCGTGGCACGACCGAAGATGGTCACCGAGACCCGCAGGCGGCTCTTCTCGTAATTGACGTCTTCCACCGAACCATGGAAATCGGTGAAGGGGCCATCCTTGACACGCACGACCTCGCCCACTTCGAACAGCACCTTGGGACGGGGTTTTTCGACCCCTTCCTGCATCTGTTGCATGATCTTGGCGACTTCCTTCTCGGAAATCGGCGTGGGCTTGGTGGCGGTTCCGCCGACGAACCCGGTGACCTTGGGTGTGTTTTTCACCAGGTGCCAGGTGTCGTCGTTCATGTCCATTTCGACCAGCACGTAGCCGGGAAAGAACTTGCGCTCGGAAATGGCCTTCTGGCCCCCGCGCATTTCCACGACTTCCTCGACCGGAACGAGGATGCGACCGAAGTGCTCCTGCATCCCCTGCCGATTGATGCGCTCCTGGATGGCGCGCATGACGCTCTTTTCGAAGCCGGAATAGGCGTGGACGACGTACCAGCGCTTGCTCATGATTTCTTCCAGCCCAGGATCAGATCGTAGAGTGCCCATTCGAGGGTCTTGTCGGTGAAATACAACATGAGAGCCATGACCACGACGAAGGCAAACACGGCCCCGGTGGTTTGCATGGTCTCCTTGCGACTCGGCCAGACAACCTTTTTGGTCTCGTCGCTGGCTTCCTGGGCAAAGGTGAAGAAACGCCGCCCTGGCTCCGTTTGCCACGCCACTGCCACAGCCGCCCCCGCGCCGGCGAGTACCGCCAGCACACGGAGGATCATCGCCTGCTCGGACAGGAGGTAGAAGCCAGCCACGCCCGCCGCCAGCAGCAGCAGCGCCAGCGCGAACTTGATTTTGTCGGCCATTGAATGCGCGTTTCTAGAGAATGGCAGGGGCAGAGGGAATCGAACCCCCAACCTTCGGTTTTGGAGACCGACGCTCTGCCAATTGAGCTATACCCCTGCAGCAGAGACACCAAAGCGCCCCGGATTCCCCGGAGCGCCCTTGTTTGTTGCTAAGGCGATTACTCGACGATTTTTGCGACGACGCCGGCGCCGACGGTACGACCGCCTTCACGGATGGCGAAGCGCAGGCCTTCTTCCATGGCGATGGGGGCGATGAGCTTGACCGTCATGGCGATGTTGTCGCCGGGCATGACCATTTCGACGCCCGAGGGCAGGTCGATGGAGCCGGTCACGTCCGTCGTGCGGAAGTAGAACTGGGGGCGGTAGCCGTTGAAGAACGGGGTGTGGCGGCCGCCTTCGTCCTTGGAGAGGATGTACACCTCGCCCGTGAAGTGGGTGTGCGGGGTGATGGAGCCCGGCTTGCACAGCACCTGGCCGCGCTCGACGTCTTCCCGCTTGGTGCCCCGCAGCAGGGCGCCGATGTTGTCGCCGGCCTGACCCTGGTCGAGGAGCTTACGGAACATTTCGACGCCGGTGCAGATGGTCTTGACGGTGGGGCGGATGCCGACGATTTCGATTTCTTCGCCAACCTTGATGATGCCGCGCTCAACCCGGCCGGTGACGACAGTGCCGCGACCGGAGATGGAGAAGACGTCTTCCACAGGCATCAGGAAGGGCTGGTCGATGGCGCGCTCGGGGGTGGGAATGTAGGAGTCGAGGGCGTCGGCCAGCCGCAGGATGGAGGCTTCGCCAATTTCCGACTTGTCGCCTTCCAGGGCCTTGAGGGCGGAGCCGTGGATGATGGGGGTGTCGTCTCCGGGGAAGTCGTACTTGGAGAGCAGCTCACGCAGTTCCATTTCGACGAGTTCGAGGAGTTCGGCGTCGTCGACCATGTCGCACTTGTTCATGAACACCAGAACGTAGGGCACACCCACCTGACGGGCGAGCAGGATGTGTTCGCGGGTCTGGGGCATGGGGCCGTCGGCAGCGGAGCAGACCAGAATGGCGCCGTCCATCTGGGCGGCTCCGGTGATCATGTTCTTGACGTAGTCGGCGTGGCCCGGGCAGTCGACGTGGGCGTAGTGACGGTTGGCCGTCTCGTATTCGACGTGGGCGGTGTTGATGGTGATGCCGCGAGCCTTTTCTTCCGGCGCCGCGTCAATTTCATCGTACTTCTTGGCCGAGCCACCAAACTTGGCGCACAGCACCGTGGTGATCGCCGCCGTCAACGTGGTCTTGCCGTGGTCAACGTGGCCAATCGTGCCCACATTCACGTGCGGCTTCGTACGCTCGAATTTTTCCTTAGCCATACCATTTCCCCAAATCAATCAAGAAAATCAACAATGAACCAGCCAGTCGGTGGTGCCCATGGGCAGGATCGAACTGCCGACCTCTCCCTTACCAAGGGAGTGCTCTACCACTGAGCCACATGGGCCTACCTCAGAAAACTTCAGCCACAGCACGATGGAGCGGGTGAAGGGAATCGAACCCTCGTCTTAAGCTTGGAAGGCTTCAGCTCTACCATTGAGCTACACCCGCTTAAACGCTCTCTTCGCACCGCACCACAAGGTACTACGACAACTTACTGGTGGAGGGGGAAGGATTCGAACCTTCGAAGGCAGAGCCGTCAGATTTACAGTCTGATCCCTTTGACCGCTCGGGAACCCCTCCGAGAGAACCCGCGATTATCCAGATGCCCAGAAAGCCTGTCAACGGGTTTTGCTGCCACCCCACAAACAAAAAGACCGGCCAAAGCCGGTCTTGCTGGGCGTGCCGAACTTACTTCTGGGACAGAACCCAGGCAGCCAGTTTCTTGGCCTCGTCCTCGGTGACGTTGTTGGGGGGCATGGGAACTTCACCCCAGGCACCCTTGCCACCCGCCTTGATCTTGGCAGCCAGGGCAGCAGGAGCCTTGGCGTCACCCTTGTACTTGGCCGCGACATCCTTATAGGCAGGGCCAACCAGCTTTTTGTCGACGGCGTGGCAGGACATGCAGTTCTTGGCCTTGGCCAGCGCCTCGTCGGCTTGGACCTGACCAGCCATGACGATACCGGCGGCCATCATCGCAACGTAGATTGCTTTCATTTATTCGCTCCATCTGTCGGTTGGTAAACAAGCGCCGCCGATGATAAGCCCTTTTACCGGTGCGCGAAAGCACGCAAGGGAACGAGACAGCGACGGCAAAAGCTTAACGCGCCTTCGTCGCCGCGCGTTGACGATACGGCGCAATCAACGGGCCAGCAGCCTTGACACCGCTCAACGACGACGCTCGATCTGGCTCACGTCGCGCACCGCGCCCTTGTCCGCGGAGGTGGTCATGAGTGCGTAGGCCTGGAGGGCGGCAGACACCAGGCGCTCACGCTGAGCGGGCTTCCAGGCGGCAGTTCCCTTCGCCTCCATGGCCGCCCGACGCTTGCCCAGTTCGGCGTCCGAAATGGCCAAGTGGATGCGGCGAGCGGGGATGTCGATTTCGATGCTGTCGCCGGTTTCGATGAGGCCTATGGCGCCGCCATCCGCCGCTTCTGGCGAAGCGTGGCCGATGGACAGGCCGGAGGTGCCTCCGGAGAAGCGCCCGTCGGTGAGCAATGCGCATTCTTTGCCTAGACCACGGGACTTCAGATAAGAAGTGGGGTAGAGCATTTCCTGCATCCCCGGGCCGCCCTTGGGACCTTCGTAGCGGATGACCACGACGTCGCCGGCGACCACTTCGCCACCGAGAATGCCTTCCACGGCAGCGTCCTGGCTTTCGTAGACGCGGGCCCTGCCGGTGAATATCCAGATGGATTCATCGACGCCGGCGGTCTTGACGATACAGCCATCGCGGGCGATGTTGCCATGCAGTACGGCCAGGCCACCTTCTTTGGAATAAGCATTGGCGGCGTTGCGGATACAGCCGTGGGTGCGGTCCAGGTCCAGTTCGTTATAGCGGCGATCCTGGGAAAAGGCCGTCTGGGTGGGGACTCCGCCAGGGGCCGCCTTGAAGAACTGGTGAATCTTGAGGTCGTGCTCGCGCACCACGTCCCAGCGGTCGATGGCTTGGCCCAGGGTCTTGGTATGCACCGTCGGGACGTCACGCTGGAGGAGTCCAGCGCGGTCCAGTTCGCCCAGAATGCCCATGATGCCCCCGGCCCGGTGCACGTCCTCGATGTGGTAGTCCTGGGTGGCAGGCGCTACCTTGCACAGGCAAGGTACCTTGCGCGAAATGGCGTCGATGTCGCGCATGGTGAAATCGACCCCCGCCTCCTGGGCCGCAGCCAGGATGTGCAGCACGGTATTGGTGGAGCCCCCCATGGCCACATCCAGGGCCATGGCATTTTCGAAGGCCGCCTTGGTGGCGATGGAACGGGGCAGAACCGTGACATCGTCCTGCTCGTAGTAGCGCTTGCACAGCTCAACCGCGGTGCGGCCCGCCTTGAGGAAGAGCTCCTTGCGATCGGCGTGGGTGGCGACGACGGTGCCGTTACCGGGCAGGCTTAGACCCAGGGCTTCGGTCAGGCAGTTCATGGAATTGGCGGTGAACATGCCGGAACAGGAGCCGCAGGTGGGGCAAGCGGAACGCTCGAAACTTTCTACCTCGGCATCCGATACTTTGGTGTCGCCGGCCTTGATCATGGCGTCGATGAGGTCCACCGCGATGGTCTTGCCTTCCCATTTCACCTTGCCCGCCTCCATGGGGCCGCCGGAAACGAAGACGGCGGGGATGTTGAGGCGCAGAGCGGCCATCAGCATGCCCGGGGTGATCTTGTCGCAGTTGGAGATGCACACCATGGCGTCGGCGCAGTGGGCGTTGCACATGTACTCGACGGAATCGGCGATCAGGTCACGGGAAGGCAGGCTGTAGAGCATGCCACCGTGGCCCATGGCGATGCCGTCGTCGATGGCAACAGTATTGAATTCCTTGGCGATGCCGCCCGCCGCTTCGATCTCTCGCGCCACCAGCTGGCCGAGGTCCTTGAGGTGGACATGCCCCGGCACGAACTGGGTGAAGGAATTGACGACGGCGATGATGGGCTTGCCGAAATCGCCATCCTTCATGCCGGTGGCGCGCCAGAGGGCGCGGGCGCCGGCCATGTTGCGGCCATGGGTGGAAGTGCGGGAACGATAGTGGGGCATGACAGACTCCGTACAAAGCCGCTCGAGCGGCCGCGACTATAATCGGCCAATTCTAGCCGAAACCCTTTCCCCGATGCTCCTGCACCCCCAATTCGACCCAGTGGCGCTTTCCCTCGGCCCCCTTGCCGTACGCTGGTATGGCCTCATGTACCTGGTGGCCTTCGCCCAGTTCTATCTCCTCGGCCGCCACCGCATTGGGCGTGGTGTGCACGGGGACTGGACCCTGGAGCAACTGGACGACCTCCTCTTCTACGGCGTCCTGGGGGTGATTCTCGGCGGGCGATTGGGCCAGATCCTGTTCTACGAGCCCGGCCACTACCTCGCCAACCCGCTGGAAATCCTGGCCGTATGGAAGGGGGGCATGAGCTTTCACGGCGGTTTTCTTGGCGTGCTGGTCGCCATGGCGCTGTGGTCGAGGAAGCATGACAGACCTTGGCTTGACGTCACCGACTTCATCGCACCGCTCGTGCCCCTCGGCCTCGCCGCCGGCCGCCTGGGCAATTTTATCAATGGCGAACTCTGGGGCAGACCGGCCGACCCTGGCCTGCCCTGGGCCATGATCTTCCCTCAGGCCGGCGATGCAGTGCCACGGCACCCTTCGCAGTTGTACCACGTCGGCCTGGAAGGACTCGCACTGTTCGCGCTCCTTTGGTTGTACTCCGGACGGAAACGACCCAGGGGAGCAATCTCCGGCGCCTTTCTCATCGGCTACGGCATTTTTCGCTTCCTGACCGAATATTTCCGCGAACCCGACGCTGGCATTTTCGGGCATTCCTACACGATCAGCATGGGGCAGTGGCTTTCGCTGCCCATGGTCGCCGCCGGCCTGCTCCTCCTTGCCTGCAGCCGTTCATCCCGCCAGGCGTGACCGCGCCCCGGGAAGTTATTATAATTATGAATTATCAAGTCACGGGAGAATTCGGCCATGCAACGCCCCTTCAAGGTTCTCGGCCTGCAGCAGATCGCCATCGGTGCTCCTTCCAAGGACCGCCTGCGCACACTGTGGGTCGATCTGTTCGGATTGGCGCCCACGGGCAATTTCGTGAGCGAGAGGGAGAATGTGGACGAAGACATCTGTGCCCTGGGCAGCGGTCCCGGCAAGGTCGAGGTCGATCTGATGCAGCCCCTCGATCCTGAAAAGAAACCTGCCGTCCACGCCACGCCGCTCAACCACATCGGCCTGTGGGTTGACGATCTGCCCGCCGCCGTGACCTGGCTTTCCGGGCAGGGCCTGCGCTTCGCGCCCGGAGGCATACGCCGCGGGGCGGCCGGCTTCGACATCTGCTTCGTCCACCCCAAGGGCAACGAGGAATTCCCCTTGAGCGGCGAAGGCGTCCTCATCGAACTCGTCCAGGCGCCGCCAGAAGTCGTCGCGGCCCTTGATCGCTTCGCCAATCCATGACCCTGTCCGATTCGGACCGTGACGACGCGCGGGCGGCCCTGGCGCCCACGCTGGAAGCCACGGCGGCCATTCTGCCCCTGCTGGCAAGGCCCAGG
This sequence comes from Betaproteobacteria bacterium, assembly GCA_016720065.1. Taxonomy (NCBI): domain Bacteria; kingdom Pseudomonadati; phylum Pseudomonadota; class Betaproteobacteria; species Betaproteobacteria bacterium. Next base: position 89,198 of record JADJXY010000001.1, on the reverse strand, counting down.
AATCCCCGTTTTCCGGCCAAGGCAGCAGCACACTGGAACCAGGCCTGGGCAGATGTCCAGGCAGCCTGGAGCGACCGGAACGGAGGAGGATTGGCGGCGCTGCGCCCGGCGGTCTTTGCGCTTTCCGCCGCTGCCCTGGCCTTGCAGGATGTGGACTGCCTCGCCTTGAGCGAGGCCGTGGCCAGCGCCACCGACCGCCTCGACGAACCGGCCGGCCTCGGCAATTCCCGCCTAGTCACCGCAATCAGCGCTGCCGTGGAGTGCTTCGCTGTGGTGGACGCCCTGGAACATGAAGCGTTTCCGCAACGGGCGCGGCATTTTGCCTCCCGCCTGGAGCGGGTGGCCAAGGAAAGAGAAGCTCCCGCCCGCTCGCCCGTGCTCGATCGTCTGTTCGCCGAAGAGGGCCACGAGTGCCTGGAGAAGATGCGCCTCGCCTGCGCCGCGCTCCCCCCGGACCCCATGGCGCTCAAACGCGCTGCCGCCGATCTGGCCCGGGTCGCCGATGCCCTTGATCTGGGAGACGTTGCCCTCGCCGCGGGCCGACTGGTTCGCACCCTGCCTCTGCGCGCCGGAGAACGGGTGGACCTGGAGGCAGAGGAACCCCGGAACATGGTCCTGGGCCTGATCGCCGAACTGGAAGACTTGATCGGACGCCTGACCGGCGGGGATCGCGACCAGGTAAACCCCTGACGGAAGCCGGCACATAGCCGGCGACACCGCCCGCTGGCCTGCTCCAGGGGTAATCCGAGCCTGTGAATTGTTTGGGCACCCCCGAGCGCAGAGACCAGAGGCGCACGATCACGGCGCAAAGCGCAGCCATCGCTCGGGCCATGGCGAGGGAAACGACCCGCACGGCAGCCGAGCCCAAGACCTGCGGCGGGTCTCGCAGGCTACAACGGTCGGAATATCCCCAGGATCAAGCGGCGGCCGTTCCCCAGATCGGCCACTTCGGCCTGGATTTCCACTGGACGGCTCTCGCCATCTCCGCGCAGGATGGAAACCCTGACCGGGTCGGGAGCAAGGCCCGACACGGCTTCGCGAAAGGCCCTTGCGCAGCGCTCGCCTTCGGCGGCGGGATGAAGCTGGCGCTGATGGCGCCCGATAAGTCGCGCACGCGGCAAGGCAAACAGGGCCTCCGCCCGCTGATTGGCGTCCAGGATGATGCCCGTGTCGCCGTCCGCCAGCAGCATGGCATCGCGCGCGGCGTCGAATACGGCCCGCAGGCGCTCGCTGGCCGTCTGGGCCTGCTTGCGGGCTTCCGCCGCCTCGAACTCGACCAGGGCCAGGGTCACCAGATTCGATATGGCCTGGGCAAAGATGCGATGCATGGTGGTCCAGGGCTGCCGCGGCCCAACCTGCTCAAGGGCAATCACCCCCTGAAACTCGCCACGGATATGAATGGGCGTCGCCAGGAGGGCCGACACACCGTGCTGCGGGAAATAATCCGCCGCCAGTTCGCAAGTCGCCGGATGCAGGTAGGGGGTATCGGCGACGATGGCGCCCTCTCCCTGCAAGGCGGCAAAGTATGCAGGATAGTCCGCAGCCGCCAGGCACTCGCCACTGCTGTGACGATTGGACGCACGCTCGAATACTTCCAGACAGCGCAGTTCGTCGCGCTCGCCGGCAAGCGCCCAGATCCCGACGCGCGCAACGCCCGTTGCAGCGGCTGCCGACTCGGTGAGAATACTGAGCGTCATTTCCAGGGAGGCCTCCCGGAAATAGCTCCCCCGGGAGAGGCGGGCAATCCCTTCCTGCATGTCCACCGACGAGGACAGCATCGCTTGCTCGCCCAAATTCATCATGACCACGTTCGCAACTTTCGGGACCCAGGCCCCAACTCAATGACAGTTGCGATTGTAGGGCGCCCCTCCCTGGGGAGCCCGTGAAGTGCACCACACTTACTAAAGTAATAGGCCGGGCCGAAAACCTTCTCGACCCGGCCTGGCGAACCCCGGTCGGCCTCGCTTTCCTCTTGTCGCCGTCCTCTGCGGCGCCAGGCGGTCAGCGGGCGCTCAACGCAGCGATGCGGTCTTCCAGGGACGGGTGGCTGGAGAACAGCGAGATCCAGCCCTTGCCACCGGCAATGCCCGCCGTCGCCATGTTTTGCGGCAGCGGCTCGGTATGCAGACCGCCCAGGCGACGCAGGGCATCAATCATCGGCCGCGGCGTTCCCAGCAGGCTGGCAGCGCCGGCGTCGGCCCGAAACTCACGCTGGCGCGAAAAGTACATGACGACGATGCTAGCCAGGATACCGAAGACGAGTTCGCACACCATGCTGGTCACCATGTAGCCGATGCCCGGGCCGCTATTTTCCTCACCCTTGCGCAGAAAGGAGTCGACCGCGTAACCGATGATCCGCGAAATGAAGACCACGAAGGTATTGACCACCCCCTGGATCAGCGTCAGCGTCACCATGTCGCCATTGGCGATGTGGGCGACCTCGTGGGCGAGCACCGCCTCGACTTCCTCCCGGCTCATCCCCTGCAGGAGGCCGGTGGAGACGGCCACCAGCGAACTGTTGCGCGTGGCGCCGGTGGCGAAGGCATTGGGCTCGCCGTCGTAGATGGCCACTTCCGGCATGGGCAGGCCGGCTTTCTGGGCCAATCGGCCGACGGTATCCACCAGCCAGAACTCGGTCGAGTTGCGCGGCGTCTCGATGACCTGGGCGCCGGTGCTCCACTTGGCCATGGTCTTCGACATCCAGAGGGAAATGAAGGCGCCGCCGAAGCCGATGACCCCGGCGAAGACGAGCAGCATGCCGAGGTTGAGCCCATTCGCGGTGAGGAAGCGATTGACGCCCAGAAGGCTGGTGACCAGCCCGAGAACGAGCATGACCGCCAGATTGGTAACGAGAAAGAGGATGACACGTTTCATGAAAATCTCCTGATGGAGGGTGAACGACACGGCGAGCAGTTTACTCCAGGGAAACAATCCGAATAAATCGGATTAAAATTGAACAACGATTCGAAATTTTCAGAAGCAATGCCCAGGCTCAATTACAAGCACCTGCACTACTTCTGGGTCGCGGCGCAGGAAGGCAGCCTGACTCGAGCAGCCGAGCGCCTGGGGGTCGCCATCCAGACAGTCAGCGGCCAGATCGCCGTCCTGGAGCGCTCCCTGGGCCGCTCTCTCTTCGCCGCACAGGGACGTGGCCTGGCCCTCACCGAGGCCGGACGCAGCGCCCTGAACTACGCGGACCGCATTTTTCAGCTCGGGGACCAGTTGGAGGAGCATCTCGCCCGCCCTGAAGGTCCGGAACGTCTGCGTCTGGTGGCCGGCGTCTCCGACGGCCTGCCCAAGCTCGTCGCCCAGCGGCTCCTGGCCGAGGTCCAGGCCCCGCCGGCCCGCCTGCGCCTGGTGTGCCACGAGGGCGAATTCGAGGATCTGCTCGCCGATCTGGCGGTGCATCGTCTGGATGTCGTCCTCACCGACCGTCCCGCCCCGGGCGGCGGCAATCTGCGCCTCCACAGTCACTCCCTGGGCGAGCTGGCGGTCGGCCTCTTCGGCACGCCGCCCCTCGCCGATGCCCTGCGGCCGGGTTTCCCGGCTAGCCTCACCGCCGCCCCTCTGCTTCTCCCCACCCGTCACAATCGCCTGCGGGACCAGATCGACCTCTGGCTGGACGAGGCAGGGATCGAGCCCGACATCGTGGGCGAATTCGAGGACAGCGCCCTGCTGCAAACCTTCGGCCGCTCCGGCCTGGGCCTCTTCCCTGCCCCCCTGGAACTGGCCGCCACGGTCGCCACCGAACTGGGGGCTCATCCGGTCGGCCCTCTGCAGGGCGTGAGTGAGCAGATCTTTGCCATCGCCAATGCCCGCCGCCTCGCCCACCCGGCTGTGGAAGCGCTCTGTGCGGTGCGTCTGGGGGGCGACGGAGCGGCCGCGCTATAATCCTCCACCCCCAACCGCTGCACTGCACAATGACTCCTCTACTCCATTTCCTGGCCGCCTGCGGCCTCTCGTTGCTCGTTTCCCTTTCCCTTCGCGCCGAACAACTCCCGGTCCCGCCCGCAGTGGCTGCCAAGTCCTGGTTACTGCTCGACACGGGTTCCGGCCAGATCCTGACCACCGAGCAGCCTGACGAGCGCGTCGAGCCGGCCTCCCTCACCAAGATGATGACGGCCTACCTCACCTTCGCGGCGCTCAGGCAGAAGACCATCGCCCTCAACCAGACCGTCCCGGTTTCGGAGAGAGCCTGGCGTACGGGCGGTTCCAAGATGTTCATCCAGGTTGGCACCCAGGTGCTGGTGGAAGACCTGATCAAGGGCATGGAGATCCAGTCGGGCAACGACGCCTGCATCGCCCTGGCCGAGGCCATCGCCGGCAGCGAAGAAGCCTTCGCCCAGATGATGAACCGCGAGGCCCAGCGCCTGAACATGAAGAACACCCACTTCATGAACTCCAACGGCCTGCCCGATCCCCAGCACTACACCACGGCGCGAGACCTCTCCCTTCTCGCTTCCGCCCTGGTGCGCGACTTCCCGGAGGAGTACGCCAAGTACTACGCGATGAAGGAATTCCGCTACAACAACATCACCCAGCAGAACCGCAACCGGCTGATCTGGATCGACCCCACCGCAGACGGCATCAAGACCGGCCATACCGAGGCCGCCGGGTATTGCCTGGTAGGTTCGGCCAAGCGCGGGCCGCGGCGCCTGATCTCCGTCGTCCTGGGGGCGAAGTCCGACGCCACCCGCACCAGCGAATCGCAAAAGCTGCTCAATTGGGGTTTCCAGTTCTACGAGCCGGTGCAAATCTCCGCCAAGGGCCAGGAGGTCGCTTCCCTGCGCGTGTGGAAGGGCGAGACCAATCTGATCAAGGCAGGTTTCGCCAGCGATCTCTCCATTACCGTGCCCACCGGCTTCGCCGCCAAGGTCACCAGGGAATTCGTCGCCCAGCCCAGGCTGATCGCCCCCATCCAGCAGGGCCAGGTTCTCGGCACCCTGAAGGTGGCTCTGGACGGCAAGCCTCTCGGAGAGTACCCGGTGCTGGCCCTGGAGAACGTGCGCCAGGCCGGCATCCTGGGCCGCCTGATCGACACCATCCGGCTCTGGTTCGCCTGATGACCGACGGCGTCGCCGATCCGGTCTATCTCGACGGCGCCTTCGTGCCCTTGGCCCAGGCGCGCATCTCGCCCCTGGATCGCGGATTTCTCTTTGGCGACGGCGCCTACGAGGTCGTTCCGGTCTACTCCCGCCGGCCATTCCGGCTGGAGCAGCACCTGGCCCGGCTGGCCGCCACCCTGACCGCGATCCGCTTGGCGGACCCCTACCCCGCGTCCCGCTGGCGCTCGTTGGTCGAGACCCTGATCGCCGGCGCCCCCTGGGAAGATCAGGCCATCTACCTGCAGGTGACCCGGGGCGCCGACATCCGGCGCGACCACCCCTTCCCGCCCGCCACGGTGGCGCCGACGGTCTTCGGCTTCGCGTCGCCCCTGGTCACGGCGTCGGCCAAGTTGCGGCGGCAGGGCGTCGCCGCCATCACCGTGCCCGACCTGCGCTGGGGTCGCTGCGACCTCAAGGTCACCGCCGTCCTCGCCAATGTGCTGGCCCGCCAGCAGGCGACCGACGCGGGCTGCGCCGAGGCCATCTTCCTGCGCGAAGGCTGGCTCACCGAGGGAACCGCGTCCAATATCTTCATCGTGCGCGACGGCGTCGTGGCCACGCCCCCCAAGGGCCCCCTCATCCTGCCCGGAGTCACCTACGATGTGGTGCTGGAACTCGCCGCCGCCCATGGCCTGCCGGCCGAAACCCGCCCGGTGTCGGAAGCGGAACTGCGCGCGGCCGACGAGGTCTGGATGACCTCCTCGACCCGGGAAATCCTGCCCATCACCCGGCTCGACGGTCAGCCCGTCGGCACGGGCCTGGCGGGGCCGGTCGCCGCCGCCATGGGCGCCTGGTATCAGGACTTCAAGGAAGTCGTCATGCGGCGAGAGGGAAGACCATGAGCGAAAAGGAAACCCTCCTCGAATTTCCCTGCGCCTTTCCCCTGAAAATCATGGGCCAGGCCAACGACGCCCTCACCACGGCGGTGCTGGAGATCGTCACCCGCCACGCGCCGGATTTCGATTCCACCACCGTCGAGATGCGCGCCAGTTCGGGGGGCAGGTACCTCGGCCTCACCTGCACGGTCACCGCGACGTCCAAGGCGCAACTCGATGCCCTGTACCTGGAACTCACCTCCCACCCCCTGGTGAAGGTGGTTCTGTAGGTGAAGCGTGAGGGGCGAGCAGTGAGCGGTGAGGGGCAAGGCGGAGCGCGGGTCGGGCACTCTGCGCTCGCCCCCGTCGTCCGCCGCCTCGGCCTGGCCGATTATGTGCCGACCTTCGACGCCATGCGCGCCTTCACCGCTGCCCGCACGGCCGAGACCCCGGACGAACTGTGGATCGTCGAGCACCCCCCCGTCTACACCCTGGGTCAGGCCGGCAAGCCGGAGCACATCCTGCGCGATGTGGGCATTCCCATCGTACCCATCGACCGGGGCGGCCAGGTCACCTACCACGGCCCGGGGCAGGTGGTGATCTACATCCTCCTCGACCTCACCCGGAGAAAACTCAAGGTGCGGGAGCTGGTCAACTCCATCGAACAAGCGGTGATCGACTTCCTCGCCGATTCCCATGTTACGGCCGAACGCCGCGATGGCGCCCCCGGTGTCTATGTGGGCGAGGCCAAGATCGCCGCCCTCGGGCTACGCATCCGGAACGGCCGCTCGTATCATGGTGTCTCCCTCAACGTGGACATGGACCTCAGCCCCTTCGCAGCCATCAACCCCTGCGGCTACCCGGGGCTGAAGGTCATCCAGACCAAGGATCTCAATCTTCCCCTCACCGCTCACGAGGCGGGCGAGGGGCTTTGCCAACACTTGCTACAGCAACTGGAGTCGTAAATGGCCGCCAATGAACGCAAACTCGGCGTCAAGCAAAAGGGCGAACAAAAAACCGCCCGCATCCCCATCAAGATCGTCCCCGTGGGCGCCCCCCTCAAGAAACCGGAGTGGATCCGGGTCAAGGCCGGCAACAGCGCCGGACGCTTCGGCGAGATCAAGTCCATGCTGCGGGAGCGGAAGCTGCACACCGTCTGCGAAGAAGCCACCTGCCCCAACATCGGCGAGTGCTTCGGCCGCGGCACCGCCACCTTCATGATCCTCGGCGACATCTGCACCCGCCGCTGTCCCTTCTGCGACGTGGGCCACGGCCAGCCCCTGCCCCCCAACCCGGACGAGCCCCGCCAGCTGGCGGAATCCGTCGCCGCCTTGAAACTGCGCTACGTGGTGATCACCAGCGTGGACCGGGACGACCTGCGGGACGGCGGCGCCCAGCACTTCGTGGACGTCATCCGCGCCGTGCGGGAAGCCTCCCCCACCACCACCATCGAAACCCTGGTGCCCGACTTCCGCGGCCGCATGGAAATCGCCCTCGGTGTCCTCGGCCAGGCACTGCCCGACGTGCTCAACCACAATCTGGAAACGGTGCCCCGCCTCTACAAACAGGCCCGCCCCGGCGCCGACTACGCCCATTCCCTGGAATTCCTCAAGCAGTTCAAGGCCCGCTACCCGGCGGTTTCCACCAAGTCCGGCCTGATGGTCGGCCTGGGCGAGACCGACGAGGAGATCGTCGACGTGCTGCGCGACCTGCGCGCCCATGCCGTGGAAATGCTCACCATAGGCCAATACCTGGCCCCCACCGGCCACCACCTGCCGGTGACCCGCTACGTCCATCCCGACATCTTCAAAATGTACGAAACCGAGGCGACCGCCCTGGGCTTCAGCGGCGCCGCCTGCGCGCCGATGGTGCGCTCCAGCTACTGGGCCGACCAGCAGGCCCATACGGCCGGAGTGGCCTGAGCGGCGCGAGCGACGGGGAGCCCCACCCGATCCGATGGCTGCGCGGACGCGGGGTCCAGCCGCATCATTCGATGAAGGCGATCCGCCAGCACTCGTCCAGATTGGCCGCCACGCAGGCGATCACGTCGGCGTCGAGCTTTTCGGCGTCGGCTTCTTCGCGCAGGATGCTGAGGATTTCCCCGGGCGGCAGCGGCGCCCGGTAGGGGCGGTGCTGCTCCAGGGCCTGGAAGACGTCGGCCACCGCGACGATGCGCGCCTCCAGGGAGAGCGAATCCCGGCGCAGGTGATAGGGATAGCCCGACCCGTCGACCCGCTCGTGGTGCTGAGCAGCCCACAGGGCGACCTCTTCCAGGCCGCGGATGTTCTTCAGGACGTTATAGGTGTCGAAGCTGTGACGACGGACGATGGCGTACTCCTCGGCCGTCAGCTTCCCCGGCTTTTCCAGATACTCGTCGGGAATGCGCAGCTTGCCGAGGTCGTGCAGCAGCCCGGCGAGTTCGAGTAATTCGCAGCGGCGCTGGTCGAGCCCGATCCGTTCGCCGAGGAAGCGCGCCAGCCGCGCCACCGCATCGGAATGCTTGCTGGTGAAGCTGCTCTTGGCATCGACGATCACGGAAAAGATGTGGAACAGGCTGCGCAACTCGGCAAAGGCGATTTCGCCCTGATCCCCGTGTTCGAGCCAACCCGCGGCATAACCGGCCACCTGGTCCCCTTCCAGGCGGAACCAGAACGCTTCGGAACGCGCCAGATCGAAGAAGGCGTCGACCAGATCGGGATGGAACCAGCTTCCCCGTCGCTCGGCGACGCGCCGCCGGGTCTCATCGATGCCCAGGAGCACGTTGGCATTGTCCTTGAGGCTCGCCAGAGTGAGGATATCCACCCGATCGGCGAGGTAGATGCAGTTGGCGGCCAGGGCCGTTTCCTCGGACAGCGGTATCCCGGCCAGCGCTTGCCAATGGGTGTGGTGGTGGCGCACCACCTCGGAAAACTTGGCCAGCAAGGGACAGCGCGCCAGCAGGGCCGCCCCGTTGTCGCAGTGGTCGTTTTCGTGCTCCCACTCCAACTGGGCCAGACGAGAGTGGATGATGGTCTTGGACACACCGCAGTCGTGGAGGATCGCCGCCTGGAACAGGTCGTCGAGGCGCTGGCCGCTCCAGCCCAGGCGCTTGCCGCATTCGGCGGCGATATAGGCGACCCGCTTGCCGTGGTGGATGTGGGTGACGCCCACCAGATCGAGGGCATCCGAGAGCGAATAGATGGCCTGATGCAGACTGATATTGAAATTCGCCATGGGCCTCCGATCGTGGCAGCAAGGCCAGTCGGCTGCCAGAGGGCTTCATCCTAAGCCTTCCGGCGGCGGCCACCAAGCCTGCCCTGCCCCGGACCGCATCCGGACGCGGCGAATCCGCGTACTCGCCACAAGGGCGTCGAAGGACCCGACGCCACTCCCTGGAGTCACCATGCGCGTTCTGTTCAGATTGATCGCCCTCTGCTGTTGGGCGCCCTTCGCCTGGGGGACTGCCGGGCTCGTTCCCTGGCAGCCCTACGGCGATGCCGCCTTCGCCCAGGCCAGGGCCGAGGGGCGCTACGTGCTCCTGGAACTGGAAGCGGTGTGGTGCCACTGGTGCCACGTCATGGACGAGCGCACCTGGAGCGACCCAGCGGTGGCGGAGGCGGTCGCCAGACACTACGTTCCCGTGCGGGCCGACCACGATGCCCGGCCCGATCTGGCCGAGCGCTATCGGGACTATGGCTGGCCGGCCCTCATCATCCTGGACGGTGAGGGCCGCGAGATCGTCAAGCGGGCCGGCTACCTCGCCCCGGAAGCCATGCAGCGACTCCTCGCCGCCGTGGTCGCCGACCCCTCGCCGGAAAACCCCACAACCACGCCTCCGGTGCAATGGGCGCTGTCGCCCTTCCTCGACGCAGCAACACGGGCCGAACTGGAAAAACGCCTGGTCGAGAGCAACGACTTCCGGCGCGGCGGGCTCAAAGGTGCCCAGAAGGTCGTCGACCGGGATGCCGCCGAACTCGCCCTCCTGCGGGCCACGGAAGGCGACGCCACGGGGGCGCGCATCGCCCGGGGCAGCCTCGCCGGGGCACGGCGCCTGCTGGACCCGGTGTGGGGCGGGGTCTACCAGTATTCCACCGGCGGCGACTGGAAGCACCCGCACTACGAGAAGCTGGGCTTCATCCAGGCCGACTACCTGCGCCTCTTCGCCTTGAGCTACGCCACCACCGGCGACCCGCGGGACCGGGACGCCCTGCTCGCCATCCATCGTTACCTGCGCCGCTTCCTGCGGGCTCCCGATGGCAGCTTCTACACCAGCCAGGACGCCGACCTGCGACCCGGCGAACACGCCGCCGCCTACTTCGCCCTGGGCGACGCGGCACGCACCCGGCGGGGCGTCCCCCGGGTGGACAAGGCCATCTACGCCCGGGAAAACGGCCTCCTGGCCACCGCCCTGGTCCAGGCCCACCTGGCCACCGGCCTGCCGCAACTCCTCGACGACGCCACCTTCGCCGTGGAGCGCATGATGGTCCTGCGCCGCCTGCCGCGGGGCGGCTACACCCACGGTGCCGACGACCGGGGCGGCCCTTATCTGGCCGACAGCCTTGCAATGTTGCGCGCCCTGCTTGCCCTGCACGGCGCCACGGGCGAACGCCGCTGGCTGGCGGAAGCCATGACCACCGCCGACTTCATTGCCGACCGCTTCGCCTCTCCCGCAGTCCCCGGCTACCGCAGCGCAGTCCCTTCCGGCCCCCTGGCCCCCGTCGCCACCCTGGACGAAAACCTGGCCCTGGCCCGGGCCGCCAACCTGCTGGCCCACTACAGCGGCGAAGCGCGCCACCGGACCATGGCCGAATCGGCCATGCGCTACCTGGCCACGCCCGCCGTCGCCCTGGCCCGGGTATCGGACCCGGGCATCCTCATCGCCGACAGGGAGCTGGCCAACGACCCCGCCCACCTCACCGTGGTCGGCCGCCGCGATGACCCAGCCGCGCGCCGCCTCTTCGCCGCCGCCGCCCGCTGGCCGGTAGTCTATAAGCGAGTCGAGTGGTGGGACCGCCGCGAAGGCCCACTGCCCAATCCCGATGTCGCCTACCCGGAGCTGAGCCGAGCAGCGGCCTTCGTCTGCGCCGACGGCCGCTGCTCACGGCCCCTGTTCAGCGTCGAAGACCTTCTTGCCCTGGCGGCCGAAGCAAAGAAGAGAGAGCCCACGAGCACACCATGAAACCGCGACGCCCGCCCCCCCGCACACGCAGCGCCGCCGGTGCGCCGGACCGCGGAGTCTTGATCCGGCTGACCGCCAGCGCCTTGGCCCTGGCCGCAGCGCTCTTCGCCTTGCCCGCCCGGGCGGCCGAATTGCGCCCCCTAACCCCCACCCCCGCGGCACCGCTCGTCCTGCGCGACCTGGACGGCCGCGGCGTGGACCTCGCCCAACTGCGCGGCAAGCTGGTCCTGGTCAATTTCTGGGCCACCTACTGCAAGCCCTGCCGGGCCGAGATGCCTTCTCTGGACCGCCTGCGCACCCGCCTGGCGCCCAGAGGCATGGAAGTCCTCGGAGTAGATGTCGGCGAGGATGCCGACGCCGTGCGCCGCTTTACCGCCACGGTGCCGGTGGGTTTCCCTCTTCTGCTCGACCCAGAGGGAGCCACCATGGCCCGCTGGAAAGCCATCGCCCTGCCCACCACCCTGGTCATCGACCGGCGGGGCCGCCTGCGGGCGCGTCTTACGGGCGAAGCGGATTGGGACGGCCCCGACCTCGTCGCCGCCCTGGAAAAGCTGATGACGGAACCATGATTGGCTTTTTGCATCCAAACGGCGGGCTGTCGCGTACCTGCCTGTACGGAGCGCGCCGCTTGACCAAGCAGCCGACCGAAACCACGATCCCGGCCCCCGCGGCCAAACCCCCCCTGTCAGGAGACCCATCATGAGCAGCAAGAAGACCACCCTTTCCCTCGCCGTCGGCACCGCCTTCGCCGCCACCGCCCTGCTGGCCCCCATCGCCCACGCGGCAGACAACCCCTTCAGTCTCACCAAGCTCGATTCCGGCTATCAACTCGCTGCCGCCGACGACAAGGCCAAGGACGGCAAATGCGGCGAAGCCAAGTGCGGCGCCGACAAGAAGAAGGACGCCAAGTGTGGCGCCGACAAGAAAAAGGACGGCAGCTGCGGCGGCGACAAGAAGAAGGACGGCAAGTGCGGCGAAGCCAAGTGCGGCGCCGACAAGAAGAAGTAATTCCCCCCCGGGGCGCGCCCGGCGCGCCCCGTCCTTCCCCCTTCAGCCTTCTCCCCCATGCCCCGCACCCCTCCCACCGGCGCCGGACTCGGCTTTCGCCGCGAACTCATCGAGCCCCTCAAGGCCGGCGTCCCCGCGGCGCTCCGCTTCTTCGAACTGGCCCCGGAAAACTGGGCCGGCATGGGCGGCCGGTCGGCGAAGGATCTGCGCCACTTCACCGAGCGCCATCCCTTCGTCTGCCACGGCCTTTCCCTTTCCCTGGGCGGTCCCACGCCCCTGGACGAAGCGCTGCTCCGCCGCATCAAGGCCTTCATGGCCGAACACGGCATGGCCCTGTACACCGAGCACCTCTCCTGGTGTTCCGACGATGGGCAGCTCTACGACCTGCTCCCCATTCCCTTCACCGGTGATGCCGTCCGCTGGGTGGCGCAGCGCATCCGCCGCGCCCAGGACATCCTGGAGATGAAGATCGGCATCGAGAACGCCTCCTACTACGTCGCCCCCCCGGGGGCGGAGATGCGCGAGACCGAATTCATCTCGGCCATCGTGGCGGAAGCCGACTGCCTGCTGCATCTCGATGTGAACAACATTTACGTCAATAGCCGCAATTTCGGCTTCGACCCGCTGCAATTCATGACTGCGCTGCCCCTGGAGAAGACCTGCTACATCCACGTGGCCGGCCACTACACCGAGCCGGACGGGCTCCTGGTGGACACCCATGGCGCCGCAGTGATCGACCCGGTGTGGCATCTGCTGGAAGAAGCCTACCGCCGCACTGGCCCCGTGCCCACCTGCCTGGAGCGGGATTTCAACATTCCCGATCTGGGGGATCTGGTGCGGGAGGTGGAGGTGATCGCCAGGATGCTGGATCGAGCGGAAACCCCCGTCGCAAGAGTGGCCTGACGCCCGCGTCCCCAAGCAATCAGATCGAATTCGCGGCCCAGGGGTTGAGAACCGGCACGCCGGTTCCCTGAAAATCCACCACGTTGCGGGTGACGACTGTCATGCCATGGACCAGTGCCGTCGCCGCAATCAGTGCGTCGCGTTCGCTGCGCTTGTCGGGCACGTGCAGCCGGGCACAGCGCCGTGCCACAGCCGTATCGACGGGTAGCGTTCTCGCTGAAAACTCGGGCAATACCTGCTGCTCCAGCCACATCCGCAGCTGGGCTCCTTGGCCTGGGTCCCTGCGCTCCAGGGCCAACACGCCCAACTCCAACTCCAGAAGGGTGATGGCGGACACAAAGAGCTCCGAAGCATCGACGCTTCTTGCCCATGTCGCGACGTTGGCGTCGGCCTTACCAACATGAATCTTGCGCAGTTCGGACACCACGTTGGTGTCGAGAAGGTACATCACGAGAGATCAGCGACCTGGGGCTCGATCCTGACCCGCGGCGGCTCAAACTCAAGCTCCGCAATACCCGGCATCGCCAGCGCATCGGCAATATTGCGCCGCTGCCTGGTTAGCCGCTGGTAGTCCTCGAAGCTCAACAAGACATGCGCAGGCTTGCCACGATCGGTGATGAACACGGGACCGCTCTTGGCCGCTCTTTTCGCACGGGTAACGTCCTGGTTCAGCTCCCGGCTGGATAAGGTTGTGATGGTCATAACCACACCTCCTCGGTAAACATGTAATGTAGCGACGTTACTACACAGCGCACCGACGCGCAACACGCTTGCTCAGCGCCCTACCCCCTACAGCAGATGCATCTTCTTCGCCGCCTCCCGCAACTCACCGCGGAAATCCGGGTGGGCGATGCCGATGAGGGCTTCGGCGCGTTGTTTGGCGGTCTTGCCCCGCAGTTGGGCGACGCCGTATTCGGTCACCACGTAGCTGATGTCGTTCTTGCCGGTGGTGACGTGGGTGCCGGTGGAGAGGGTGGGGACGATGCGTGACACGCTGTCGTCCTTGGCAGTGGCGGGCAGAACGATGAAGGCCTTGCCGCCCTTGGAGCGATTGGCGGCCCGCACGAAATCGGTCTGGCCGCCGGTGCCCGAGTAGGGCAGGAAGCCGTGGGTTTCCGAGCCGCACTGGCCGACGAGGTCGATCTGCATGGTGCCGTTGATGGCCATGAGGTTGTCGTTCTGCCCGGCCAGGTAGGGATCGTTGGTGAAATCGACCGGGTGCATTTCCAGCGCGGGGTTGCGGTGCATGAAGCGGTAGAGCTTGCGGTCGCCGAGGGCGAAGCTGGCCAGCATCTTGCCCCGGTGGCAGTTCTTGCGCTGGTTGGTGACCACGCCATTTTCCACCAGGGTCATGATGCCGCTGCCGATCATTTCGGTGTGGATGCCGAGATCGTGCTTGTCGGCGAGCTGGATCACCACGGCGTCGGGAATGCTGCCGTAGCCGATCTGGAGGGTGGCCCCGTCGGGGATGAGGTCGGCGACGTATTTGCCGATGGCCTCCTGCACCGGTCCCACCGGCGGCAGGCCGACTTCCAGGATGGGCTCGTCGCTTTCCACCAGGGCGGCCACCTGGGAAAGGTGAACGTGGCAATTGCCGTGGGCGAAGGGGACGTTGGGATTGACTTCCAGCACCACCGTCCTGGCGCGGCGGATGGCGGCCATGGTGTAGTCGGCGGCCAGGGAGAGGGAAAAATAGCCGTGCTGGTCCATGGGCGAAGCCATGGTGAAGACCACGTCGGCGGCCAGCTGTTCGCGGTCCAGCAGCATGGGCAGTTCGGAGAAATAGGCGGGGACGTAGTCGATCCAGCCCGCCTGGCCGCCAACGCGCGTGGCGGCGCTGAAGAAATAGGAGAGATGCCGCACGTGCTCCACGGTGGCCGGATCGAAGTAATCGAACTTGCGCAGGGGCAGGAGCTGGGCGACGGTGACGCCGAGGAATTCCTTGCGCTGGGCAGCCAGGGCGTTGAGCAGGGTGGGAGGTTCGCCCACGCCGGTGGGGACGACGATGCTCTCGCCGTTGCGCACCAGGCGGACAGCTTCTTCCGCCAGTCGGCGCTTTTCCTGGTATTCGTGCAAGAGTTTCATGGCGTGCCCCCTGGTTCTCCCTCGAGCCGGCCGCTGCGCCGGACAGTAGTGGCCCAGTATCGAACCCGCCCGCCGGCCTGTCAAACGGGGTTTTCGGTGAAGATGCCGCAGCCATGCACCAAGGCGCCGCTTTGGCTTATATTGACGGTTGCATCGCCAACACCTTCAACACCGTTTTCCCCAGGAGATTCCCCATGCGCCTCATCCGTCTTGCCGCCGCCGCCCTCTTCGCCACCCTGCTCAACGTCGCCCAGGCCGGCAGCCTGGCCGATCTCACCTCCGGCGAGGCCAATTCCGGCCTCAAGGAGGCCCTGAGCACCGGCGCCGAGTTTGCCGTCACCAGCCTGGGCAAGGAAAACGGCTTCCTGGGCAACAAGAAGGTCAAGATTCCCCTGCCCGAATCCCTGGAAACCATCGAAAAGGGCCTGCGCGCCCTGGGGATGGGCAAGCAGGCCGACGAGCTGGTGGTGACCATGAACCGGGCCGCCGAAAAGGCCGTGGTCAAGGCCAAGCCCATTCTGGTCAATGCCATCAAGAGCATGAGCGTGCAGGACGCCAAGGGCATCCTCACCGGCGGCGACGATTCGGTGACCAAGTTCTTCCGCAAATCCACCTCGGAACAACTGGCGGTGGAATTCCTGCCCATCGTCCAGGAAGCGACCAAGAAGGTCGATCTGGCCAAGAAGTACAACAAGTTCGCCAAGAAGGGCGCCAGCCTGGGCCTCATCGACAAGAAGGACGCCGACCTCGACACCTATGTCACCGAGAAGGCCATGGACGGCCTCTTCCTGATGATCGCCGAAAAGGAAAAGAGCATCCGCGCCAACCCCCTGGGCGCCGGCAGCGATATGCTCAAGAAGGTGTTCTCCTCCCTCAACTGAGCGCCCCTCCCCCCAGGCGGGCGTGTCGGATTTCCTGACACTCCCGTCCCGCCAGGGGAGGCCCCGGCGCCTCTCCTCGATCCCGCCACGCCCCGCTGCGCCTGGGGCGGCAGGTTTTTTGCGGAAAACAGAACGGAACTTGCTTTCTCTCAGCCTCACCCCCGCGGCACGATCCCGCTGCCCCCATCCAAGAACGGAGCCCTCGCCATGAATTACTTCCTGCAGATTGACGGCATCGACGGTGGGTCGGCGGCCAGGGGCCTCGAAGGCGCCTTTGCCGGCGTTCAGGTCTTCGACTACCAGATCGACAGTCTCATCACCGTCCTGGGGGAGGAGAGGGAGATCACCCGGGCCGATTTTTCGCCCCTCGACCTTTCCCTGGACCTGAACGCCGGCCTGACCCGCCTGCTGGATTCTGCCCTCAATGGCACGACACTGGGGCCTGTCCGGCTGGTGGGCATGACCGAAGGCGACCGTGCGGAGATCGCCTTTGAAATGCGGCTGGGAAACGCCATCGTCAGCAAGGTGGAGGACGGCATCGCAGCCGACCAGCTCAGCCTGGATTTCAACGCCATCAGCGTCAGCGTCTGGGACATCCTGGCGGACGGACGCCGGGGCCAGGAAAACCACTTCTCCTGGGATCTCGTTGCGCAGCAGGAGGCACACGTCGAGATTCCCAAGCCGAACACCGCGGACGGCTCGGGAACCCCAGGCGGGAACCCCACCAAGTTCTTCCTCTTCGTCGAAGGCCTCAACGGCGGCTCCACCGCCCGGGGTGCGGAAAGGGCGTTCGAAATCACCGATTACAGCCTTTCCGCCACCCTGGAGGCGCTCACCACCGCCGTCCCCGGGGAAAGCGCCGGGGGAACGGCTTCCCTCGCCGTGGACCTGGAGATCAGCGATGGCCTGACCGGCCTGCTCGCCTACGCGGCTGTCGGCGAGACCCTCCGCGCCGTGCGCCTGGTCGGCATGAGCGACGACGGGAGAACCCTCACGCCTCAGTACGACCTGCACCTGGGCGGCGTGGTCATCACCACCTTCGAGCAGGCGGACAATACCGCCTCCGTCGAATTCGCCTTCGAGGCCCTGAAACTCACCACTACTGGAAACGATGCGAAGGCCAGCGGAGAGGATGAGGAGTTTTCCTGGAACGTCCCCGACAGCGGCATCCCCAACGTCACCCCGGGTAGCAAAGAGACGGGCGGCGAGGCGGAACGCTACTTTCTGTACATCGACGGGATACGCGGCGATTCGACGGCCAAGGGCTTCGAAGGCGCCTTCGAGGTCGACGCCCACCAGTTGGCCCTCAACACTCCGGTGAGCTTCGACGTGGAGGGCAACATCGTCTCCGGCCCCACCGAGTTTTCCAGCCTGAGGGTCAATCTCGACCTGGTCGACGGCCTCTCCCCCCTCCTGGGCACTGCCGCGCAAGGGGAGGTACTGCGTTCCGTGCGCCTCGTGGGGGTGGTCGAAGACGACGGAGAGAGGCTCACCACTTACGACCTGAGCCTGGGCAGCGTCCATGTCGCGGCAATCAACGAATCCTCGGAGGGCGACTCCCTGGCCTTCGATTTCGGCCAAGTCATCCTGAAAACCTGGGACGTCGAAGCGGGCGGGGGCCTGGGCTCGCCCTCCGAATTCAACTGGGACGTGGCCGGCAACCATATCGGGGACACCGCCATCACCAAACCGGACATTCCGAACCAAGGGACTGGGGGGGCCGCCAACCAGTTCTTCCTGCTGATTGAGGACGTCAATGGCGGTTCGACGGTGCGGGGTTTCGAGGGCGCTTTCGAAATCGACGCCTACAATCTGGGCATCGAGATTGCCAGCCTGCGGGGCAGCGTGGGCCGCCCGGATTTCAGCGATCTGGAGGTCAGCCTGTCCCTCGGCGACGGACTCACCTCACTGTTGAGCCAGTTGACCCAGGGAAGCCCGATTGAATCCGTCAGCCTCGTCGGGGTACAGAATGCGGGCACCAGCGGGACCCCGCAAAAGACCTTCGAACTGCGCCTGGGGGATGCCCACATCAGCGCGCTGGGGGAGACAGATGGCACGGACAGCATCAGCTTCGCCTATGAAAGACTGGTCCTCGACACCTACGATATCGACGACAAGGGTGTCCGGAATTCCAGCCCTCACACCTTCGCCTGGAATCTCGTCACCGGCGAAGCGGAGGCGTCCGTAGGCAAAACCACGCCCTCGGGGCCCGAAACCGGCGGCGCTGCAACCCAGTTCTACCTGCTGGTGGAAGGCATCAACGGCGGCGTGGATCTGGACCTCGCCCGCGGCGCCTTCGCCGTGGAGTCCCACCATTTCGACGTCGATCTGGTCTCGACCGGCGGAATTGGAGCCGTCGCGGGTGCCGGTCGCCCCGACTTTTCCAACCTCAGCGTCACCCTTTCCCTGGATGACGGTCTGACGCAACTCCTGCACGACACCGCTTCTGGTCAACTGATCGACAGCGTGCGTCTCATCGGCGTCACCGACGGCGACAGGCAGGAAATTACCTACGACCTGCGCCTGGCCGACGCGACGGTAGCCGCGGTGAATGACGCCCTCGGCGGCAGCGATTCCCTGGAATTCGCCTATCACGGCTTCAGCCTGACCACCCGGAACGTGCGCGCCGACGGCAGCCTCTCCTCCCCCAGCACCTTTTCCTGGGACGTCCCGAATGGACGGACGGGCGGCACCATCGCCCCCCCCGACATCCCACACGACACCACCGGCGGGGGCGCACAGCGCTTTTTCTTCTACATCGACGGCCTGATCGGCGATTCGACCGCCCGGGGTTTCCAGGGCGCCTTCGACGTCGAGGACTACGCCCTCTCCATCGGCAACACGGCCGAAGCCGGGGCGCTGGTCAGGTTCGAATCCGATGTCTCGCCTCTGGCCATCCGCTTCGCCCCGGGCGGCGATCTGGCGGAACTGCTGCAGCACGTCGCCGGCGGAGAGGTCATCCGGTCGGTGCGTCTGGTGGGCACGAGCGGCGACGAACGGGGGCAGACGGTCTTCGACCTCAAGCTGGGCGAAGTGCTGATCTCCCAAGTCCAGGGCAGTCAGGACGGCGAGGAATTCGCCTTCGACTTCCGCCAGATTCATCTGTCCACCTGGGAACTCGACGGGGGCCGCAGGGGCGACCCCCACGTCTTTTCCTGGGACTTCAGCCGGCGCACCGAAGATACGGACATCCCCGACCCCAATTCCAACGCCGCCCCCGTCGCGGTGGGGGACACCGCCAGTGCCGGGGAAAACGAGGCCCGCCAGGTCAATGTCCTGGCCAATGACAGCGACCCGGACGCCGGCGACACCCTGCACCTCGCCTCCCTGGGCGCGGTGAGCGTGAGCAGCAGCAACACCGCCATCGATGGCCTGAACGCCGGCGCCGCCGTCTCCCTGGCCGGCAACCAGATCGCCTTCGCACCGGGCACCCTGTTCGACGCCCTGCGCCAGGGGGAATCGGCCCAGGTCACGGTGAGTTACCTGGCCGCCGACAACGCCGGGCTCACGGCCCAGGCCAACCTCGTTCTCACGGTCCTGGGCAGCAACGACGGGCCGACCGTGGCCGGCCGCGTCGATCTGGGCAGCGCCACGGGCAGTGGCGCGATGCTCATCACCCGCGAGCAGTTGCTGGCCAACGCCAGCGACGTCGATTGGGGCGACACCCTGAGCGTCCTCGGCCTCTCCGTCACCGCGGGTAGCGGCAACCTGAGCGACCAGGGCAACGGCACCTGGCTGTTCACCCCGGCTACCGGCTTCGTGGGCGCCGCCGCCCTTTCCTACCAGGTGAGCGACGGCGCGGCCCAGGTTGCGGATGGGGCGGACCTCCAGGTCTACAACCCCATCGTGGCCCAGAGCGGCCAGGCGGTGGTGCGGGGAAGCGCCAGCGCCGACAGGGTCATCGTGGACCGCAGCAATGCCAATGTAGACGCCGGCTCGGGCGACGATACCCTGGTGGTCGACCCCGCCCCCCGCGGCGACATCTACCACGCCCTGAGTGGCGGCAACGGCAACGACACCCTCGACCTCTCGAGCTTTGCCAGCCCGGTCATGGTCAACCTTCAGGTGGGCCGTCTGGTCGGCGTGGAGTACGGCGTGGCCAACCTGCGTTCCTTCGAAAACGTCATCGGCGGCAGTGGCGACGACTACCTGGTGGGGGGCGCGGGCGCCAACCGCCTGGAAGGGCGGGACGGGGACGACAAGCTCCTGGGCGGCGCTGGCAACGACGTGCTGTTGGGCGGGCGCGGCGACGACCTGCTCATCGGCGGCGGTGGCGAGGATCACTTCGTCTTCGGCCCTGACTTCGGCGACGACCGCATCATCGACTTCAATCCGGGAACCCTCGCCCGCCACGACACCCTGGACCTGCGGGGCCTGGGCTTCGCCTCCCACGCCGAGGTGCTGGCCCATACCGACGGTGGCGGCAGCGCCGTCATCCACGCCGGCGACGATTCGATCACCCTGCAGGGCGTTTCCGTCGCCCAGTTGAGCGCCGCCGACCACTGGCTGCTGCTCTGAGGCGACGCCGGCGGCCCGGGTAGCCTCGACCTTCCCGGGACGGCCGGCAAGCCGGCATAATCCGCCGGTCCGCACCGCCCCCCACCCGGCCCCGCCGGGCTCTCCCTTGCCATGTCCGCGCCCCGCCCCGTCCTCGACTCCACCTTCACCACCCACGACAGCGTGGCGCTGTTCTACCGCCACTGGCCCGCCACCGGCCCACGCCAGGGTGCCGTCCTGCTCTTCCACCGCGGCCACGAGCACTCGGCACGCATGGGTCACCTGGCCAACGAACTCGACCTCCCCGACTTCGATATCTTCGCCTGGGACGCCCGGGGCCACGGCCGCTCCCCCGGCCCCCGCGGCTACGCGCCGGGGCTGGATTTCACCGTGCGCGACATGCAGACCTTCGCGGACCACATCCGCTCCCGCCACGGCATCGCCCTCCAGGACATGGCCGTGGTGGCCCAGAGCGTCGGCGCCGTGGCCGCTGCCGCCTGGGTGCACGATTACGCACCGCCCCTGCGCTGCCAGGTGCTGGCGGCGCCGGCCTTCAAGGTCAAGCTCTACGTCCCCCTGGCCCGCCCCGGACTGCGCCTGTGGCAGGCCCTGCGCGGCAATTTTTTCGTCACCAGCTATGTGAAGGCCCGCTTCCTCACCCAGGATGCCGCGCGCCAAACAGACTACGAGCGCGACCCCCTCATCAGCCGCTCGATCTCGGTCAATATCCTGCTCGAACTCTACGCGGTGGCCGAACGCATCGTCGCCGACGCAGCGACCGTCACCCTGCCCACCCAGATGCTGCTTTCCGGCCGCGACTGGGTCGTCCATCCCGGCCCCCAGCACGCCTATTTCGAGGCCCTGGGCAGCCCGGTGAAGGAGCGCCACGTCTTTCCCGACTTCTATCACGACACCCTGGGCGAGCGGGACCGCGCCCCCGCCGTGGCCGCGGTGCGCCGCTTCATCAGCGAACGCTTCGCAGCGCCCCCGGCGCCCGTGGACCTCGGCGACGCCGACCGCCAGGGCCCCACCCACGATGAAGCCGCCGCCCTGGCCGCGCCCTTGTCGCCCTTTTCGGCCCGGGGTCTCTACTGGGCCGCCACCCGCGCCGGACTCCGCTTCGGCGCCCTGCTTTCTACAGGCCTCAAGCTGGGCCGCGACACCGGCTTCGATTCCGGCAGCACCCTGGATTACATCTACCGCAACCAGGCCACGGGCCGGGGCCCCCTGGGGCGCCTCATCGACCGGACCTACCTCGACGCCATCGGCTGGCGCGGCATCCGGGAGAGAAAACGCCATCTGGAGGAACTGATCCTGCGCGCCCTGGCTCGCCTCGCCGAGGAAGGCAGTCCGGCGCGGGTGCTCGACATCGCCGCCGGCCACGGGCGCTACGTCCTCGACGCCGTGGCGGCCGCCCCCGTGCGACCCGCCGCCCTGTTGCTGCGGGATTTCAGCCCCCGCAACGTGGCCGCCGGGCGCACGCTGCTCGCCGAGCGCGGCTACGCCGACATCGGCCGCTTCGAGGAAGGCGACGCCTTCGACCGGCAGGCTCTCGCCGCCCTCACCCCCCAGGCCGGCGTGGCCATCGTTTCCGGACTCTATGAGCTCTTTCCCGACAACGGGCCGGTGCGGGAATCCCTGACCGGCCTCGCCGCCGCCGTCGCCCCCGGCGGCTACCTCATTTACACCGGCCAGCCCTGGCACCCGCAACTGGAACTCATCGCCCGCGCCCTGACCAGCCACCGGGAGGGCCGTCCCTGGGTGATGCGCCGCCGCAGCCAGGCGGAACTGGACCAGCTGGTCGCCGCGGCGGGCTTCGAAAAACTGGAGCAGCGCATCGACCGCTGGGGCATTTTCACCGTCTCCCTGGCCCGGCGCCGGCCCGGGCCGTGAGCGACGCCACCCCGGCGGCCCCGCCCTGGCCCTGGGGGCGCGCCCTGGCCTGGCTGGCCTTCCTCGGCCCCCTGTTCTTTCTCAGCTACGGCGCGGCCAACGCCCTGGCCGAAGCCCGGGGCGTCACGCGGAGCGTCATCTTCCCGTGGGAGGCGGCCATTCCCTTCCTGCCCTGGACCATCGTGCCCTACTGGTCCATCGACCTGCTCTACGGCCTGTCCTTCCTGGCCTGCCGCAGCCAGCGGGAAGTCGACACCCACGGCCTTCGCCTTCTCGGCGCCCAGGTGATCAGCGTCGCCTGCTTCCTCGTCTTTCCCCTGCGCAACAGCTCCGAGCGGCCCGCCATCGGCGCGCCCTGGTCCCCGCTCTTCGACGCCCTGGCGGCCTTCGACAAGCCCTACAACCAGGCGCCGGCCCTGCACATCAGCCTGCTGCTCATCATCTGGGCCCGCTTCGCCCCGCGGCTGCGGGGGCCGGCCCGCGGCCTGGCCGGGGCCTGGGCCCTGCTCATCGCCCTCTCAACCCTCACCACCTGGCAGCATCATTTCATCGACCTGCCCAGCGGCGCCACCGCAGGGCTGCTGTGCCTCTGGCTCTTCCCCGACCGGGGCCTCCGCCCCCGCTGGCAGCCCGTCAGCGACCCCCATCGCCGCCGCCTCGCCGGCCGCTACGCCCTGGGCGCCCTGATCTGCACCGGCCTCGCCCTGAGCGGCGCCTGGGGGGGCTGGACCCTGTGGCTGCTGTGGCCGGCCATTTCCCTCGCCGCCGTGGCCCTGGCCTACCGCGGCCTGGGCGCCCGCGTCTTCCGGGAAGACGACGGCCAGCGCTCCGCCGCGGCAGCCTGGCTCCTGGCCCCCTACACCCTGGCGGCCCGACTCAACGCCCGCCTGTGGACCCGGGGCGTGCCCCGGGCGGTCGCCATCACCGACGGCGTCTGGCTGGGCCGCCATCCCATCGGCAGCGGCCTGGACAGCGGCGGCTACGCCGCCCTGCTCGACCTGGCTCCCGAGCTCCCGCCCCCCAGCGGCCCGGCGCGGCGCATCAGCCTGCCCTGGCTGGACCTCGTCCCGCCCCAGCCCGCCGACCTCGCCGCTGCCGCGGCGGCCATCGAAGCCCTGCGCCCCCACGGCCCCGTGCTGGTCTATTGCGCCCTGGGCTACTCCCGCAGCGCCGCGGCCGTGGCTGCCTGGCTGTTGCTGAGCGGCCGGGCGAATGACATGGGGGATGCCCTCGCCCGGGTCCAGGCGGCCCGCCCCCAGGCGGTCCAGGGACCGGAGCACCGCCGGGCCCTGGCGACCCTTGCTTCCCCGACCGGCCTTGGGCAGACTCTCCCCACGCCAACCCCGCCCCCTTCCGCCCAGGAGTAAGCCCGTGCGCTCCTTTATTTTTGCCCTGCTGCTCAGCCTTGGACTCAACCCCATGACCTACGCCGCCGAAGACGACCGCGCCGCCGACCGCCAGGCGCTCCTGCTCATCCTCAAGGACGTGGAAAGCGGCATCAACGACGCCAATGTCGATCTGATGGCCAGGCACATCGACGACAAGGCCGTCGTCACCTGGCTCAACGCCGAAGTTTCCAACGGCCCCGACGAAGTCCGCGCTTACTTCAGACGCATGGTGGGCGACGCTCCGGGCACCATTCTGAGCAAGTATTCCACCCACCCCAAGATCGCCGGCCCCGCTACCTTCTACGGTGATTTCGCCGTGGCCCACGGCACCACAGCCGATGAATTCACCCCCC
Organism: Betaproteobacteria bacterium; assembly: GCA_016720065.1. Taxonomy (NCBI): domain Bacteria; kingdom Pseudomonadati; phylum Pseudomonadota; class Betaproteobacteria; species Betaproteobacteria bacterium. The sequence continues at coordinate 65,112 of JADJXY010000001.1, read as the reverse complement.
ACCACCGCTCGGTCTTCCGCTTCGAGACCCGCTGGACGGCAAGCCTGCGCAAAGTCGACGGCCAGTGGAAAATCATCGCTCTCAACCTGTCCACCAACACCTTCAACAACGTGCTCATCACCGAACTGGAGCGACTGGCGCTCTACGCCGGCGTGGGCGGCCTGGCGGCGGGGCTAGGCCTTGCAGCGGGCTGGGCTTTCCTGCGGCGCCGCAAAGCAGCCCCGGCCGGCTGAAGAGTCCGGGTTTCTCGCTCACCCTCGACGTGCCCCACTCCCACTGCCGTACACCCGGTGTCGGAGATTTTGACACCGCCGCGACTGCGATGCGCAATTGTCGCCAATAATCATACCCGTACGAGACGGGCTTGAATTTTGCTTACGGTTGCACTGCACTTCAACCCGCACTTCAACGCTGTGGAGCCGTCATGAACACCAAGTTTCTCGCCACACTATTGCTTCTCGGGATCACCCAGACCGCTCAGGCCGGTGTGATCAATTTCGACAATCTTTCCCTCAACGATTTCGACGACATCGCTACCAACTACGGTAGTCACGGCGCCGGCGGCGCCGGTGATTCCCGCGTTGGCGTCAGCTACAGCGGCAGCAATAGCACAACTACCCATCTCGATTTCTGGAACAACAACTACGGCGACCTGAGCAAGGTCGCCTTTTCGCCCAGCGACGGCACCCTGGCGCGCATCAGCTTCACCTCGAACGCCGGCTGGCTGATCAGTTCCATTCGCTTCGACCTGGCCGGCTGGTTTGACCAGGACCGCGCCGCCCGTACGGTCGTCTATAACATCGGCGGCAACACGGTCACCCTGATCGACGAACCCATCGAGGGCGATTTCACAGGGAACCGTCACAGTTCGTTCTCCCTGTCGGATATGGGCAGCACGGCCTACATCGAATGGGGCAACGACTGGAATATCGGCATCGACAACATCGAATTCACCGTGGTCGCCGACCCCAATTTCAATGGCCGCGCTCCCGAGCCGGCGGGCCTGGCACTCCTGGGCTCCGCCCTCGGCCTCCTGGCGCTGCAGCGGCGGCGGAACGCCCGGCGTAGCTCCTGAGGTTCCGTAGCCGACAGAAAACGGGCGACCCCGGTCGCCCGTTTTTTTTCTGGATGCAACTCCGGGCAAGGGAGTGTGCCGCTCCCCAGATGGCGCTGAGCCCAAGCGGCCACTTTCCGGGCACCCCAGGCCCAAATTGGCGGGCAGGCAGAGGTGCTTAAAAGCCAACATGATCGCGCTCGACGGTTTGATCACAGCGGCCCGCGGATAATGGTCTTCATTCCCCACCGAGAAAATCCTGCTGCAAATGCACTGGCCTGGAGGATCAGGAAGTCACCGGGCAGTCCGAAGAGTTGGCCGGTGATGGAACGATACGGGGTGGCTGCGGCGCCCCAAGAAAAAGGCCGGGTCGCCCCGGCCTTTCCGACGACCGCAATAAGAGCCCTATTCGTCTTCTTCGTGCAACTGGAACTTGCTCGCCATCTGCTGCTGCACGTGGGGTGGCACGGCGGCGTAGCGGGCGAACTCGATGGCGTAACTGCCTTGGCCGCCGGTGAGGGACTTGAGCCGTGATTGGTAGTCGTTGAGTTCGGCCAGGGGCACTTCGCCGGTGATGGCGGCCATGCCGTGGCCGCGGCCGTCGGTGCCGGTGATGTGGCCGCGGCGGCTGGAGAGGTCACCGGTGAGATCGCCGATGGCGGTTTCCGGGACGACGATCTCGATGGTGACGATGGGCTCCAGCACGATGGGCCTGGCGCCGCGGATGGCCTCGATGACCGCCTTGCGGCCGGCGGTGACGAAAGCCACTTCCTTGCCGTCCACGGCGTGGGTCTTGCCGTCATGGACCGTGACCTTCAAGTCTTCCACCGGAAAGCCGGCGACGACTCCACCCTCCAGGGCCTGACGCACGCCTTTTTCCACCGCCGGCATGAAGACGCCGGGGATGACACCACCCTTCACCGCATCGACGAACTCGAAGCCTTCGCCACGTCCCTTGGGTTCGATCTTGAGGTGCACCTCACCGAACTGGCCGGCGCCGCCGCTCTGCTTTTTGTGGCGGTGCATGGCCTCGGCCGGGGCGGTAATGGTTTCGCGGTAGGGGATGAGGGGCGGCTTGGTGTCCACCTCCAGCTTGTACTGGGCCACCATCTTGGTCAGCTTGGACTTCAAATGAATTTCGCCCAGGCCGCGGATGACGGTTTCGTTGCTGTGGGGGTGGCGCTCGACGACGAAGGTCGGATCTTCCACGGCCAGTTTGGCCAGGATGTCGAAGAGCCGCTGCTCGTCGCCCTTCTTCTTGGTCTCCACGGCCAGACCGGCCATGGGGCGGGGGAAGTCGAGGGGAACCAGGTGGATGTGGTCCTCGTCGTGGGAATCGTGCAGCACGCAGTCGAAATCGATTTCCTCGACCTTGGCGATGGCGCCGATGTCGCCGGGGAGCAATTCGTCCACCTCGGCGCTGTCCTTGCCCTGGAGCTGGTAGAGATGGGCCACCTTGAAGGGCCGCTTGCCGTCGCCGACGAAGAGCTGCATGTCCTTCTTCACCGTGCCCTGATGCACGCGGAAGATGCCGATCTTGCCCATGTAGGGGTCGGCCACCACCTTGAAGACGTGGGCCAGCACGTGCTTGGCGGGGTCCGGCTCGGCGTGGAAGGCCAGCGTCTCGCCGCCCGGTTCGCCCTTGTAGAAGGGCGGTGGGTTGCCTTCCGCCGGGTTCGGTGCCAACGAGGCCAGCACATGCAGCAGTTCCTTGATGCCGGCGCCGGTCTTGGCCGAGGTGAACAGGATGGGGATCAAATGCCCTTCGCGCAGGGCCTTTTCGAAGGGGGCATGGAGGTCGGCCACGCTGGGGTCGGCACCGTCTTCCAGGTATTGGGCGAGCAGATCCTCGTCTTCCTCGACGATCTGGTCGATGAGGGCACGGTGGGCGGCGGCGACGGATTCGAAGTCGGCGTCACCGGCATCGTGCTCCAGCACTTCGACCACGTCAGCCGCGCCGTGGGCGGGCAGGTCGAGCACCATGCAGGCCTTGCCGAAACGCTCCCGGATATCGGCCACCAGGCCGGGGAGATCGAGGTTCTCGGCGTCGATCTTGTTGATGACGATCATGCGGCAAAGCTTGCGCTCGGCGGCGTAGCGCATCATGCGCTCGGTCATCAGCTCGACGCCAGTCTGGGCGTTGACCACTATCAGGGCGGTGTCCACCCCGGCCAGGGCGGCGATGGCCTGGCCGGCAAAATCCGGGTAACCCGGCGTATCCGCCAGGTGGATATGGGTGTTTTCGTAGGCGAAATTGACCAGGGCAGAGGTCAGGGAGTGGCCAGCATCCCGCTCCAGCGGGTCGGCATCGCAGACCGTGCTGCCCTTGTCGACGCTGCCCTTGGCGCCGATGGTGCCGGTGGCGAAGAGCAGGGCCTCGGCAAGGCTGGTCTTGCCCGCGGCGCCGTGGCCGACGAGGGCGACGGAACGTAGGGCTTCGGGGGGAATTCTGGACATGGTGGTCTCCCGTTACTTGTTGGAATCCGTTTGGGGCGCCTGAAGGCCGGCTGCCACCAGGCGCTCGGCAAAGTAGGGGCCGGCGCCGTACAGCACGCCGGCCGCCAGTGCCATGAGCAGCAGGCCGCCGCCGAGTTGCTTGCCGGTCTTGGCGTTGCCGTCCCAGTGGGCCGTAAAGAAGCGGAAAAGGCCGATGGCGTGAATCACCCCGGCCGGCGCCGCCATCCAGCGAGCCGCGGTGGCCGGCGCGGGCACCGCCAGGAAGGGCTGCAGGATGACCAGCAGAACGAAGGGAATGCCGACCAGCGCAAGGGGAATTCCGGCCACGGCGAGAATCCACTGCCGCCCGGCGGCAAAGGCGGCCGGAATGACGTTGATGTACCCCACGAGGGCGAGGGAAAAACCCGCTGCCGCCGCCAATGCCGTGAGGGCGACGAAAAGCGTGAACCAGATATCCATTATTTTTTGGCTTTCTGCGGGCGTTTCCAGCCGGGTATGGTCAGTTGGCGGGCCCGTGAAACCGTGAGGGCATCGGGAGGAGCATCCTTGGTCAGGGTGGTTCCGGCGCCAAGGGTGGCGCCGCGGCCCACGGTCACCGGTGCCACCAACTGGGTGTCTGACCCGATGAACACGTCGTCCTCTATGATGGTCTTGTGCTTGTTGGCGCCGTCGTAATTGCAGGTGATGGTCCCGGCACCCACGTTGACCCGCTGGCCGATGACGGCGTCGCCCACATAGGCCAGGTGGTTGGCTTTGGACTGGGCTGCGATGGTGCTGTTCTTGACCTCGACGAAGTTGCCGATGTGCACCTCGGGGCCCAGTTCGGTGCCGGGGCGCAGGCGGGCGAAGGGGCCGATCACGCCATCCGGCCCCACCACGGCATCGTCCAGGTGGCAGTAGGCGGCCAGCCGGGTTCCGGCGGCGATCTTCACATTCTTGAGCACGCAGTAGGGGCCGATTTCGACGGCGTCGGCCAGTTCCACCTTGCCCTCGAAGACACAGCCGACGTCGATGACCACGTCGCGGCCGCAAGCGAGTTCGCCGCGCACGTCAATGCGATTGGGGTCGGCGAGACGCACGCCGTGGACCAGCAGGGCATCGGCGATATTGCGCTGGTGTACCCGCTCCAGTTCGGCGAGCTGCACCTTGCTGTTGACCCCCAGCACCTCCCACTCGCCATCGGGCTGAGCGGTACGCACGGGCAGGCCCTCGGCGACGGCCAGGGCGACGATGTCGGTGAGGTAGTACTCACCCTGGGCATTGTTGTTGGAGAGGCCCTTGAGCCACGCCTCAAGGCGCGCCGAGGGAATGGCCATGATGCCGGTGTTCACCTCGCGGATGGCTTTCTCTTCGGCCGTGGCGTCCTTTTCCTCGACGATACGGACCACGCGGCCGGCACCATCGCGGACGATGCGGCCGTAGCCCGTTGGGTTGGCGAGGTCGACCGTGAGAATGGCCAGCCCGTCCTTGCCGCCCTGCAGGAGTCGCTTAAGGGTGCTGGCCTTGGTCAGGGGCACGTCGCCGTAGAGGACCAGGGTCTGCCCCTCGGACGACAGCGCCGGCACCGCCTGCATGACGGCGTGGCCGGTGCCCAGTTGGGGTTCCTGCTTGGCCCAGGCCAGATCGGGCGCTGCGAGGGCTTCCCGGACCACTTCGCCCCCGTGGCCGTAGACCACGACGATGCGGTCGGCGCCCAGTTCCCGGGCGGTGTCGATGACGTGTTGCGCCAGGGGCTTGCCGGCCACCGGATGCAGCACCTTGGGCAGATTGGAATGCATGCGCTTGCCTTGGCCGGCAGCGAGAATGACGATGTTCATGGGGATTTGACGATCTAAAAAGCCGGAGCATCTCCGGCGAAGGTTTCAGGCGATCTTCTTTTCTTCCTGGCCGGCGAGGATATCGCTCAGCACCTGCCTGCCACGGGGCGAAACGAACCAGTGCAGGACATTCTTGTCGTTGATGCGGGTTTCGATGACGCCCAGGGACTTCATCAGGGTCAGGCGCTGGCTGACGAACTCCCGGCCCAGGCCGGTGCGCTCGCACACTGCCGTCAGGTTGCCGTAGACGAAACTCTCTTCCGCCAGGGCACGCAGAATTTCGACATCGTTGTAAGTGAGCGCTTCCCTGGGCTCGGGCTTGACCTCGATGCGCGGCTCGGGAGCCTTCTCCTCGCGCACCGCGGCCAGTTCCTGGATTTCCTGATTCTGCTGGCGCAAGTCACCCACTTCGCGCTTCATCTGCTCCAACTGGCCTTTGAGCTTCAAGACCACGTTCTCCACCAGGCGCCGCGAGGCGACCACGTACATCAGGCAGAAGCCGGCGAAGACGTACAGGTCGAGGGGTTTTGTCCGGGCACCTTCGAGCAGGGTGCTGGAAATCATATTGAGAAAGAGGGGCACGGTCAGCGCCGCCACCACGCCGAGAACCGCGTACTTGGCCCAATCCCGGCGCCCGAAGCCTCCCTGGCGGTCGGCCAGGAAACCGTTGGCGACGCCCCCCAACACCCCCGCCACCAACATGATGGCGAAAATCAGAGCCATGTGACCATCCAACGCCCCGGAAGGCGTTGTTACCAGCATGGCAGCCTGCAATTCCCCGGTCATCTCGACCCCCCCCGTGATTTTTTGGCATTTTCACACGATTGGGCAGCCAAGTCGAAAAAACGAACCCCCACGGGCCAGGGGCCGGCAGGGGTTCTGTGAGCCGAGGCGGAATCAGCGCGGCCGCCGTGCTTCCCATCAGAAAGGCATCCACTTCACGGGCCGCCTGGCGACCTTCGCGCCAGCGGGCCGTCAGGCCCGCTCCAACACTTGCCCGCAGGGCGATCCGCCGCTCAGCGCGGCAGGGCGGTTGCCCCCATCAGGAAGGCATCGACCTCACGGGCCGCCTGGCGACCTTCGCGGATCGCCCAGACAACCAAAGACTGGCCGCGACGCACATCTCCGGCAGCATAGACGCCCTCGACGTTGGTCTTGTAGCAGCCTTCGCCGTCGGTAGTGGCCTTGGCATTGTTGCGGGCATCCTTCTCCACGCCGAAGGCGTCCAGCAGGCTGCCCACCGGGTTGGTGAAGCCCATGGCCAGGAAGGCGGCATCGCAGGGCAGCTCGAACTCGGAGCCGGCGACTTCGGTCATCTTGCCGCCCACCCACTCGACGCGCACACCCTTGAGGGCCTTGACCTTGCCCTGGCCGTCGTCGACGAAGGCCTTGGTGGCCACGGCGAACTCGCGGACGGTCTCGCCTTCCTTGTGGGAAGAAGAGGTACGCAGCTTGAGGGGCCAATAGGGCCAGACCAGGGGCTTGTGTTCCTCTTCCGGCGGCATGGGCATCAGCTCGAACTGGGTCACGGAAGCGGCGCCGTGGCGGTAGCTGGTGCCGACGCAGTCGGAGCCGGTATCGCCGCCGCCGATGACGACGACGTGCTTGCCCTTGACGCTGATCGGGTTCTTGATGCCCTGCTGGACTTCCTTGTTCTGCGGAATGAGGAATTCGAGCGCGGCGTAGATGCCCTTGAACTCACGGCCCGGAACCGGCAGATCGCGTGGCACCTCGGAGCCGGCGGCGAGGATCACCGCGTCGAAGTCCTTCTTCAGTTGATCGGCGGAGACGACCTCGGTGGCATCGCTGTGCACCCCTGCGGGGACGGCCTTGTCACCGACGATGACTTTGGTCTTGAAGACCACGCCTTCGGCCTCCATCTGGGCGACGCGACGGTCGATCACCGACTTGTTAAGCTTGAAGTCAGGAATGCCGAAGCCGAGCAGGCCCCCGATGCGGCTTGATTTCTCGAATACCGTCACCTCGTGGCCGACACGGGCCAGTTGCTGGGCAGCGGCCATCCCGGCCGGGCCGGAACCGACGATCGCCACTTTCTTGCCCGTCTTGACGGCCGCCGGTTGCGGCACGACCCACCCCATCTCCCAGCCCTTGTCGATGATGAAGTGCTCGATGGCCTTGATGCCCACCGGCGCAGCATTGATGCCCAGAGTACAGGCGGCCTCGCAGGGGGCCGGGCAGATGCGGCCCGTGAAGTCGGGGAAGTTGTTGGTGGAGTGCAGCACGTCCAACGCCTGCTTCCAGTTGCCCTTGTAAACCAGGTCATTCCAGTCGGGAATGATGTTGTTCACGGGGCAGCCGTTGTTGCAGAACGGGATGCCGCAGTCCATGCAGCGGGCGCCCTGGGTCTTGGCCTGATCGTCCGACAGGGTCTGAACGAACTCCTTGTAATGCGTCAGGCGCTGTTCGACCGGCTCGTACGCCTCTTCCAGGCGCTCGAACTCCATGAATCCAGTCGGCTTGCCCATTATGCTGCCTCCGCCGGGCCGCCCCAAGGAGGCAGCGAGTCAATACATGAGAGCCGCGCCAGCGGCGGCACCGTGGTTACCCCTTCCCGCGGGGCGGAGGCGGAAAACAGCGGAGCAGCGCTCCGCTCCGCCGGAGCGTGTGCGCAATGCAGTGCGCACCCTCCGGAGAAATGGGGGAAGGTCTGTTTCATGCGGCCTCCTTCTGTGCTGCGGCGGCCATCTCGGTGAGGGCGCGCTTGTACTCGTGCGGATAGACTTTGACGAACTTCTCGCGGTAGGCATCCCAGTTGGCCAGGATGGCCTTGGCTGTCTTGCTGCCGGTGTATTCGGCATGACGGGTCACCAGCTCCTTGAGCTGGGTCTCGTCGGCTTCACCACGGTGCAGGGGCTCTCCGGCGGCGTGCCGGTTGGCGGGCAGCACCTTTTCCAGGGCGACCTGAGCCAGGTTGCAGCGCTGCCTGAAGGAGCCGTCCTCGTCCAGCACGTAGGCGATACCGCCCGACATGCCGGCAGCGAAGTTGCGGCCGGTCATGCCCAGCACCGCGACGGTGCCGCCGGTCATGTATTCGCAGCCGTGATCGCCCACTCCCTCGACGACAGCGGTGCCGCCGGAGTTGCGCACGCAGAAGCGCTCACCGCCCACCCCTGCGAAGAAGGCCTCACCCTCGGTGGCACCATACAGGACGGTGTTGCCGACAATGATGTTCTGCTGGGTGTTGCCGCGGAAGTCCGGACTCGGCTTGATGATGATGCGGCCGCCCGACAGGCCCTTGCCGACGTAATCGTTGCCTTCGCCGGTCAGCTCCAGGGTCACCCCCTTGGCCAGGAAGGCACCGAAGGCCTGGCCGGCGGTGCCGGTCAGCTTGACGTGGATGGTGTCGTCCGGCAGGCCGGCATGGCCGTAGCGACGGGCCACTTCGCCCGACAGCATGGTGCCGCAGGTGCGGTTGACGTTGATGATGGAGGTCTCGATCTGGACCTTCTGGCCCTTTTCCAGGGCCGGCTTGGCCTCGGCGATGAGCTTGTGGTCCAGGGCCTTGGCCAGGCCGTGGTCCTGGGACTCCACGTGGAAGCGGGGAACGTCGGCGGGCACGGCGGGCTGATAGAAGATCCTGGAGAAATCCAGGCCCTTGGCCTTCCAGTGTTCGATACCCTTCTTCATGTCCAGCAGGTCGGTGCGGCCGATGAGGTCGTCGAACTTCCTGATGCCCAACTGGGCCATGATTTCACGGGCTTCCTCGGCGACGAAGAAGAAGTAATTGACCACGTGCTCGGGCTGGCCGGAGAAGCGCTTGCGCAGTTCCGGATCCTGGGTGGCAACCCCCACCGGACAGGTGTTGAGGTGGCACTTGCGCATCATGATGCAGCCTTCGACCACCAGCGGGGCGGTGGCGAAGCCGAACTCGTCGGCACCGAGCAGGGCGCCGACGACCACGTCCCGGCCGGTCTTCATCTGGCCGTCGACCTGGACACGGATGCGGGAGCGCAGGCGGTTCAGAACGAGGGTCTGCTGGGTCTCGGAAAGGCCCAGTTCCCACGGGGTGCCGGCGTGCTTGATGGAGGACTGGGGCGAAGCGCCCGTCCCGCCGTCAAAGCCGGCGATCACCACGTGGTCGGCCTTGGCCTTGGCGACGCCGGCGGCAACGGTGCCGACGCCGACTTCGGAAACCAGCTTGACCGAGATGGAAGCGCGGGAGTTGGCGTTCTTGAGGTCATGGATGAGCTGGGCCAGATCCTCGATGGAGTAGATGTCGTGGTGCGGCGGGGGCGAAATGAGGCCGACGCCCGGCACCGAGTGACGCAGAAAGCCGATGTACTCGGACACCTTGTGGCCGGGCAACTGGCCGCCTTCGCCGGGCTTGGCGCCCTGGGCCATCTTGATCTGGATCTGGTCGGCGTTCACCAGGTATTCGGTGGTGACGCCGAAGCGGCCGGAAGCGACCTGCTTGATGGCGGAGCGCAGCGAATCGCCTTCCTTGAACACGTAATCACGCTCGATGCGCGAGGCCCCGACCACTTCGGACAGCTTCTGGCCGGCCTTGAGCGGCTGGAAGCGCTTGGAGTCCTCGCCGCCTTCGCCGGTATTGGACTTGCCGCCGATGCGGTTCATGGCGATGGCCAGCGTCGTGTGGGCCTCGGTGGAGATGGAGCCCAGAGACATGGCGCCGGTGGCGAAGCGCTTGACGATTTCCTTGGCGGGCTCGACTTCGTCCAGCGGAATCGGCGCGCCCTGGGGCTTGAACTCGAAGAGGCCGCGCAGGGTCAGGTGACGCCTGGTCTGATCGTTGATCAGTTGGGCGTATTCCTTGTAGGTGTCGTACTTGCCGGAGCGGGTGGAATGCTGCAGCTTGGCGATGGAATCCGGGGTCCACACGTGCTCTTCGCCGCGGATGCGGAAGGCGTACTCGCCGCCGGCGTCGAGCATGGTGGCGAGTACGGGGTCGTCGGAGAAGGCTTCCTTGTGCAGGCGAATGGCCTCTTCGGCCACCTCGAAGACGCCGATGCCTTCGACGTTGGAGGGGGTGCCGGTGAAGTACTTTTCGACGAAGCTCTTCTGCAGGCCGATGGCCTCGAAGATCTGGGCGCCGGTATAGGACATGTAGGTGGAGATGCCCATCTTGGACATCACCTTGTTGAGTCCCTTGCCGATGGCCTTGATGTAGTTCTTGGCGAACTTCTCGGCCTTCTCGGCATCGCCCTTGGCCAGGGAGTCGATGGTTTCCAGAGCCAGGTAGGGATGCACGGCCTCGGCGCCGTAGCCGCCCAGGAGCGCGAACTGGTGCACTTCGCGGGCGGAACCGGTCTCGACCACCAGGCCGGCGCTGGTGCGCAGGCCCTTCTTCACCAGGTGCTGGTGGATGGCGGAGGTGGCCAGCAGGGCCGGGATGGCGACGTGCTCGGCATCCACCTTGCGGTCAGAGACGATGAGGATGTTGGCGCCGGAACGGACGGCGTCCTCCGCATCCGCCGCCAGGGAAGCGAGGCGAGCCTCGATGCCGGCCGCGCCCCAGGCCACCGGATAGCAGACGTCCAGTTCGAGGGAACGGAACTTGCCCGAGGTGTATTTCTCGATGTTGCGCAGCTTTTCCATGTCGGCGAAGGACAGGACGGGCTGGGAGACCTCGAGGCGGATGGGCGGGTTGATGTCGTGGGTGTTGAGCAGGTTCGGCTTGGGGCCGATGAAGGACACCAGGGACATGACCAGTTCCTCGCGGATCGGGTCGATGGGCGGGTTGGTCACCTGGGCGAACAGCTGCTTGAAATAGGCGTAGAGCGTCTTGTTCTTGCTGGACAGCACCGGCAGGGCGGAGTCGGTGCCCATGGAGCCGGTGGCTTCCTCGCCGTTCTGCACCATGGGCTCCAGGATGACCTTGATGTCTTCCTGGGTGTAGCCGAAGGCCTGTTGGCGATCGAGCAGGGAAGCGGCGGAACCGTCGCACTTCTCGGCAGCTGCCGGGACTTCGTCCAGCTTGATGCGGATCTTCTCGATCCACTCGCGGTAGGGCTTGGCGTTGGCCAGGGAATCCTTGATTTCCTTGTCGTCGATGATGCGGCCCTGTTCCATGTCGATGAGGAACATCTTGCCGGGCTGCAGACGCCACTTCTTGACGATCTTCTTCTCGGGGATGGGCAGCACGCCGGATTCGGAGGCCATGACCACGAAATCGTCGTCGGTGACCAGGTAGCGGGCCGGACGCAGACCGTTGCGGTCCAGGGTGGCGCCGATCTGGCGGCCGTCGGTGAAGGCCACGGCGGCGGGGCCGTCCCAGGGCTCCATCATGGCGGCGTGGTACTCGTAGAAGGCGCGCCGGCTTTCATCCATGAGGGTGTGCTTTTCCCAGGCTTCCGGGATCATCAGCATGACCGCATGGGCCAGGGAGTAGCCGCCGCCCATGACCAGCAGTTCGAGGGCGTTATCGAAGGAAGCGGAGTCGGACTGGCCGGGGTAGTGCAGCGGCCACACCTTGTCCAGATCCTTGCCGAGGATGGGCGAGGAGATGGCCTGTTCGCGAGCCTTGAACCAGTTCACGTTGCCACGCACGGTGTTGATTTCGCCGTTATGGGCGATGTAGCGGAACGGATGGGCCAGATCCCAGGTGGGAAAGGTGTTGGTGGAGAAGCGCTGATGCACCAGGGCAAGGGCCGAGACGGTGCGCTTGTCCTGGAGGTCGAGGTAATACACGCCCACCTGGTCGGCCAGGAGCAGGCCCTTGTAGTTGACCGTGCGCGCCGAGAAGGACGGCACGTAAAATTCCTGGCCGTGCTTCAACTTCAGCTGCTTGATGGCGTTGGCGGCGCGGCGGCGAATGATGTACAGCTTGCGCTCCAGAGCATCGGTGACGAAGACGTCCGGGCCACGACCGACGAAAACCTGGCGGATCACCGGCTCCTTCGCCTTGACCGTCGGCGACATGGGCATGTCGCCATTGACCGGCACGTCGCGCCAGCCGAGGACCACCTGGCCTTCGGCCATGATGGAACGCTCGATTTCCTCGACGCAGGCGTGGCGGGACGCGGCCTCCTGGGGCAGGAAGACCATGCCGACGCCGTATTCGCCGGCCGGTGGCAGGTCAACGCCCTGCTTGGCCATTTCCTCGCGATAGAACTGGTCGGGAATCTGAAGGAGAATGCCGGCGCCGTCGCCCTGGAGCGGGTCGGCACCGACGGCACCGCGGTGATCCAGGTTTTTCAGGATCAACAAGCCCTGCTCGACGATGCCATGACTCTTCTGGCCTTTGACATGGGCAACGAAGCCCACGCCGCAAGCGTCGTGCTCGTTGGCCGGGTCGTACAAACCCTGCCGCTCAGGTACTGCCGGTTCCATCACTCGCGTTCCTTCAATAGACGTTGGCGTAGTGCCAAAGGTGAAAAAAGCCGGTGGGGCGCCGGCTTGTACGATGGTTTCGTGCGACCTGGGATTCTATCCCGAAACCCCTGTCAATTCAAGATTCTGCGCGGCCCTGGCGGCGCACCGGGATGGGTCGCCTCACCCCATTTTGGGGCAGCGGCGGGCGATCGCCGCTTCGACTTGCGGGGCTTTGGCGTCACCGTAAACGACTGCCCGGCCGACGGACTGCAACAGGACCAGACGCAGGACTCCGTCCTGGACCTTCTTGTCGTGCTGCATCAGTTCCAGATAGCGCCCGGTTCCAAGCGCGGGACCGCTGACGGGTAGGCCAGCGCGTTGAAACAGCCTTTCGCAGCGGACAACATCGTCCGGCGGCAGCCAGCCCAGGTCGTGAGACAGTTCGACGGCCATCATCGCCCCCGCCGCCACGGCCTCGCCGTGTAACCAGGTGCCGTAGCCCATGCCGGCCTCGATGGCGTGGCCAAAGGTGTGGCCGAGGTTGAGCAGGGCACGCTCCCCACTTTCCTTCTCGTCGGCGGCGACCACTTCGGCCTTGTTGGCACAGGAACGCTCGACGGCGAACATCAGCGCTTCCGCTTCCCGGGCGCGCAGGCGCTCGATATTGGCCTCCAGCCATGCGAGAAAGGGCAGATCCCGGATCAAGCCGTACTTGATGACCTCGGCGAGGCCGGCACTGAGTTCACGGTCGGGCAGGGTATCGAGGGTGGCAATGTCGGCCAGGACAAGGCGGGGCTGGTAGAAGGCGCCGATCATGTTCTTGCCCAGGGGATGATTGATCGCCGTTTTTCCGCCCACGGATGAATCGACCTGGGACAGCAGCGTCGTCGGCACCTGGATGAAGGGCATGCCGCGCTGGTAGCATGCCGCGGCAAATCCGCCCATGTCGCCGATCACCCCGCCGCCCAGGGCGACCAGGGTAGTGCTGCGTTCGCAATGGGAGCCCAGGAGCGCGTCAAAGATGCTGTTGAGGTTGTGCCAGTTTTTGTATTGCTCCCCGTCGGGGAGCACGACCGCCGCGGTTTCGACCCCGATAGCCGCCAGACTGCGCTGGAGACGGTCCAGGTAGAGGGGGCCCACCGTGGTGTTCGTGACGATCACCGCCTTCTTGTGGCGGAAGCAGGGCGCCAGCAGATCGCCCCGCTCCAGCAAACCCGTGCCGATGTGGATGGGATAGGAGCGGTCGCCCAGGGCGACGGTCAGGGTTCGCATGTTCTGAGGTACTCGCGCAACAAGTGGTTAACCATGGTGGAAGCCGGCATACGCGCCCCTTCGGCGATGCAATGAGCCGTTTCACGGTAGAGCGGGTCGCGCTGGGCGTAGAGATCCCGCAGACGAGCGAGAGGATCCTCGACGCGCAGGAGGGGCCGATTGCGGTCGTTGCGGGTGCGTTCGTGGAGGAGCTCCGGCGGCACGTTGAGATAGACGACCCAACCCGTGTCGTGGAGCGCCGAGCGATTTTCCGGGTTCAGTACAACCCCACCGCCGGTGGCCAGGACGATTCCTGACTCGCCCGTCAGGTCCTTGATGGTCTGGGCTTCCCGCCTGCGGAAGCCATCCTCCCCTTCGATTTCGAAGATGGTCGGAACACTGACACCGGTGCGCGCCTCGATTTCGTGGTCGGAATCCATGAAGCGGCGGCCCAGGCGCCGAGCCAACTGCCGTCCGACCGTGGTCTTTCCAGCCCCCATCAGTCCAACGAGGTAGATATTCATGGCGCCCGAATTCACCCCCGGATTTTACCCGATCGGGCCGCCCCAGCGAAAAGGGCCGGCATGTGCCGGCCCCTTCACGAGCATGGCCCCGTTCAGTTCAGGTTGAGATTCTCGCTGACGATCCGCGGCGTGATGAAGACCAGCAACTCGGTCTTGTCGTCGACAGTCTCGTTGTTCTTGAACAGCCATCCCAAGTAGGGGAGATCTCCGAAGACGGGAATCTTGTTGGTCGTGCTCTTGAGGTTCTGGGTAAAAATACCCCCGATCACCACCGTTCCGCCATTTTCGACCAGAACTTCAGTCTTGACATGCTTGGTGTCGATGGCGACGCCGGCCCCCTGGGTTGTCAGGGTCGATGGCGTATCTTTGTTGACGTCGAGAGTGAGCGTGATTTTTCCGTCCGGCGTGATCTGCGGCTTGACCTTCAGGGCCAGATTCGCTTTCTTGAACGACACGCTCGTTGCCCCGGAACTCGTCGCTTGCTGATAGGGGATTTCGACCCCCTGCTCGATCAGGGCTTCAACCTGATTGGCAGTCATCACGCGCGGGCTGGAGATTACCTTGCCACGACCATCGGCCTCCAAGGCAGAAATTTCGAGGTCGAGGAAGCGTGTCCGATTCTTGTCGTACAGGATGAACGACAAGGCACCCGCCGCGCCGGAGCGGGGCGTGGCAGGAAGGTTGACCATTTGCTGACCAAGGAAGGTTGGCGTTCCGCTGGTGATGCCCACGGCCTGCGAGGTGGTTTGAGCGTTGCCGCCACCGATCGCAAGATTGTTGCTTCGGCCATCCGCCCCACGGCCCGTGGACGGAGTGAAGGCCCCGAGCCGTACACCGATGTTCTTGGAAAAAGCATCGGATGCTTCGACGATACGTGCCTCGATCAGCACCTGGCGTGAAGGAATGTCGATTTCCCCGAGCATGCGGCGGATGTCGTCGAGCCGCGACGGGATGTCGGTAATGAAGAGTTTGTTGGAGCGAGAATCCATCACCACCTGACCGCGCTTGGAGAGGAGGGTCTGGGACTTGTCCTTGAGGGCGGCGAAGATGGTCTCCGCCTTGTGATAGTTGATCTGGAAAATCTCGGTACGGAGCGGTTCCAGGTCGCCGATTTGTTGCCGCGCTTCGTACTCGAGCTTCTCGCGGGTGGCGATTTCGTCGCGGGGGGCGATGAGGATCACGTTCCCGTTTTTGCGCATATCCAGCCCCTTCTGCTGGAAGATGATGTCCACCACCTGATCAGCGGGGACATCCTTGAGCACCAGAGTCGTCGTCCCGGTCACGGTTTCGCTGATCACAGCGTTCAAGCCCAACTCCTCGGCCATGAGGCGGAGAAGCGCCCGGACGTCACCGTTCTGGTAGTTGATGCTGACCCGTGGGCCCTGGTAGCCAATCTTCGTTCCCTGCACCAGCTTGTTCGGGTTCTCAATGATCTGCTTGACCTCGACGATGAACTGGTTGTCGGTCTGGTAGGCGTTGTGCTCCCACAGGCCCTTGGGCGTAATGGTCATTCGCACATTGTCCTGCTTGGACTCGGTCACCACGCCGGTCACCGGCGTGGCAAAGTCAGTGACATCGAGCTTACGGCGCAGATGGTCCGGGAGGTTGGTCTTCAGAAAATCAACAACCAGAGTTGATCCTTGCTGGCGAATATCGATACCGGTACCAACATCACTCAGATCGACGACGATACGCCCCTCGCCGTCCTTGCCGCGACGGAAGGTGATGTCGCGGATGGAGTGACGGGTGCCAACCAGACTTTCCTCGGCGAAACGCGTTGACTTCTGACCACTGGAATCCACCACCCGTGTCACGGGGGAGAGGGTGACCAGCAGGGACTTTCCTTCGACCCGGGCCGAGTAATTCATGTTGCGGACCAGGTTGAGTACCAGCCGGGTGCGTTCACCAGCCTGAACCACATTGAGACTCTTGAGATCGCCCTCATTGACCGACTGGGTATTGCGCCCCAGGCCATTTGCAGTGGAGGGAAAGTCAAAGGCAACCCGCGCCGGATTGGCGACGCTGAACCCGGCGGGGGGAGCACTCAGGGGCTCTTTGAGGTCTATCTTGACGATGACATCGCCACCCTGCTGAGCGACATTGAGGGCTTCGATGCTGTTCTGCTGGGCACCCGCGCTTCCTGCCGCGGCAAGGCAAAACACGGCGGCGAGGGCCGAAAACCAGTTCTTGAATTTCATTTCTTGCTTGCCTCCTTGCCTTGCAGGTACAGAGAGCTGGTCCGTTCGCTCCAGTCGCCCGCAGCATCCTGAATCAGTTCGCGCAAAGTGAGTTCCTTCTCGGTGATGTCGGTGACCACGCCGAAATCGAGGCCGATGTAGTCACCGATCTTCACTTGCTTGACCGCCTGGTCCACCTGGATGACAGCAATATGCTGTCGATTGACGTTGAGATATCCGATCATCCGCTGCGACTCCAGCGGGTACTTCTCGAGGATGCTGTTACGCACTTCTCGGGCTTCAAAATCGGGCTGCAAACCCCCTTTCGACACACCCTTGCCCCGCTTTGAATCGGGTTCGATCTTGGCTGCCTTGAAAGGATCGAGGATATCGGTGACCTCGTAGGGAACGGGTTCGTAGGGCTGGACGCTGGGAAGTTTCGGGATGTTGGGTTTCATGTCCCTGGTGTTTTCCTGCATCCATTGACGCAGGTCTTCATGGTCCCCTGAACACCCCGCCAGGGCCAGACCGCAGAAGGCAATCATCAGACACTTCACTTCTTGCCTCCCTTCGCATCTTTTTCCTTCTTCTTCTGAGCGGCGATTTCGGACTCGTCCAGATAGCGGAAGGTTTTGGTGACCGCGTCGAGAGCCAGACCGCCTCCTGCCCCCCCTACCGAGATGTTGTTCAGCGTAACGATGCGCGGCAGCTTGGCCACATCGGCGGCGAACGCACCAAAATCGTGGTAACCGCCGGTGATGCGCACCGTGATAGGAAGTTCGGCGTAGAAGCCCTTGATCTGCTCTGCACCAGGCTTGAAGAGCTCGAACTTGAGTCCGCGCCCCAGACCGGCCTGATTAACCTCAATGAGCAGGGCGTCGATTTCCGAGCGATTGGGCAACTGCTTGAGCAAAGCTCCGAAGGAACGGTCGATTTCCTCGAGCTGCTGGGTATAAAGCGGCAGATTCACCGCCTGCCGCTTCTTGTCGAGGAATTCCTGCTTGAGGCGCTCCTCGTCCTGCCGTTTGGTATCGAGGGTCGACAACTGATCGTTCCACAGCAGAGCCCAACCCGCCCCCAGCAAAGCCACAAAGAGGGCAATCAGAAGAGCGATCTTGGGAGCACGCGGCCACGAACCCGGATCGTTCGGGTTGAGGTTGCGGAAATCGTCCAGCAGTGCCTTGAAGTCAAGCTTTCTGAGACTATCCAGGGAAGGGGCCTTGGCGTTCATTTCTTACCCTTTCCGCCGGCGTCCTTGGCTCCGGCCTTGCTGGCATCGTCCGGCTTGGCTCGGGTCAGATAGACGTTCATGTTGAATTCGTTCAAAGGCCGCTTATCGACGACCACGGACTTGATTTCGAGCAGTTCGGGACGCTCCAGCCAAGGGGAGGCCTCCAGATTGCGCATCAAGGTGGAAACGCGGGCATTCGATTGGACATAGCCGCTCATGCTCACCTTGTCATTGCTCTGCTTTACCGATTTGAGGTAGATCCCTTCCGGAACCTGACGCACAAGCTCGCTGAGAAGATGCACGGTCTCACCCCGGTCGCGCTGCAGGCTCTCGATGACCTCCTTGCGTTTCTTGAGCGCTTCCACCTGCTCCTTCAAGCGCTTGATCTGATCGATCTCCTTGTCGAGGACGGCGATTTCCTTCTTCAGAAAGTCGTTCTTCTCCTCCTGATTGCCGATATAGCCATTGATGACGCTATAGACCAGGAAAACCACCAGGCCGCCCAACAGCGCGGTAAGCCCCAGAAGGCTGAAGAACTGCTGCCGGCGCGCCTTGCGTGCCAGCTCGCGGTGAGGGAGAAGGTTGATTCGCATCATGATGGATCGAACCTCCTCAGAGCCAGCCCGCAGGCCACCATCAGCGAGGATGAGTCGGCCAGCAGTGACTTTGCCTTGACCTTGTCCGAGAGGACCATGTTGGCAAAGGGATTGGCCACGATGGTATTGACCTGGGTTCGGGTCGCGACCACCTCGTCGATCCCCGGAATCACGGCACATCCCCCGGAAAGCACGATGTGGTCGACCTGATTGAACTGGGTCGAGGTAAAGAAGAATTGCAGCGCCCGCGACACTTCCAGAGCCAGGTTTTCCACGAAGGGGTTGAGCAACTCGGTCTCGTAACCCTCGGGAAGATTGCCCGTGCGCTTGGCAGCCTCGGCGTCCTCGTGACTCATGCCGTAGTGTCGCGCAATGTCCTGGGTCAGTTGAGCTCCCCCAAAGGCCTGCTCCCGGGCATAAACCTGCTGGCCGTTGCGCATGACAGTGAGAGTCGTCGCGACGGCCCCGGCGTCGACCACGGCGACGACCTGATTCTTGCCCCCCTCGGGCAACTGCTTTTCGATCAACTCGAACGAGGCCAGGGCAGCGAAGGACTCGACATCCATGACCATGGCCTTGAGGCCCGCGGCTTCGGCCACCGCCACGCGATCTTCGACGCGCTCCTTCTTGGAAGCAGCGATGAGCACCTCGATTTCGTCAGGCACGGCGGGCGCGGGCCCGAGCACCTGATAGTCGAGATTCACTTCGTCGATGGAGAAGGGAATGTACTGGTTGGCCTCGGTTTCGACCTGAACTTCCAGTTCGTCGTCCCGCAGGCCCGCCGGCATGATGACCTTCTTGGTAATCACCGCCGACCCGGGCAGCGCGAGGGCGACGTTGCGGGTCGAAGTTCCCATGCGTTTCCAGGCCTTCTTGACGCAATCCACCACGGCTTCCAGATTGACGATATTGCCGTCCGACACCGCATCCTTGGGCAACACCTCGATGGTGTAGCGCTCGACGCGGTAACCCTCTTTCCCGCCGGCAGACAGTTCGACCATCTTGACAGAGGACGAACTGATATCGAGCCCGAGCAAGGGGCGCGCCTTGGGATTGAATAACGCTGACAGATCGAGACCCACCTGACCCCCAAAAAAACCTTACAGAATGCGAAGTTAGGCAAACAACCAATAATTCACTTCAGATGCTAGCAACAAGCCCAGGGCATGTAAAGCCTTTTTTGGGCCGGCCACCGGCCAGCGTATAATCCGCGCAACGCCGCTACCCGAGCCCCATCTTGTCGAGTTCCCGCCTGATTCTACGCCTCATCGCCTACCCCGTCGCAGCCCTGGCCGGCCTTGTGGTCATGGCCGTCGCGCTTGCGCTCATCGTCCTGGTCCTCACCTATCCCAATCTTCCCTCCCTGGAAGTACTGACCGATTACCGGCCCAAGATACCGCTGCGGGTTTACACCTCGGACGGCTTCCTGATCGGGGAGTTTGGCGAGGAGCGCCGGGCCGTGGTGGCTTACCGCGACGTGCCCGAAGTCATGAAGCAGGCCATCCTGGCCGCCGAGGATGAGCGCTTCTTCCAGCATGGCGGCGTCGACTATCAGGGCGTTCTGCGCGCCGCCCTGGCCAATCTGACGAGCGGCGGCAAGAAGCAGGGCGCATCGACGATCACTCAGCAGGTCGCCCGCAATTTCTTTCTCTCCAGCGAAAAGACCTACACCCGCAAGCTTTACGAAATGCTGCTCTCGTTCAAGATCGAGAGCAGCCTTTCCAAGGAACAGATTTTCGAGCTTTACCTCAACCAGATTTTCCTGGGGCAGCGGGCTTATGGTTTTGCGGCGGCGGCCCAGATTTACTACGGCAAGTCCCTGGCCGACATCTCGGTGGCTGAAGCCGCCATGCTGGCCGGCCTGCCCAAGGCGCCTTCCGCCTTCAATCCAGTCGTCAATCCCAAGCGGGCCAAGATTCGCCAACAGTACGTGCTGCGCCGCATGCACGAACTGGGATTCATCGACACCAAGCAGCACGAAGCTGCGCTGAAGGAAACTCTGGTGGTGAAGCGCGATCTCTCGGACTATCCGGTGCACGCCGAGTTCGTCGCCGAGATGGCGCGCCAGATCGCCGCCGAGCAGTTCCCCGACGAGGTCTATACCCGGGGCTTCCGCATCGTCACCACCCTGACCCGCGACGAACAGCAGGCCGCCTACACCAGCCTGCGCAAGGGGGTCATGGATTACGACCGTCGCCACGGCTACCGGGGCGCCGAGTCTTTCGTCGACCTGGGCGCGGCGCCCGCCGACCAGGAGGAGTTCCTCGACGAAGCGCTGCAGGACGTTCCCGATGCGGGCGACCTCGTCCCCGGCATCGTCGTCGCGGCGAACCCCACCCAGGTCAAGGTCTATCGCCGGGGTGGCGAGACGGTCACGCTGAGTGGCGATTCCCTCAAGTTCGCCGCCCGCATGCTCGACGACAAGGCGCCGCCGCAGAAGCGCCTGCGGCGCGGTGCCGTCGTCCGCCTGCAAAAAGGCGAGAAGGGCTGGCAAATTGCCCAACTGCCCGAAGTGGAATCGGCCTTCGTCGCGGTCGACCCCCGTGACGGCCGCATCCGCGCCCTGGTCGGCGGCTTCGATTTCAACCGCAACAAGTTCAACCACGCTACCCAGGCCTGGCGCCAGCCGGGCTCCAGCTTCAAGCCTTTCATCTATTCCGCTTCCCTGGAAAAGGGCTTCAGCCCCTCGACCATGGTCGAGGACGAACCCATCGTCATCCCCGCCAGCCAGACCGGCTCCCAGGCCTGGGAGCCCCACAACTACGATGGCAAGTACGAAGGTCCGATGAAGCTACGCACCGCCCTGGCCAAGTCCAAGAACATGGTATCCATCCGCATCCTGCAAGCGATCACCCCGGCCTACGCCCAGGACTACGCTACCCGCTTCGGGTTCGAGGCCGAGAGGCACCCCCCCTATCTGACCATGGCCCTGGGGGCGGGGGCGGTGACCCCCTGGCAGATGGCCTCGGCCTACTCGGTTTTCGCCAATGGCGGCTACCGCATCCAGCCCTACGTGGTCATGGAAATCCGCAACGAACGCAACGAAGTCATCGCCGCGGCTGCTCCGGTCAATGTCGGCGAGGAATCCACCCGGGCCATCGACCCCCGCAACGCCTTCCTCATGGACGGCATGCTGCGCGACGTCACCATCTACGGTACCGCGGCCAAGGCTTCCGTAGCGCTCAAGCGCCACGATCTGGCCGGCAAGACGGGCACGACCAACGAGTATGTCGATGCCTGGTTCTGCGGCTACCAGATGACCGTCGCCGGCTGCGCCTGGATCGGCTTCGACCAGCCCAGGAAGCTGGGCGACAAGGAAACAGGGGGAGCCGCCGCCCTGCCCATCTGGATCGGCTACATGACCCGCGCCCTGCGGGACGTCCCGGTCAGCCTGCCGGAAGCCCCCGCGGGGCTGGTGGCTTACGGCACCGGACGCGATCGCAGCTATGTTTACAGCGAGAACGCCGAGAAGGAAGAAGCGGCCGCCTCAGAAGCCTCGAACGGGGAAACCCCACCCCAACCCGACCTGGACAAGCCCCCAACGGATTGAGGCTACGACGCCTTCACCGGCCCCCTCAACCGCAATCCTCAACCGCAATCCTCACCGGCACCCCGGCCTGCTCGCCCACCAGTTGCGTCAAACGCCCGAACAATTCGGCGCCACTGCGCGTATCGACCCAGCGCTGACCATCCCAGCGAAAATGGAAGCCCCCCGAGCGCGCCGCCACCCACATTTCCCGGGCCGCGCCGTGGCGATTGACGACCATGCGACTGCCGTCGGCAAACTCGATTTCCAGGATGCCGCCCCCCGCCCTTTCCCAGTCCAGGTCTGCGCCAGATGCCTCCAGGGCGGCCTCCAGCCTTGCGAGCACTTGCTCGGCACGGGATTCGAATTCGCTGTCGTTCATGATGTGCTACCATCCCCCGATTACTGACCGATCCGTCATTAACATGTCCCGACTCCCCCTGGCACTGCTGTTTTCCGGACTGATCCTGGGGGGCTGCGGCACCAAGGGCGCCCTCTCCCTGCCACCCGGACCAGCGCCTGATCCCCTTCTGGGCAAGTCATCCGCCCGCCAGGAAGCGGGGGGCCATGTTAACACGGACACCTCCTCCCCCAGCCGATGAGCCCCTTCTCCCGCCAGGCCGGCGTGCTCCACGCCGAGTCCGTCAGTCTTGCCCATATCGCCCAGCACTTCGGCACCCCGGCCTACGTCTATTCCCGTGCGGCTCTGGAAGCCTCCCTGGGGGAATTCACCGCGGTGCTTGGCGCCCATCCCGCCGGTGCCAGGGCTCTCGTCTGCTACGCCGTCAAGGCCAATTCCAATCTCGCCATCCTCAATCTCTTCGCCCGTTTGGGCGCCGGCTTCGACATCGTTTCCGGCGGTGAACTGGCCCGGGTTCTGGCCGCTGGCGCCGATCCGGGCAAAGTCGTCTTTTCCGGTGTCGGCAAAACTGGCGAGGAAATGCGGCAGGCCCTCCAGGCCGGCATCTTCTGTTTCAACGTCGAGAGCGCCGCCGAACTCGAACGCCTGAATGCCGTGGCCGGCTCCCTGGCCAAACGCGCCCCGGTGAGCCTGCGCGTCAATCCCGACGTGGATCCCAAGACCCACCCCTATATCTCCACCGGCCTCAAGGAAGCGAAATTCGGCGTCGCCTACGACCAGGCCACCGCACTCTACCGCCGGGCCGCCGCCCTGCCCCATCTGGAAGTCACCGGCATCGACTGCCACATCGGTTCCCAGTTGCTCGATCCCTCACCTTTTACCGAGGCCCTGGACCGCATCCTCGCCCTGGTCGACCGGCTGGCGGCCGACGGCATCACCATTCGGCATCTCGACCTGGGCGGCGGCCTCGGCATCCGCTACCGGGAAGGGCAGGAGCAACCCACAGTCGCCGCCTACCTGACGCCCCTTCTCGACCGCCTCGCGGGCCGCGGGCTCCAGGTGGTCCTCGAACCGGGGCGCCGCCTGGTGGGCAACGCCGGCGTCCTGCTCACCCGGGTCGAATACCTGAAGCCCGGCGAGGAGAAGAATTTCGCCATCGTCGATGCCGCCATGAACGACCTCATGCGCCCCGCCCTGTACGAAGCCTGGCACGACATCGTGCCGGTGGCGGAGCATGAAGGGGAAACCCGCGCCTGGGACGTGGTGGGGCCGGTCTGCGAGACCGGCGACTTCCTCGGCCAGGACCGGGCCCTGGCCCTGGCTCCCGGCGACCTGCTGGCGGTTCTCTCGGCCGGCGCCTACGGCATGGCCATGAGTTCCAACTACAACACCCGCCCCCGGGCCGCCGAGATCCTGGTTGACGGCGAGCAGACCCATCTGGTGCGGCGACGGGAGACCATCGCCGAACTCTACTCCGGCGAGTCCTGCCTGCCGCGATGAAACCCTGGCCGGCCCTCCTTCTGGCGGCGCTGGCCGTCACTGCCTGTAGCGAAAAGGCACCCGAGAAGAAGGGCCCGCCTCCCACTCTGATCACTGTCGTCCAGGTCCAGCCGGCTCGTTTCGAAGTGGTCGAGCGCACCCTGGGTTCCCTGGAAGCCGTCCTCGACCCCAAGGTAGGCGCGGAGATCGCAGGCCGCATCGTCGCCGTCCACGTGCACGGCGGGCAGCCCGTAAAGAAGGGGCAGGTCATGGCCCGCATCGACCCCCTGGACGCCACCCAGCAGGCCGCCGCCGACCGGGCCGAGGTCGCCCGCCTGGAGGCCCTTCTGGGCCAGCAGGAACGCCTGGTCACGCGCCAGAAGGAACTGGTCGAGCGCAATTTCATCTCCCGCAACGCCCTCGACGACGTGACCGCCCAGCGGGATGCCTTGCGCAGCCAACTCGCCGCCGCCCAGGCCCGCAGCGAGATTTCCCGCCACGGTCTGGGGCGTACCGAAGTCATCGCCCCCTTCGACGGCAACGTCGAGGTTCAGATCGTCAGCCTGGGCGACTACGTCAAGGTCGGCGACCCGGTGTTCCGCCTCATCTCCAACGCCCGCCTGCGCGCCAACCTGCCCTTCCCGGAAAGCGCCGGCCCCCGCCTGCGCATCGGGCAGCCGGTACGCCTGCTCAGTCCCATGGCGCCCGATTCCCCCGTCGAGGGCGCCATCGAGGACATCCGTCCGACGCTGCTCGAAGGCAGCCGTGCCATCGAAGTCATCGCCCGCATCGACAATCCCGGCGCCCTGCGGGGAGGGGGATCGGTGAACGCCACGGTCATCACCGGCGCCCGCGAAGGCGCCCTCATGGTGCCGGAACAATCGGTGGTCCTGCGTCCGGCAGGCAAGGTCGTCTATGTCGTGGAAGGGAGCAAGGTCCGCCAGCAGATCGTCCGCACCGGCGGCAAGGAGGGGGGTCTGGTGGAAATCCTCGACGGCCTGAAGGGAGGCGAGCGCGTGGCCCTGGACGGCGCCGGCTTCCTCACCCAGGATGCCCCCATCACGGTCAAAGGCGCCCCGGCGGCAGCCCCCGCCTCGTCCAAACCCCAATGACCCTGCCCGAACTTTCCATCAAGCGCCACGTCCTGGCGTGGATGGTCAGCGCCGTGCTGGTCCTCTTCGGTCTCATCAGCTACGGCCGCATCGGGATGGACCGCTATCCCTACATCGAATTTCCCGTCGTTTCCGTCACCACGGCCCTGCGCGGCGCCAATCCGGAAATCGTCGATGCCTCGATCACCAACATCATCGAGAGCGCGGTCAATTCCACTCCGGGCATCGAGCACATCCAGTCCACCTCCTCGCCCGGCGTCTCGGTCATCGGCATCACCTTCGGGCTGGAGAAGAAGATCGACGTCGCGTTCAACGAGATCCAGGCCAAGGTCAATCAAGTGCTGCGCCGCCTGCCCGATGACGTGGACCCGCCGGTGGTCGCCAAGGTCGAGACCAACGCCCAGCCCATCATGTGGCTCGCCTTGCAGGGGGACCGCACCCAGCAGCAGTTGAACCAGTACGCCCTCAACGTGCTCAAGAAGCGCCTGGAGACCATCGATGGCGTGGGCGAAGTGCGCCTCGGCGGGCGCCGCGACCGCACCATCCGGGTGGAACTGCACCCGGAGCGCATGGCGGCCCTGGGCGTGACGGCCCAGGATATCGCCGCCGCGCTGGACAAGGAGCACGTCCAGATGGCCGGCGGGTTCGTCGTCGGGCAAAAGACCGAAAGCCTGGTCAAGCTCGACCTCGAGTTCCACAGCGTCGAGCGCCTGGGCAGCCTGGTGGTGGCGTGGAAGGGTGGCGCGCCGGTGCGCCTGGGCGATGTCGCCGATCTGGTCGATGGCCTTTCCGACTACCGCCAGTTGGCCCGCTTCAACGGCAAGATGACCATAGGCCTGGGCATCGTCAAGGTCACCAACACCAACACCGTCGCCATCATCGACCGGGTGAAGGAGCGCCTGGACAAGGAACTGCGCCCCCAGCTTCCGCCGGGACTCGAACTGCATGTGGTTTCCAACGACGCCATCTTCATCCTGGAAATCATCGACGCCCTCAAGGAGCACCTGCTCGAAGGCACTCTGCTGGCTGCCCTGGTGGTCTGGATCTTCCTCCTCTCGGTCCGTTCGACCCTCATCATCGCCCTGGCCATCCCGGTCTCCCTCATGGGGGCTGTGGCGGTCATCTATTTCGCCGGCTACACGCTCAATTCCCTCACCCTGCTCGGTCTCCTGCTCCTCATCGGCGTGGTGGTGGACGACGCCATCGTGGTGCTGGAAAACATCTTCCGCCACCGGGAGGAACTCGACCCCGACCCGGTTTCCGCTGCCATCAACGGCGCCAACGAAGTCTTCTTCGCCGTCCTGGCCGCCACCCTGGCCCTGGTGTCGATCTTCGCCCCGGTCATTTTCATGAGCGGCATCATCGGCCAGTTCTTCCGTTCCTTCGCCGTCGTCGTCACCTTCGGCGTCCTCGTATCCCTCTTCGTTTCCCTCACCCTCACCCCCATGCTGTGCTCCCGCTTCCTCACGGTACGGGAAAAGGGCCACGTCCGCCGCGGGCTTCCGGCACTCATCGCCCGCGGCTTCGCCTGGCTCGAAGCCTTCTACCGTCGCCTGCTGGCCTGGGCGCTGCGCCACCGCTGGAAGGTCGTCTTGCTCACCATCGCCGCCGTTGGGTCGAGCGCCTTTTTCTTCGCCAATGTCGGCAAGACCTTCGCGCCGGAACAGGACGAGGGACGCTTCCTGGTCAACCTGCGCACGCCCCTGGGTTCATCCATCGATTACACCGACACCCGCCTGCGGGCGGTGGAGGAAACCCTGGCCAGGCACCCGGAAATCGTCACCGAATTCGCCCTCATCGGTCTGGGCAGCGCGGGGCAGGTCAATCAGGGCCTGGTGGTGGCGCGCATGGCGCCCCGTGATCAGCGCAGCATCTCGCAGCAGGAACTCCTGCCCATCCTGCGGCGCGAACTGGCCGAAATTCCCGGCGCCCGCGCCTTCGCCGCCCCCTATCCCATGGTGCAGGGCCAGCGCGGCGAGCCCCTGCAATTCGTCCTGGCCGGGGAAAACCTCAACGAAGTGGCGCGCCTCTCGAAGGACCTGCTGCAAAAGCTCGCGACCGAACCCGGCCTGGGGCGCATCGATACCGATTTGCAACTCGACCTGCCGCAACTGGTCTTCGAGCCCGACCGCCTGCGCATCGCCGCCGCCGGCCTCAGCTCCCGCGATGTCGCCCTGGCCATCAACATGCTCACCGGTGGAGTCGATATCGGCAAATACAACGACGATCCCGGCGACGGCCAGCGCTACGACGTCCGGGTCAAGGCCCGCGACGGCGAATTCACCCAGCCCTCCGACCTGGCCAAGATCTGGCTGCGCAATCCGGAGGGCAAGATGATCCGCCTCGATGCCGTGGCGAGCTTCAAGGAAACCCTGGGCCCCGCCGTCATCGGCCGCTTCGATCTCCAGTACGCCGCCACCTTCTTCGCCACCCCGACCCTGCCCTTGGGAGAAGCGGTCAAGCGCATCCGGACCCAGGCCGCCGACCTGCCCCCCGGCTACCAGATCAAGCTCATCGGCCAGGCCGAGGAATTCGGCAAGACCACCCAATACATGGCCTTCGCCTTCACCCTGGCCCTGGTTCTGCTCTACATGGTCCTGGCCAGCCAGTTCAATTCCTTCCTGCAACCCCTCATCGTCATGCTGGCGCAGCCCCTCGCCATCATCGGCGGCATTGCCGCCCTGTGGGCCACCGGCCAGACGCTCAACATCTATTCCATGATCGGCCTGGTGCTCCTGATCGGCCTGGTGGCCAAAAATTCCATCCTGCTGGTGGACCTCGCCAACCAGCGGCGGGCCGGGGGCATGGGGGTGGACGAAGCCCTGTCCGACGCCTGCCCCATCCGCATGCGCCCCGTACTCATGACCTCGGCCACCGTCATCCTGGCCCTCACCCCGGCCGCCCTGGGCCTGGGGGCGGGGTCTGAGACCAATCAACCCCTGTCCATTGCGGTCATCGGCGGCATGGTGTCCTCGACCCTGCTCACCCTGGTGGTGGTTCCCGCGGTCTATTCCCTGGTGGAAAACTTCCTCGCCCGGCACCGGCGGCAAGCGACTGCTCCCAGCGCCGAGTGAGCCGTGGGCGGACTGCGCATCGACAAGTGGTTATGGGCGGCGCGCTTTTACAAGACCCGCAGTCTCGCCACCGATGCCGTCGATGGCGGCAAGGTCCACGTGAACGGCCAGCGAGTGAAACCCGCGCGGGAACTGCGGGTCGGCGACATCCTCACCGTCACTGCCGCGGAATCCTGGGAGCTCACGGTGCGCGCCCTCTCCGACCGCCGCGGCCCGGCCGCGGAAGCCCGGCAGCTCTATGAAGAAGCCCCGGCCAGCCTGGCCGCCCGGCAGGCCGCCCGGGAATCCCGCCGCCTGATCGCGGACCCCGCAGCGGAACGCCACGGACGCCCCACCAAGCGCGACCGCCGCCAGTTGGGGCGTCTCAGCTGAGCACCAACGCCAGCGACAGAGGCAGGAAGATCAGGGCCGCCAGATTGCCCACCAGCACGATGGACGCGACCCGCTGGGGCTCCTGCTTGTAGCGCTCGGCGAAAAGGAAGTTGAGCACCGCCGGCGGCAGGGAACCGAAGACGATGAGCATGGCCGCCTGCTGGCCCTCGATGCCCAGGGCCTGGACGACGCCCCAGGCCACGGCCATGCCCAGCAGGGGCCGGGCGAAGGCCCCCAGCAGCGAGACCTTCCAGTCCCCCAGGGACACATCGGTCATGCGCACGCCCAGGGAAAAGAGGAGCAGTGGTACCGACACGTCCCCCAGCATCTTGATGGCGGTGACGGCCGGCGCCCAGAGCGGAATCTTGAACGCCGCCACCACTAGGCCGGCGAAGGCGGCCGCCACCACCGGCACGCGCCAGAGAGTGAGCAGCCGCGCCCGGGGGTCGAGGAGCCGCGCCCCCAGGGTGAAGTGCAGGGTGTTTTCCACCATGAAGAGGATCACCGCCGCCGCCAGGGCGTTTTCGCCCCAGGCCAGCACAGCCAGCGGCAAGCCGATGTTGCCGGAGTTATTGAACAGCATGGGCGGCACGAAGGTCTTGGCCGGAACATCCAGCAGCCGGGCCACCGGCCAGGCCACGAGTCCGCAAGCGAGCAGGACCAGCAGCGCCGCCAGGGCCAGGGGGCCGAAGGCCGCCAGGTCGAAGGACTTGCCCGCCATGGCGGCAAAGACCAGTGCCGGCACGAAGACGTCCATATTGAGGCGGTTGGCCACCGCCATTTCCGGCTTGTGGCGCCGGGCGTAAAAAAACCCCGCCGCGACGATGCCAAAGATGGGAAAGAGGATGGCGACGATGCGCAGCAGCAGGCCGCCCTCCTCCGTCACAAAACGTACCGGGAAAGATCCTCGTCGCCGGCGAGGTCGCCCAGGCGCCCATCGACGTAGGCCGCGTCCACCTTCACCTCGGTCAATCCCGCCTTCCCCGCCGCGAAAGAAACCTCTTCCAGCAGTTTTTCCATCACCGTGTACAGGCGTCGGGCGCCAATGTTCTCGGTCTTCTCATTCACCTGGAAGGCGATTTCCGCCAGACGCTGAATGCCGCATTGGGCAAAGTCCACCGTCACCCCCTCGGTCGCCAGCAACGCCTGGTACTGACGCGTGAGGCAGGCGTCGGTCTGGGTCAGGATGCGCTCGAAATCGGCCACCGACAGGGAATCCAGCTCGACGCGGATGGGAAAGCGGCCCTGCAATTCGGGAATGAGGTCCGAAGGCTTGGCCAGATGAAAAGCGCCGGACGCGATGAACAGCACGTGATCGGTACGGATCATGCCGTACTTGGTCGATATCGTGGTGCCTTCGACCAGGGGCAGCAGATCCCGCTGCACCCCCTGGCGGGAGACCTCGGCGCCGTGAGCTTCGGAGCGGCTGGCGATCTTGTCGATCTCGTCGAGGAAGACGATACCGTTCTGTTCCACGTTTTTCACCGCCTCCAGCTTGACCTCCTCGTCATTCACCAGACGGGCCGCCTCCTCGTCGACGATCAGCTTGAGCGCCTCCTTGATCTTCAGCTTGCGGCTCTTCTTGCGTCCGCCACCCATGTTCTGGAACATGCCCTGGATCTGTTGGGTCAGTTCTTCCATGCCGGGGGGCGCAAAGATTTCGGCCTGCATGGACGGCGCCGCCACTTCGATGTCGATTTCCTTGTCGTCCAGTTCCCCCTCCCGCAGCCTCTTGCGGAATTTCTGGCGGGTGGCGTTATCCTCCGTCTGCCCGCTACCTTCGGCGAAAAAGCCTGGGCTGCGGGCCGGAGGCAGAAGGGTGTCGAGAATACGATCCTCGGCGGCATTCTCGGCCCGGGCGCGCACGCTCTGCATGGCGCGCTCGCGCTGGCTCTTGATGGCGATCTCCACCAAATCGCGGATGATCGTGTCCACATCCCGCCCGACATAGCCCACTTCGGTGAACTTCGTCGCCTCGATCTTGATGAAGGGAGCGTTGGCCAGGCGGGCCAGGCGCCGGGCAATCTCGGTCTTGCCCACACCGGTGGGGCCGATCATCAGGATGTTCTTCGGCGTGATCTCCTGGCGCAGGGGCTCGGCCACCTGGGAACGGCGCCAGCGATTGCGCAGCGCGATGGCCACCGCCTTCTTGGCCTTGCCCTGGCCGACGATGTGCTTGTCCAGCTCGTGGACGATTTCCTGGGGCGTCATGGTGCTCACTCCAACACCTCCAGGGTGAAGTTGCGGTTGGTGTAGATGCAGAGATCGCCGGCGATCTCCAGGGATTTTGTGACGATCGCGGCGGGATCGAGGTCCGTATTCTCCAGGAGCGCCCGCGCCGCGCTCTGCGCGTAGGCGCCGCCGGAGCCGATGGCCACGATGCCCTGCTCGGGCTCCAGCACGTCGCCGTTGCCGGTGATGATGAGGGAGTTCTGGCTGTCCGCCACCGAGAGCATGGCCTCCAGGCGGCGCAGCATGCGGTCGGTGCGCCAATCCTTGGCCAGTTCGACGGCGGAGCGCAGCAGGTTCCCTTGGTGCTTTTCCAGCTTGGCCTCGAAGCGCTCGAAGAGGGTGAAGGCATCTGCCGTGCCACCGGCGAACCCGGCCAGAATGCGGTTCTGATAGAGGCGGCGCACCTTCCTGGCGGTGGCCTTGACGACGATATTGCCCAGAGTCACCTGACCGTCGCCGCCCATGGCGACGCGGGGGCCCCGGCGCACCGACAGGATCGTGGTGCCGTGATATTGCTCCATGGAGATATTCCTAGTTTTTGGGGACGATGATGCGCGCGACACTCGGCAGATCGACGATGCCCATCAGTTCAGCCACCAGGTGGTGGGGATTGCGAATCAGGACTTCCTTGCCCTGACGCTTGACCGGCTCGAGGATGTTGCGCAGGAGGCCGGCGGAGAAGAAATCGAGGCGCTTCACGGCGGCGAAGTCGATCACCGGCCGCTCGTGCAGATCGATGAAGGCGCGCAGATCGTCGAAACGACAGTTCTTGAGTTCGCCGCTAAGAAAATGGATGTCGCTCGGCGGAATGACGCTGGGCGCCAGCGCAGGGGCAGGTTTGGTCACGGTCTTGAGCACCTCCCAGGAGGGGGGAGACACCTCGAAGGTGACCGCATAATCCACCGCCTTTTCCTCGAAGGAATCCTGGCGGCCCAGATGCTGCAAGAGGTCCAGGAGCAGCAGCCAACTGTCGTGGGATTCGGCCTGACCCACGACCAGGCGTGTTTCGAGCCGCCCGGCGAGTCCCTCCGCCCCGTCCAGGCTCACCGCCACGCCGGTCTTGCGCGCCAGACGGAAGAGTTCGACCAGCCCCCGGGCGGCGTCTTCATCGCAACTGGCCAGCTTGCCCAAATCGACGCGCTGCGCTTCCTTCTTCTGGATGCCCGCCTTGATCTGGGCGAATTCGGGCCCGGCGGCGCCGTTCAGCACGCCTTGCAGAACGATGGCCTTGGGACCGCCGGCCAGCGGAGCCGCCGGCTTGTCGTTCTCGCTGCGCCACGCCGGCGGGGAGGTTTCACAGGCCTGGGAAAATTCTTCGCCCAGGCGCTCGAAGGCCCCCCGGTCGCCCAGCACCTGCATCAGATCGAGGAGCATGCGCCACAGGCGTTCCGCGTTGGCGCCGGTATGGGCTCGGGCTGCGGCCTCCAGAACCGCCCGGGCCGCGGGATCCTGACCGTTGGCGAAGAGCACGGCCGCCTGCTCGATGTCGGCCTGGACCGGATCCATGTCCTGGTCCACCTCGATGGCCATGACGGCCGAATCGGTGAAGTCGAACTGGGAATCGCCGAATTCCAGCACCGGCAGTTCCTTGCGGGGCTCCTCCTTTGCCGCGGGCGCCGCCGGAGCCGGCGCCGAGGCTGCCGGGCCTGCCCCTTGCTGGTCGGCAGCCGGCTCCCAGACCGCCGACTCCTCGGGTGCCGGGGCCGGAGGCGCCTTGGGCCGCGCAGCCTTGCGCTCCGGCATTTTTTCAGCGGGTTTTTTGAAGAAGGAGAAAACCATGGGGGGTCGGACCTCGGGGAAAGGCTGTTTTAGCACGGCGCCGATTGCCGCGCAATGCTGCGTCCGGGTTTTTGCGGGCTAAGACTTTTCCTCCACACTCCCCCGCCGGCCACGGGGAATTCCCGATGCTGCCGCCGCCAGCCCGACGAGCACCAGACACAGGACGGGACCGAAGGGCTGATCGAAGGCCAGTGCCAGGGAGAACGCGAGCACGTAGGCGCCTACCCCCGCGGTCACCGCCAGGACGAGACCCTGTCGCCAGCTCGCCCCCCGGGCAAAGGCCAGCCAGGGGGGAACGAAGGCCAGGGCAAACCCGGCGATCACCCCCAGCGAAAGGGTTGCCGCCGCCAGAGAAGCCACCACCAGCAGATCGAAGCCCAGGTGGATCGCTCGCGCCGAACGGCCGTTCAGGCGGTGATGACGCGGAAAAATCTCGGCCAGCAACAAATCCTTCGACAGGGCGGCGAGAAGAGGCAGAACCAGCGCCCCAACGCCCAGGGTGCCCAGCAGATGAGCCCGCTCGGCAAAATAGAGCTGACCGTCGAACAGGGCATGGCCCAGGCGCTCGGCGAGGGGAAGGTTGGCGGCCAGCAGGACCGCCACAGCCCAGCCCCCCACCAGGTAGAAGGCATAGGTGCTCCCCCTCACCGGCGCATCGCCGGAGCGGCGGCGCAGCAGGACCGCCACCACCGCGGCCGCCATCCCCCCGACGACCAGTGGGATCCCGAGGGCGAGGGCCGCAAGCGACCCGGCAGCGGCAAGATTGCCGTAGGCCAGCGCCGCCAGCCACTCATGGCGCAGGCGCAGGTAGCAGCCCAGCACGGGCAGGAGAACCGCCAGAAGGAGGCCGGTCAGGAAGGGGACGACAAAGAATCCGGCCAGCACGTCGCTCATGGCAGTGCCCCCTCCTGTGCTGCGGCGGCACCCATCCCGCCCGGGAGGGACGGCGGGCGCGGCGTCAGTTCGACGCTCCGCGCGCCCAGGCCGGCGACAAAATCAGCGTCGTGGCTCACCAGCAGGATGCCCGCCCCCGCCGCCGCCCTTTCCCGCAGCACGCCGCTCAGGTGGGCAAGTCCGGCAGCATCGAGGTTGTTGGTCGGTTCATCCAGGAGCAACACATCCGCCGGCGCCATCAGGATGGCCCACAAGGCCAGATACTGGCGCTGCCCGCCGGACAAGCGGTCCAGCCGGCGGTCCAGGCAACGCTCAAGCCAGGGCGGCAGCCCCGCGGGAACCGCCCCGGTGAGCCCCAGGAGATCCCGACCGCACAGGGGCAAACCCTCCAGGGGGGGCATCCCCTGGGTCTGAAAGCCCAGGCGCAGCCCCGGCGCCAGGCTCGGTTCCCCGGAGAAGACATGGCCCTCTCCCGCCAGGGCCGCAAACACGGTGGACTTGCCGGCCCCGTTGGGACCGGCCAGGGCGACGATCTCGCCGCGGCCGACGCTGAAGCTTAGAGGCCCCGCCACCGGCCGCTCCCAACCGACCACCAGGTCGCGCACGGCGAGGAGGTTCACCGCAGCGCTCCCGTCAGGCGGGCCAGGGTGTCGTCGAAGAGACCGAACAGATCCTGAGCGCCTTCCGACCCGCCGACCGTGAAAGGCAGGACCACGGCCGGAATTTTCGCCCGCCCCGCCACCCACAGGCTCGGCCCTTCACCCTGGTAAGCCGCCCGCAGCACCATGCGGGCCGGCTGGGTCTGCTGCCGCGCCAGGAGCTCGGTCAGATGGCCGCTGGAGGGCTCCACCCCCGGCTTGGGCTCCAGGGTGCCGGTCTCGGTCATGCCCAGCCAGGCCAGGAGGTAGCTGAAGGAGCGGTGATGCACCAGGACCGCCACCCCCTTCAGCACCGCCCCCTGCCTCTCCCAGCGGGCCATGGCCGCCTGCCACTTGTCGGCGAAGGCCTGGCCGTTGGCGCGGTAGGCTGCGGCGTTGCCGGGATCGATCTCGGCCAGCCGTACGGCAAGGGCCGCCGCCACTTTGAGCACGTTGCGCGGATCGAGATGGAGATGGGGGTTGCCGGCAGCGTGCACGTCGCCCTGGGCGCGATCCACGCTGGCCGGCACCTCGATGGGCGTCACCCAGCGGACCGCCTCGAAGTAGCCCGGCCTGCCCGGCTGGATGAGGGCATTGCCGCAATCCCGCAGCACCACCGGCAGCCAGCCGACCTCCAGATCGGCGCCGCCGGCCACCACCAGGTGCGCCGAACGGGCCTGAGCCAGCAGCGAGGGCCGCGCCTCGATGCGGTGGGGATCCTGGAGGGCATGGGTGGCGGCGTAAACCTTCACCTTGTCTCCGCCGATCTCGCGGACCAGCGCTGCCCACTCGGGTACGGTGGCGAAGACATTCACCACCGCCCAGGCGGGCACGGCGGCCAGCAAGAAGAAAGTGAAGCCAAAAATGCGTTTCATGGCCGCCTCCTAGAACTTGTGGGCGCCGTGGGCCCCCAGGCTCATGATGTATTGCAGGGTCCACTGGTGGTCGGTCAAGCCCGCCATGGAGCGGTCGTGGGCGTACTGCAGGCGCACGCGGGAGAACTCGCTCCAGCTGTAATCGGCCATGAGGGACGCCCGCTTCGGCTTGTAATCCTCCACCACCAGGTTGGCGGCGTTGCTGCCGAAATCGCGGCGGCCGCTGTCCAGTTGCTCGTAACGCAGGCCGGCCCGCCACTGGGGCGAGAACTGATAGACCCCCTGGGCGTACCAGCCGTTCTGGCGGGTACGGTAGCGGCTGGTCACGCTGTCGCCCGCGGCCAGCGGGTCGCAGGCATTGCCTGCGCCCTCGTCGTCGGAGCAGGTCAGCTCACCCTCCTCCCGGCGCTGGAAGTACTCGGTCTGGAACTTGAAGTTGCGGTACTTGGGATTGCCGTCCGGCGCCCACTTCCAGACCAAGTCGGCCCCCCAGGTGCGGGAGCGCCCGCTGAAGGCGCCGACCGCCTCCAGGCCGCCCAAGTCCTCGAAATGCGCCTCCCGGTCGCGGGCCGCCGTACGCAGGTAGGACACGCCCGCCCGCCAACTGTGGGCGATGCCAACGTCGCCGCCCACATGGGCGAACAGGGCACCGGCCCCGCTGCCGTTCTTGTTGCGGTCGCTCCCCGGAAAGTTGGCGCCGCGGCCGATTTCCGCCCCGAATTCCAGGAAGAAGGGTGCCGGCGCCAGCCACTTGAGCTGCAAGCCGTCCTGGGCATAGCTGCCGTGGCTGCCGAAAAGGGCCTGGTAGATCAGGGGCGCGTCGGCGAAATCCCACTGGTGCGCGTGCTGCTCGTTGAGATAACCGATGCCGGAACGGAAGCGCCCGCCCTTGAGGCCGACGCCGTGGCCGATGGCCAGGGACTGGAACCAGGCCTCCTCCACCTCCACCTCGCCGTCCTGCAGGGCCAGAACCGCCATGCCGCGCCAGTAGGGGTCGACGCTGGCCGACAGCATCAACTCCGTGTGATCCACGGAAAAGCCGCGGCGATTCTCCCCCTCGACGCTGCTCCCCTCGTGCTCGTGCCCACCGGCCGCGAAAAAGCCGGTGATGCCCCGCTCGGGCACGTTCTTCATCTCCTTGTACTTGCCCTGGAGGAAGAGGCCGATCTCCGGATGGAAGTCAGCATGGGCGGGAGCCGGCCGGGCCGCTGCGGCCGAAGAGGCGACGGCGCTCGCCGCCTCCGCCTTGCGCTCGGCGCCGACGGCCTTGGCCTCGGCCTGGGTCAGCTTCTGTTCGAGGGCGGCGATGCGCTGCTCGTAGGTTTTCTTCATCTCGTCGATCTGGGCGCGGATGGCGGCCAGGTCGGCGTCGTTGGCGGCGTGGGCGCCCCCGGCAAAAGCCAGGGCGAGCGCCAGCGCGAGTGTTCGCTGCTGCATGGAAATCTCCTGAAAACGCAAAGGCGGACGCCGCCCCCCGCGGGCGCGGCGCGACAGAAACGGCGTTTCAGGCGAAAGGCGGGGCGCCCTGGCGGGCCGGGGGGGCCGGCAGGAAGGCGCGGCCGGTGACCGGCGTGGCCTCCGGCATGCCTTGCAGCGGGACGATGGGCGGCAGCGCCGCCAGGGAAGGCAGGGCCGACCCGAGGTCGTGGGCGGCCAGACACAACTCGCAGACGTGGGACGGCAGCGGCCCTTCCTCGCCCGCCCCGTGCTCTACGGCATGCGCCCCCGCCGCCACCTGGGCGAAGAAGAGGACGCAGACGAGGAGAAAACGGTGGAGGGCGGTCACGGCGATAGTGTACGGGAGGAAGAGCGCCGCCTCAATCGACTTGCACCAGCAAGCCCTTGAGGTATTCCCCTTCCGGGAAGTTCAAACCGACGGGATGATCCGCCGCCCCCGCCAGCCGGCGCACGATGCGCGCCTCGCGGCCGGCGTCCAGGGCGGCGCCGGCGACGATTTTCTGGAACAGCTCCAGCCCGATGCCGCCGGAGCAGGAATAGCTCATGAGCAGCCCCCCCGGCCGCAACAGGCGGCAGCCCAGCAGGTTGATGTCCTTGTAGGCCCGGGCCGCGCGCTCCGCGTGGGCGGCGGAAGGGGCGAACTTGGGCGGGTCGAGGACGATGAGGTCGAATTGCCGCCCGCCCTTCCTGAAATCCCGCAGGGCCTGGAAGACGTCGGCCTCCAGCCACTCGGTCCGGTCGGCGGGCAAGGCCGGGTTGAGCGCCAGATTGGCCCGGGCCTGGTCCAGGGCGGGACCGGAGGAATCGATGGAGAGCACGCTGGCCGCGCCCCCGGCCAGGGCCTGCAAGGAAAATCCCCCCGTGTAGCAGAAACAGTTGAGGACGTCCTTGCCCGCCGCCATTTGGCCCAGGAGCAGGCGGTTGTCGCGCTGGTCCAGGTAGAAGCCGGTCTTATGGCCGCCGGCGATGTCGACCCCCAGGCGGACACCGTTTTCCAGGATGGCGAGCGGCACGGCCGGCGCCTCGCCATGCACCCAGCCGGTGGTGGGCTCCAGGCCTTCCAGGCCCCGCACGTCGGAATCGGAACGCTCGAAGACCCGGGCGCAGCCGGTGGCCTTGACCAGGGCGGCGACGATGGCGCCGCGCCATTTTTCGGCGCCAGCCGAGGTGAGCTGCACCACCACCGTGTCGCCATAGCGGTCGGCGATGACCCCGGGCAGACCATCGGATTCGCCGTGAATCAGGCGCAGCCCCTCCTGCCCGGCAAGCTCCGGCAGGGCCGCGCGGCGGGCCACGGCGGCGGCGACACGGCGCTTGAAGAAGGCATCGTCGACGGACTCGGCGCCATCGAAGGTCCAGAAACGGGCGCGGATCTGGGATTTCGGGCTGTAGGCGGCGCGGCCCAGGGAGCGGCCGTCGTCGGCCAGCACTTCCACCGTGTCGCCAGGACGGGCCCGGCCTTCCAGCCGGCCGACGGAGCCGGCGAAGAGCCAGGGGTGGCGTTTGAGCGCCGAGCGCTCCTTGCCGGGGAGGAGGATGAGTTGAGCCATGGAGAAAAGACTTTCGCGAAAAGGAAACACCCCGGAGACCCCCACGGGGGCTGCACCGGGAAGGCGGTGCGTCAGGCGGGGATCGCCTCCGCGGCCAGCAGAACGGTCAGCTCATCCACACTGATGGGCTTGGCCAGCAGGAATCCCTGCCCGTAATCACAATCCAGGGCGTAGAGGGTGGAAAGTTCCGCCTCGGTCTCGATCCCTTCCGCAACCACCGGGATCGACAGGGCCCGGGCCATGCGCAGGACGGCATCGACGATGGCCAGACCCTGGCTGCCTTCCCCCATGGCCCGGATCAGGCTGCGGTCGATCTTGAGCTTGGCGTTCTTCATGCCGCACAGGGCGCCCAGGGAACTGTAGCCGGTGCCGAAATCGTCGACGGCCAGGCGATAGCCGCGGGCTTCCAGGCGTTCGACCAGGGCGCGGCCGCCCTGGGCCTCGTTGAGGGAAACACTCTCGGTCAGTTCGAACTCGATCCGGTCCGGAGCCAGGCCTAGACGATCCAGTTCCCGGAAGAAAAGCGCCTCTCCCTCGTTGCGGGCAAACTGCCGAAAGGAGAGATTCACCGCCAAAGGCGGAATGGCAATGCCCTTGGCGGCCAGCCCGACCAGGTCGGCCGCCACCCGGCGCAGGACCGCAAGGCCGATTTCGGGAATGAGCCCGCAGTCCTCCGCCACCGGGATGAATTCCGCCGGGGACACCGGCCCCCGTTGCGGGTGATTCCAGCGCAGCAGGGCCTCGGCGCTGGCCACCCGGCCGGACCTGAGATCGTAGATGGGTTGATAGACCAGCCGGAACTGCTCCCGGGCACAAGCCTCGCGCAGGGCCTGCTCCAGCTCCAGCCGCTGACGGGTCTGCTGCTCGATGACGCTGGAGAAAAACTGGTAGCCGTTCTTGCCCCGCTGCTTGGCGTGGTACATGGCGGCGTCGGCCCGCTGCAGGAGTTCATTGGCCGTCACGCCGTCGGCGGGGGCCAGGGCAACGCCCACACTGGCGCCCACCGTGATCGAGCGCTCGCCGACGCGAATCGGCTGACCCATCAATTCCACCAGCTTGGCGGCAATGCGCCCCACGGCTTCGGCGCTGTCGGGCTGATCCAGGAGGACGACGAACTCGTCGCCGGAAATGCGGGCGACAAAGTCGTTGGCCCGCAGCGAGCGTTCCAGACGCTTGCCCAGATCGATGAGCACCTGGTCCCCCGCCGCGTGGCCGTGGGTGTCGTTGACCTGCTTGAAACCGTCGAAATCGACGAAAAGCACTGCGAATTCGCGTCCGTCCCGGCGCAGGCGGGCCACCGCGGCATCCAGGGCGTCGCGGAAGGAATTGCGGTTGGGCAGGCCGGTCAGGGTGTCGTAGAGGGCCAGATAGGCCATGCGCTCCTCTGCGAACACAACGCTTTGCCGCAGGCGCGCCGAAAAGAAGGCTGCCAGGATGGCGCCTATGCACACCACCGCCAGGCCGGAGCCGAGGAAATAGAGCGTCTGCCGGAAAACCGGCTCCAGGGACGCGCTCATCTCGATGCGCCCCACGGCGCGGCCCTGGAGCTGGATCGCTTCATCCACGGCAATTGCGGGCATGGGCAAGCCGAGCAGCAGCGGCTCCCCGTGCGCCGCGGAATATTGGGCGATGACCCGCCCGCCGGGCAGGACCAGGCGCGCCCGGGTCACCGCCGGCGCCGATTCGCAGGCCGCCAGGATTTCCGCCGCGTCCGCCGCGTTGCCGAAGGCCAGGGCAGCGGTGCTGTTGCTGCCCACCACCCGGGCCAGGGAGAGCAGTCCCCGCTCCGCCGCCGCCTGCCAGATGAAATGCTGGATCACCGCCAGAACCCCCACCAGACACAGGGTCACCCCGGTGCTGATGACGATTTCGCGAATGCGGCGGCGCTTTCCTCCCCGCAACTCAATCCTCCTTCACGTAGCGCGCGAGACGCAGCACCTTGGCGCTGACCGACATGCCGGCGCGGCGCAGGGCGCCCAGTCCGATGTCGAAAGCGACACGCTTGCCGTCCTGCACCACATTGACCATTACCCCCTGCTCCACCAGACCGTGGCCGCTGGACAGGGTAAGCAGCCCGGCCTCGCGGCCGGCACGGGGGGCGGCAATGCCCGCCGCAGGCAGGTAGACCGCCTGGCAGCCGGTCAGTTGCCCGGACGCCACGGTACGCACCCGGACCTTCCCCGCCCCCAGGGGCTGGCCCTCCAGGGTGCCGAGTCCCGCCGCCAGTTCATCCCCCTCCACCACACAGAAGTGAAAATCCTTGGCCCCTGCGCTCCCCTCCGGCCATTGCACGAACTGGACGATGTTGTAGAGCACCGCCACCCGCAGGGCCACGTCCCCCGCCGGCTGAGCCCGCGCCGGCCCCACCGGGCCGCACACGGCAAGGCAGAGGAGCAGGGTACAGACGGTGCGCGGCGTCCCCATGGTCGATGGCTCAGAAATGCCCCAGCCACTGGAGGAAGGCCTGCCGTCCTACCTGGGGCATGGCGTCGATGGGTGCGTAATAGCCCGGCGTGGGATCGCGATGGCGCCGATTGCCCAGGTCGGTGACCCCCAGGCGCACTTCCGCCTCCGCCCCCAGGCGGCGGTTCACGGTCAGGTTGACCAGGCCGTAGCCTCCCACGTCGCCCAGCTGGGTGCGCCGCCGGCCGGTGCCCAGGAATTCGACCCCCACGTCCCAGCCCGCCAGGGCAGGAAAATAGGCCTGCACTTTGGCCAGGTTGCGGGGGGAGTTGGTCAGCCAGCGCCTGTCCTCATCCCGGGCCTCCTGGTGGGTGAGGCTGCTTTTGAGGCGCAGGCCAGCCTCGTTGCGGTACTCGGCCTCGATCTCGCCCCCCACCACATGGATGTTGCCACCGTTCACGTAGCGGGAAAGGCCGTCGGCAGGGTCGATCCGCTGCTCCAGGGCGCCTTCCAGGTCGTAATGGAAGAGGCTCGCCCCCAGCCGGAATTCGCGCCCCAGGAAATGTTCCAGCGCCAGTTCCTGGGTGGTGATGCGTTCCGGCTTCGCCCCCGGGGAGGGCTTCTGGGTGACGTTACCGTCCCCGTAGAAGCGCTCGTACTGATTGGGTGCGCGGAAGGCGCGGCCGTAGAGCAGCTTGATCGCCGTCGCCCCGTCGGGCCGGTAGATGGCCGCCAGCCGCGGCGACCACTCGCCGGAAAAGTCGCTCACCTTGTCGAAGCGCAGGCCGGCGTTGAACAGCCAGCGTTCGGAAAGGCGCCATTCGTCCTGCGCGTAGGCGCCCGCCGTATTGGCGGCGCGGCGTACGTCGAGGTAGGTGAAGGCCGGGTTGAGGTCCGCATTGCCCTGATCGAGGCGCCAGTTGCGCCGCACTTCCACCCCGCCGACCACGACATGGTTGGCCAGGCCCCGATAGGTCAGGCGATACTCGCCCCCCGCCACCTGGGCCTGGGCCCGGTCGCGATTCACATAATTCGGCGTGCCGGCAAACGGCCAGTCGGCGCGGTAACGATAGTGGTTGGCGTATAGCCGCACCAGGCGGCTCAGGGTTTCGCCGGGCATGGATTCGTAGGCCGCTTCGACAAAGGCCTGCTCGTCCATGCCTTCCGAAGCCACACCGAAGCGGGTGCCGTAGGGCGCCGCCGGATTGTCCTTGGTCCGCCGGTTGAAGCCCGCCGAGAGGCGCAGCCCCCCGGCCGTGAATTTGGCGAAGAACTTGGCGTAGCGGTCTCCATCCAGGCGACTGGCGCTGGCCCCGTACTCGTCGAAGCGCAGACTACCGCCCCCGTCGTCGGCGAGACTCGCGTAGAAGACCACATCCTGCCCGCCGGCCAGGGTGCGCCCGAAGGCCAGGCTGGAGCGCCGGCTGCGGCGGGTACCGATCTCCACCCGCGGCTCCCAGCCGTCGATCTCGGCCCCGCTGCGGGTGACCAGATTGACCACGCCGAACAGGCCATTGCCCCCGTAGAGGGAAGAAGTGGGCCCGGCGAAATACTCGACCCGCTTCAGGATCGGGGTATCGAGAATGGCCTCGCTGCCCACCTGGGCCTGGTCGTAGATGCCGTCGTTGAGGCGCAGGCCGTCCACCAGCAGGAGGACGCGGCTGCCGTAGTCATCCGGCCGGTTGAAGCCCCGCACCCCGAGAAAGCTGTAGGAATGGTCCTGTGTCACGTCGATGCCGGGCAAGCCCCGCAGGGCGTCCGCCACCGTGCGGTAACCGAAGGCGCGCATGTCGTCACGCTCCACCACGCGCACCAGGGCCGGCGCATCCAGGGTGGTCTGGGGAAACTTGGAAACCGAGGACACCTCCAGCTTGAGGAGGCTCTCCAGCGGCAGATGCAGGGTATCCAGGGTGGCGAGTTCCTGCGCCGCCGCGGGCAGGCCCGTCATCATCCCCAAGCCCAGCCAAAGGCCGGCGCCCCGGCGTCTCGTTCTTGTCCGCATCTTCTGCCCCTGTTGCCGGCTGCCAGCGCGGCGCCAGCCGCTCTCTCCGCGCTGGCCCCGCCGCCTGGCGCAATCCCGGATTCCCGGTGGTGTGCGGCAATTTTTCCACCATCCGCCCGGGCCTGCACGGAATTTTTCGCCGCCGCCGCGCCGACGAAAAAAAACCGGCCCCTTGCGGCGGCCGGTTTCTGGCGGAAAGCTCCGGGCTTAACCCAGGGCCTTGCGATTGCGCTGGTGGCACTCCGCGGCGTACATGACCTTGAACAGGGTCTTGCCGGTGCCCTTGAACAGGCGCTTGGTGGATTTGGAAACGCAACGGCGCTCCAGGGAAGAACGGCGGTTACGGTTGATGGCCATGACTAACTCCTTGATTTGGGGAATTTTTCGAAACGGCGGATGTTAGCCCCAAACCCGGGGCCGGGTCAATGTTTGCCGGTGCGGCTTCGGTCCCAACCGGGGCTCACCCCGGCCGGCCCGCCACGCAGAAGCCTCGGATGCCTTGCGCCAATTGCGCCAGGGTCTCGACCATGGGCATGCCGTAGTAGCGACACACCATGTCCACATTGCCTTTGCGCCAGTAGCCCGGCGGGCAGCACACCAGGGCCTTGCCCGTACGCGCGGCCAGACCCAGCTCCAGCAGGCTGATGGGCGCCTGGGAAGTCGGCGCGAAGTAGAAGACGATGAGGCCCGCGGCTTCCATGGCGTCCAGCTCCCACTCCACCTGCTGCGCAAAAGGGGGCGACACCACATCCGCCGGCCAACTGGAATCCCAATTTTCCCGGCGCGGGTTGAACAGAACGCCCTCGGTGCCGGCCAGCGCTTGCGCCAGCGCGGATTGCCAGTCTTCGGACGTCCCCATGTCGATCGACCCCGCCAGAAACACGCTGCGCTCGGCAGGCAAGGTCGTGAGGGCTTCAGGGGATCGGATTACGCGCAAGGGACTCCCGCCGCGGTGATGCCACTTTGGTGAAGAACCACTCCTGGCCCACGCAAAATGCGCGATCCCTGCTTGTCCTGAGGGACCCAGAAGTGAAACGCCCAACCGAGAGGGGTTGGGCGTTAAATTTTGGTGGTGGAGTTTAACAGGAAACGAAACCCACGTCTCCGCTGAGCCTCAGACCCGGTCGGAAGGGCCGCCATATGCGCGCGATTCCGGGGAAGGATTCCGCGCCCCCGCACATGCCCACGGCCGGAAGTTCAGAGAGGTCAAATGGCACGCGCAGCCGTCGCCTGTGCCGGGCGCTTTCGGGCCTGCAACTTGGCTTTCGTCGCATTCGCCGCCGTAATGCCCGGCACGAACGACGAAAGGAGCGCCATGTTGACCGAACCCGCCTTCACCGAAACCGAACTCGCGCTGCGCTGGAACATCAGCCCCAAGACCCTGCAACGCCGGCACTGCCCGGCATCGAGAAATGGGCGTAAATGGGTGTCGGAATGGCGCATACCAGCCGCCGCGTGGCCGGTCAGCCACGTTCCGTTTCATCGGCAAAGTCTTACATTAGACGAATAAACGGAACATACTTCCCCTATGCTTGCCGACACCCACACCCAGCGCGTCCTCGATCTGGCCAGCCAGAAGGGGCTGCTGTACGGCACGGCCAAGACGGTCGTGGACTGCTTCAAGCACCGCAACAAGATCGGTCTGGACGTGGCGCTGGAGGCGCTGAAAGATGCTTGGAGGGCGCGCAAGGCGTCGGCAGACGATCTGTGGCGATACGCCAAGGTTTGCCGGGTCGCCAATGTGATGCGCCCCTATATGGAAGTGGTCGCCCATGAGTAATCGCGCGACCTCGCTCCCATGAGCGCCTGATCGCGCGCGTGCTCAGCCTTTTTCAATATTCCGTTTTCACCAACGAACCAAAGCCCCCGAAGCACTGGAAGCCATTTTTGTTCTTGTGGGATGGCAATGTTGCGTCATAGGTTTTCCGGCGGAATTGCTTCCCACAACTCGGACACTTGAACACATAGGTGGGCCCAGTCTGCCCGGTCAGCGTTTTTGTGGCTCTGCCAGCCGAGACCCTTGGTCGCGAGTTGATCGATTGTCTTGGTGCGGCAAGGCGTTGAACCGGCGGTGCCGCCAATGGCCCGGTCGGGGTCAGC
This sequence comes from Betaproteobacteria bacterium, assembly GCA_016720065.1. Classification (NCBI taxonomy): domain Bacteria; kingdom Pseudomonadati; phylum Pseudomonadota; class Betaproteobacteria; species Betaproteobacteria bacterium. Next base: position 20,857 of record JADJXY010000001.1, on the reverse strand, counting down.
TCGATCTGGTACCGGGGGGTGAATGGCGTTCTGCTGACCTCGACACCTTGAATCCGATCCACCCGGTAAGTTCTGGATTCCCCGGTTTCATGCTTGACGGCACAAAGCAGCAGATTTCCGTCCATGCTGCGGCGAAGCGAGTACGGCTCGATCAGTCGCCAAGAGTCCTGATAGCGCAAATTGACGCACAGTCGGTTGGCGGCAGCGAATCTCACGGACTCCAGCGGAATTGCTGTGCGCCATGAATAAACCATCGCCGGCGGTTGCCATGCGCTGTCCAACGAGCCAACGATTGGCGCCGATCCCAGTGAGGGCTTTTCTGCTTCACCATAGAGCCAGCGAAAAACGTTCGGAATCTCGTTCCAGAACTGCTCGAGGTCGGGCAAGACAGGCAACTGATGGGCGAGCATGTCCTCCCACTCGGCGGCCAGCTTGATCTTGGCATCCTCACGCTGCAGGCTTTCGATGGTCGGGACAGGGATGCCCTTGAACGCGCATTTTTCCTGCAGCGTTTTCAGGACCACACCCCGGTCAGGTTGAATCTCATCATGCCGGTACAGATGCACGACATCGTAGAGATCACGCGGGCGCTCCCGCTCGGCCAAAGCTCGCATCTTCTCGGCAAAAACCTCCTCGAAGCAGTAGCTCAAGACATGGATGCCATCATCGGGACAGTCGCTGTAGGGGTGATGCACCACCCTTTTCTGTGGCGGCAGAACGAGTTTCTCCTTGCTGGTCAGGTCGAACTTGATTCGCGCCAAGTTGCGCTTCTGCATGAGGGGGCCGACGTAATAGACGCGCCCCTCCGCGTACCGACCGCCGTCGAGCACTGACAACTTGAACCGAATCTGCTCTCCAGGAATCTCGATGCCGCTCTGCTCATAGACCCATTCCGCCATTTGACGGAATGCCTGCAGCAGGTACTCCTCGTCGAGTTGTGCTTCCTCCGTCACCGTGAAATCGAGGTCCTCGGAAAACCGGTACGTCTCAAAGTAGCATTTCTTCAAGCACGTTCCGCCCTTGAAGACCCAGTTTTCCGAAAGCTGAGGATTCGCGGCAATGCCGGCCAGCAGCCAACCGAGGACGTAGTCCTTTTCGACGACGTGCAGATCCAGCGAAAGCTCGCGCGCCAGTTCCGAGATTTCCTGCTTTTCGATCACTTCACACCCGCCTTCCAGTCGCGGGGCACCCAGAGCCGCCACCGCATCACCAACGCCTCGGCAGGCATTTTGGGATCGATGCGTGCGTTGCCCATCGTCAGATGGCGCTGGCATCGCTCGATTGCCTCGGCCTCCTGCGGAGCGTTCGCTTCCAACAGAAACCCCAGGCGTTTGAATACTGCGCCGTTACCCAGACGCTCGGCATACTCCATCAACTGGTCGAGGTTCTTGGCATCGGAACCGAGGTAGTTTCTGAACATATCCTGGACGGAGCGAATGCCACCGCCAAGCTGGGGATCGGACAACATGTCCAGCATGGTTCTGCTGGGGTCGGAAACGGAGACTTTCACCGAGCCGCGCCAAACCGTCTTCAGGCCGAACATTTTTTCCGGGGCAATGGTGGAGAGCCAAAATGCCGCCCCTTTGAGCGTGGGCTTTCTGTTCCGTGGACGCGTCGTGGTCATCACCACCGTTGTCCGAAAAATCTGTTCGGTCAGATCCCAATGCTCAGCCGCACTCCAGCCGCCGATGTAGCACGGCGAATAGAGACTGACGGCGACCAGCCAGGAATCTTCGAGTGGCAAATCAGACCGCTCGGCCTCCAACGGCACGGGCACGTAAAGCCCTCGGGCGACCCGCGACAACCAGCCCTTCTTGCACCACCGTGCCAGCAACTTCGATGCGTCAGCCTGGTCAAGCCCCATGACCCTCGCGGCTTGCTCATTGGTGATCGTTCCCTTTGTGCCGCGCATGACGGCGGACAAGCGCTCGCGGTCAAGCTTGCCTAGACCAGACAGGTGATGGCTTACGTTCCCCATGGCGCATTTACTCTCATATCGTGCGAATTATGGCGCTCACCGTGTACTTAGTCAATCTGTAGCAGTGCCATTGTTCGCTCAATATACGAATATCTGCGCTTTTAATATACTTCCACAGCTCAGCTCTGCCTCAGCACGCCCGCAAACGCCAGTGGCAGCGGGTCAATCCGGTCTGATCCCGACTACCAGATCAGTTGGAGGGGCTAGCTGGCCGCCGCCGCCAGCCAGATCAATTACCGTTGTTCCATCGTTGTTCAGAAAATGATTGACAGTTTGATTTGCCGTGCCTAAGATGCGCAACGGAACAACAACTGAACAACGGAGGGAGTCATGGAGAAGCGATATGTCGCCACCCTGAGCCGGTCGCAGGGTCGCAGCGCGTGGGCTGTTATCTTTCGGCATCCGATAAGGGTCGACCCGAATACCGGGAGAAATGGCCTCCGAGTGCGGCAGGGACTTGGAACTTCCGATGATGCCGAAGCCAATGATCTGAAGGAACAGCTTAATCAACTCCTGGGCGACGAATCCTATTGGAGCCTGCCGGCAAAGGCAGAGGCTGAAAAGCGGTTCCACCGCCGGGTCGTAGAGATCTTTTATCACGGCATGGAACCGGAGGAGCGCGACTTTGGCGCCATTCGTGAGTCGATCATTCCTCTGCCGACATCGGAGGACTCCGACTATCGGCGAGCATTGCTCCTCGGAACGACGGGCGCCGGCAAGACGACGCTGCTGCGGCAACTGATCGGCACGGACCCCGAGACCGAGCGCTTTCCGTCGACCTCGACGGCGAAAACCACCGTGCATGAGACCGAGGTCGTACTTGCGCACGGCCCGTACAAGGCGGTGGTCACCTTCTTTCCCATCGACGAAGTCCGCGAGCATCTGAATGAGTGCATCTCGGAGGCCGTTTTGTCCGCATACCGGGGAGACGGTGACGGCGAAGTGCTGCGCAAGTTGTTGATGCACGTGAACCAACGGTTCCGCTTCAACTACGTGCTTGGCAATGGACCTCTGGCCGCGCACACCGACGACGACGATGACGAGGACGCCGCCGCTGAGCCGACTGAGGAGGCTGCCGCTGACGACGCGATTGATCTCGAATCCTCCAATGCGTTGTTGTCCGAGACGCTGTCCGCGCTGCACACCATCGCGGCCCGTCACGGCGACCAACTCAAGACCGAACTTGGTGCCATCGACGAGAGGGATCAGCGAGTCGTCGACGAGTTATTCGAGGAGGAACTTGACCGCCGGCTTCGGGAAGATGACGAGTTCCACCGTGTCAGCGACGAACTCATGGACGAAATCGAACTTCGCTTCTCGCTGCTGGCCGATGGTACGGTGCGCCGCAACAAGCAGGGCTGGCCGCAGTCGTGGTCATGGGAGACGGATGACCGCGCGACGTTCGTCAAGACGGTCACGCGCTTCTCCAGCAACCACTCCCCTCGCTTCGGACGTCTGCTGACGCCGCTGGTGAATGGCGTCCGCGTGTCAGGCGCGTTCCTGCCCGCATGGAGCGGCGGGCAGCAGCCAAAACTTGTGCTTCTCGATGGTGAGGGACTTGGCCATACGCCCAAATCGGTCGCGGCCATCTCGACCTCGCTGACCCGGCGCATCGAGTCGACTGACGCCATCGTGCTCGTCGACAACGCTGTTCAGCCGATGCAGGCCGCACCGGTAGCTGCCATGAAGGAGATGATCACCTCTGGCAGCGCCAGCAAACTGCTACTCGTGTTCACCCACTTCGACGAAGTCAAGGGCGACAACCTGCCCAACGCAGACGCCAAGGAGCGGCACGTCCTGGATTCCGCCGAGAACGTCTTGGCTTCGATCGGCGAGGAACTCGGTCCGTTCGCGGAGCGCGCCCTTCGCTGGCGTTTGAACGAGGCGTGCTTTTTCGTCGGCGGGATCGATGAGGATCTGGATGCCACGAAGAAGGCTCAGAAGCGGACCATCGGCCAGTTGCAGGCGCTGCTGGCCGCCATCGACACCATCGTGGAGACGCCAGCGCCAGTCCTCGCGAAGCCGGTGTATGACCGGATGAATCTCGTTCTGGCCGTTAAGAACGCGGCCGAAAGCTTCCACGATGCGTGGTGGCCACGGCTAGGCCTCACGTGCAAGCCAGGTGTCGGGAAGGAACATTGGAAGCGCATTTGGGCGTTGAGCCGCCGCCTCAGCACGCCAGGACTCAGCGACGAGTACGACAACCTCAAGCCGGTAGCGGACCTTCGTAAACAGATCCAGGATCGCCTGTACATCCTGTTGCAAAACCCACTGCGCTGGGACCCCATCGAACCTACGGACGATACCCACAAACAGCAGGTTTTTGACGGGGTTGCCAATACGCTTTCGGCCAAGATTCTCGATCTTGCAACCCGCCGGGTGCGCGCAGAGCGCATGCCGGAGTGGCAATCGGCATTTAACCAGTCAGGCCGGGGCTCTAGCTATGCGCGTGCCTCAATCATCGGCGAGCGGATCTATGACCGTGCCGCCCCCATTCCGGACGTGACGCCCTCGCCAGATCGGAACTCCTTTCTGCACGAAGTTGCTGCTGTCGTCGAAGGTGTTTGCCAAGAGATGGGGGCGACCCTTAGCTAACGCCCGCGCATCAACGACTGCCGAGCCGTATCGTTTGCGGGTCGCCACAAACCCGGCAAATTCCGGCTCGAAACCCGCATGAGTGGGCGACGCTGCCGGATATCAGTGGCACACCGATCCGGTACACCGACGGTCAGTCCAAGGTGTTCGAGGCGTTGTGGTCGGTCAAGGGCGAAGCCACAACGGCGGAACGGATCATGCGGCGCGCGGACCTGGACAGCGCCAAGCCGAGCGACATGTTCAAGATCAAGGCGAAGGACAAGGGCAAACCAGAGCCTGCGGCACAGCACGCGGCCTACGGTGCGCTCGTGATCACGCAGCAACGTGCAGGGTGGTACTCGATGCCATGCGCAGCGGGCGCGTTGGCGTGATCCCAACGATCTCATGAAACCAGACGTCAAGAAAAGAAATCTTCATGACATAGGCCCAGTACCCGATGCGCCCAGGCTCGCGCTGACTTCCAGAGCCCGCACTTTTTTCATCTCTTGGAGTATTTGAAATGACCGGAAAGAACCAATGGGTTGTACCCGTCAATGGCGGCGATCAGTGGGGCGTGCGCGGAGAAGGCAACGACCGCATCACATCCATCCATGACACGCAGCAAGAGGCGATTGACCGCGCGCGGGGCATCGCCATCAACCAACAGAGTGAGTTGTTCATCCAAAGACGAGACGGGCAGATCCGTGAGCGCAACAGCTACGGCAACGACCCGTACCCGCCCAAGGGATGACTCTGAGGCTGGCCTCGCCACCTTGCAGGTTGATGCACGACTCTGCTGGTGCAAACAGGCAAGCAAACCGCTCCCGATGGCACGCGCACAAGTGTTTGATGAACAACACTGACTACGTGTGCCACGGCTTCGAGGTTGGCGCAGGTTTCGAGAGAAGAGAGGGCGGAACAGGGGCGAACCGGGTGAGTTATGGCGCTCGGGCAACGGACCGGCGGCACTCGCAGAACGGCCCGGAACCCCGCACCGTCTGCGGAACCCGGATACGAAAACGCCCAACCGAGAGGGGTTGGGCGTTAAATTTTGGTGGAGGAAATGCCCGCGCCACGGCTGCGGGCCTACCCAACGTACACCGTCATCGCGGAAAAGCTCCACGCCATCGCATTGCTGGGCATGACCAACAGCCGCCTGAAGGACTACTTCGATCTGTCGGTGCTGTTGGAACGAGAAACTCTGGACACTGCTCTGCTGGCCCAAGCGATCAAGGCCACGTTCGAAAGACGGGGCATGGCGGTTCCTGACGCGCTGCCAGTCGGCCTGACGGACGAGTTTGCGCACGACGCTTCGCGCCAGGCGCTGTGGCTGGCATTTCTCAAGAAGAACGAACTTCCGCCAGAACCCTTGCCCGCCATCGTTGGCCGCTTGAGCGTGGCATTGGCACCCGCGTTGAACACCGTCGCTCGTTGAATATCCCTTCATAGGGCAGCCGCTTCGCGCCCTTCGCCACGGTCAGTGGCGGTCTCCATACGGACTTTGCATGGAGACCACGATGACTAATCGACTTTGCGCGCACTGCGGCCACCCCTTCGAACCCCGCCCACAGGTTCCCGACCAAGCGTTCTGCTCCGCCCCTGAATGCCAGCGGGCTCGCAAGCGCGACTGGCAGCGGGCAAAACTCCAATCCGATCCTGACTACCGCATCAACCAGCAGGCGGCCCAGCGCGCGTGGTCACAGCGCAATCACGACTATTGGCGCAATCACCGAGATGCACAACAGGTCAACGGCGATCAAGGGGAGCAACCTACCGCCACTCATCGGCAGCCAGTCATCGATCCGGTAAAGATGGACGTGTCAGCTCTGCCTTCCGGCATCTACCGGATCACAAGACGTCCGGAGTTTCCCAATGGAACACCGGGCTCATGGGTGGTTGAAATTACACTGCTGTGCGAAACCTGCGAATGCAAGATGGATGCGTCAAGAGATGACTCGATCGACACCCAGGGAATCCAGCGTTAACTTCAAGCCCAAATGGGCTCTCGATCATCCTGGATGGCAACAATTTCAACCATGTGCATTCCGGCCGCGCATTGCAGGCCACGTGTATGCCAATGAGGTGAAAGGCAGGCCCGAGAGCAAGTTCACACAACATAAAGTGATCGGGTCTATGCAGGCAGAAGAGTTCTCCATTCCGGGGGCGGATCAGCCACCGACATTTCGGGCCGCCGAGTACGTGCGGATGTCGACCGAGCACCAGCAGTATTCGACGGAAAACCAAGCCGACAAGATCCGCGAGTACGCGGCTCGGCGCAACATCGAAATCGTTCGCACCTATGCCGACGAGGGCAAGAGCGGCTTGCGCATCGATGGGCGGCGGGCGCTGCAGCAGTTGATCAAGGACGTCGAGACAGGCAGCGCGGACTTCCAGATCATTCTGGTCTATGACGTCAGCCGCTGGGGCCGATTCCAGGACGCCGATGAGAGCGCCTATTACGAATACATCTGCCGTCGCGCGGGCATCCAGGTCGCGTACTGCGCAGAGCAGTTCGAAAACGACGGTTCGCCTGTGTCGACCATCGTCAAGGGCGTCAAGCGTGCGATGGCTGGCGAATACAGCCGCGAGTTGTCGGCCAAGGTATTCGCCGGGCAGTGCCGCCTGATTGAGTTGGGTTTCCGCCAGGGTGGCCCCGCTGGCTATGGTTTGCGGCGCGTGCTGATCGATCAGTCCGGCACGCTCAAAAGTGAATTGGCTCGCGGCGAGCACAAGAGCCTGCAAACCGACCGCGTCATTCTGCAGCCGGGACCGGATGATGAGGTTGCTGTGGTCAACCAGATCTACCGCTGGTTTGTCACCGACAACCTGACGGAGCTGGACATTGCCGAACGGCTGAACGCACAAGGAACGCGTACTGACCTTGGGCGGGATTGGACACGAGCGACCGTCCGCGAGGTGCTGTCCAACGAAAAATACATCGGCAACAACATCTACAACCGTCGGTCTTTCAAACTCAAGAAGCTCCGGGTGGTTAACAGCCCCGACATGTGGATCAAAAAAGAAGGTGCGTTCGAGGGCATCGTGCCACCGGAGCTTTTCTACACGGCGCAGGGGATCATGCGCGCAAGGGCGCATCGGTACAGCGACGAGGAGTTGATCGAGAAGCTGCGCAATCTGTACCAGCGCCACGGTTACCTCTCCGGCCTGATCATCGATGAGGCTGATGGCATGCCGTCTGCGGCGGCCTATGCACATCGATTCGGCAGTTTGGTTCGCGCCTACCAGGCGGTGGGCTTCACTCCGGATCGCGACTACCAGTATCTGGAGGTGAATCAGTTTCTGCGCAGACTACATCCAGAGATCGTCAGCCAGACTGAACGCATGATTGCCGACGTCGGCGGCAACGTCGAACGCGACCCGGCCACCGACCTTCTCACCGTGAATCGCGAGTTCACCGTTTCACTGGTGCTGGCGCGGTGCCAATTGCTCGACAACGGGCGACGGCGCTGGAAGGTGCGCTTCGACACCAGCCTCGCGCCCGACATCACGGTGGCCGTGCGGCTGGACGACAGCAACCAGGCTGCCCTGGACTACTACCTGCTGCCGCGACTGGACTTCGGTCAGGCACGTATCCATTTGGCCGACCACAACGGCATCGAGTTTGAGTGCTATCGCTTCGACAGTCTGGACTACCTCTACGGCATGGCGCGGCGCATCCGCATACGGAGGGCCGCATGAGTCAAGACAAAGAGCATCGGCATTCGGAGTTGCGGATGATTCCGCTCAACCGGATTGAGGTTCTCAACCCCGAGAGCGCAACAGCCGGGTCTTCGAGCAGATCGTCGGCAACATCCAGAACATTGGCCTGAAAAAGCCAATCATCGTGACGCCGCGTCCAGGGAGCAATGGCGAGCACTATCTCCTCATCTGCGGCGAGGGGCGGTTCAAAGCCTTCAAGACGCTCGGGCATCAAGAGATCCCGGCAATGGTGATTAACGTCGATGACGAATCGGCCTTCATCATGAGCCTCACCGAGAACATCGCCCGACGAAAATTCAGCCCGTTGGAATTGCTGTCCGGCATCGAGCAGCTGCGGGATCAGGGCTACGACAAGAAGTCCATTGCCCAAAAGACAGGCCTGAGTCCGGAGTACGTGCAGGGCATCCTGCAGTTGCTGCAGAACGGTGAACAGCGACTGCTGATGGCCGTCGGCAGCGGGCGCATCCCTCTCAACGCGGCGATCACCATCGCTGGCGCGGGCAGCGACGAGAAAGCCATTCAAGCCGCATTGCAAGATGCCTACGAAACCGGAAAGCTGCGTGGCAGCCAGTTGATCCAAGCCCGTCGTGTGATCGAACGTCGCCGCACCCAAGGCAAATCCATCGGCGGCAGGATGACCTCCCGCAAGACCAATGAGGATGTCACCACGTCCAGCCTGGTGAGGAACTACCAGCGGGAAGTCGAGCGACAGAAGCTGCTGGTCAGGAAAGCAGAGACAGCTCAACGCAACTTGCTGTTCATTGTCGGGGCCCTGCGCCAACTGCTGGCCGACGAGAATTTCACCACCCTGCTACGCGCGGAGGGGCTGGACACACTGCCACAGTATCTGGCGGAGCGGGTCTGGGCTCGAGGGAGCGGCGCATGAGCAAACCGCCCCTGGGCTTCGTGCCGGAACCATTGATTTTGTCCCTCTCGTCCGTCCTGCCTTCGCGCAAGACGCCAGAAGGCTTGCTTGCCTCACGGAAATTCAAGCAGATCACCGCATCTATCGAGGCGGTCGGGCTGATCGAACCCCTGTCGGTGGGAAAGCCCAACCGCGAGGGGCAGCACATCTTGCTGGACGGGCACACACGACTGGTCGCGCTGAAACAACTGGGCTTCGACAAGGCTCCCTGCCTGGTGGCCACGGATGACGAAAGCTACACCTACAACAACCGGATCAATCGCCTCTCCAGCATCCAGGAACACTTGATGATCCGCCGCGCTGTCGAACGGGGTGTCACCCCCGGAAAAGCTGGCGAAGGCCCTTGACGTGGACATCAGCCACATCATCAAGAAGCTAAACCTGCTGGAAGGCATCTGCCCGGAGGCCGCCGAATTGCTGCGCGACCAGACGTTTTCGGCAAACCTTGGTGCGGTCCTGCGCAAGCTCAAGCCAACGCGTCAGGTTGAGTGCGTCGAACTGATGGTCAGTGCCAACAACATCACGGTCGCCTATGCCCAAGCCTTGGTTGCGGCGACACCCAGCAATCTGCTCGTCGGCGAGACCAAGCCCAAGAAGATGACCGGTGTCAGCGCCGACCAGATGGCCAAGATGGAGAGGGAGATGGGCAACCTCCAAGAGCAGTTCAAGCTCGCCGAGCAAACCTACGGTCAGGACATCCTCAACCTGGTGCTGGCCAAGGGCTATCTTGCCAAGTTGATGGCGAACGAAGCCATTCTGCGCCACCTGACGCGGAATCACCCCGACGTGCTGAACGAGTTTGACAGCATCGTCCGCATGGTGGCGCTGGACAAATAAACGGTGCGCAATCAGGCGTAGTGAGCGAAATCCTTCCCATAGGAAGGTCGTGACGGCGTCCACGCAGGCGGCCACGGTTCTTTAACAATCTGGAAGCATCAGGGTCATCGCCCCCAAAACGGAGTTTCTGCTTCCCTCCGTGATCAAGGGCGGTGACCGACAGGCTTGCCGCTGGCCTGCCCACGCGCATCAGGGCCTGCGACTGGGCGAACAGCGGCACCTATTTTTCCTTGCTCAGACACAAGTGATGTCGCATAATGTAATCAAAATGATGATATAAGTGGCGCCATGATGAGTAGTCAATCCGATTTTTGCGGTCTTCCGGTCGTCTTGCATGGATGAGGAGTCTTTGACGATGCACCCCCAGCGTGTCGAAACTTTGAGTCATGCCCAGCGCGAGCGCTTGGCCTATATCGACTTCCGTCTGTACTTCATGGGGGAGGTTGGCCGGCCTGATTTGGCAAGCCGCTTTGGCGTAGCACCCGCAGCAGCCACTCGCGACCTGGCTCTGTACCGCGAAGTTGCGCCGCAAAACATCGAGTTCGACGGAAGTAGCAAGATCTACAGGATTGGCAATGCGTTCGCGCCTATGTTCGACCATGCCCCGCAGCGGGTATTGTCAGCGCTTTCGCTTGGGTTCGGCGATGGTGTGAACGGCGAGTCGCGGCCAATGCTTCCTTGCGAATCACCAGCTGCACTGAGTAGTCCCCGCATGGATGTACTGGCACCGATCTGTCGCGCGATCCACGCCAAGCGTCCTGTGGCCATCCGCTACCACTCGATGAGCAGCGGCGAGTCTGAACGGGTGATCGTGCCCTTCGCCTTGGTCGACACCGGCCTGCGCTGGCACGTCCGGGCCTTTGATCGCAAGAGCGGCGAGTTCCGGGACTTCGTCGTCACCCGCATCGAAACACCGACATTGCTCGATGAGGAGCCCAAAGCCAACGAGCGCCCAGACAACGACATCCAGGTGGACTCGGATCGTCGAATTGGACTTGGTACCTCACCCGCGCTTGAACCGTCCCGAGATCATTCGAATGGACTACGGGATGAAAGATGGTTCGATTCGCATGCGCGTCCGTGCGGCAGTCGCTGGCTACATGCTCCAGCGTTGGAGCGTCGATGCCTCGCCAGACCACAGCTTGCAGGGTCACGAGTACAGACTTTGGCTGAAAGATCATTTGGCGCTTTACGGCGTCAAGAATGCTGTGTTGGCTCCGGGCTACCGATCACCCGACCACAACAAGGGGGAACAATAACGTGGCCTACGATCCTAAATACGCACTGGAACTGCTCCGCATCGGTTCCGGGCGTGCTGACGCAACCTTCCGAGACGGCCAGGAAGATGCCATTCGCCATATTGTCGAAGGCAAAGGCCGTTTGTTGGTCGTGCAGAAGACTGGGTGGGGTAAGAGCTTTGTCACTTCATCGCGACGAAATTGTTGCGGGAAGCTGGCGCAGGCCCCGCACTATTGATCTCGCCGTTACTGGCGCTGATGCGAAATCAGATTGCAGCAGCAGAGCGGATGGGCGTTCGCGCCGCCACGATTAATTCCGACAACATGGACGACTGGACGGCAGTCGAAGGCAAACTTGCCAACGGGGAAATTGACATTCTGTTGATCTCGCCCGAGCGGCTGGCAAACGAGCGCTTCCGCACCCAGGTTTTGGCGGGTATCGCCGCACAGATTTCCATGCTGGTCATCGACGAAGCGCATTGCATTTCCGACTGGGGGCACGATTTCCGCCCTCACTACCGACTGCTGGAGCGCATCGTCAAGACGCTGCCCCCCAATCTTCGGCTCCTTGCTACTACGGCGACGGCGAACAACAGGGTGATGGATGACCTCTCTGCGGTCCTTGGGCCAAAGCTGGACGTGTCGCGGGGTGATCTCAATCGCACCTCGCTCTCTTTGCAGACCATCCGCTTGCCAAGCCAAGCCGAGCGCCTTGCATGGCTGGCCGAGCAACTCGCCACGCTGCAGGCCACGGTATCATTTACACGCTGACGGTAAGGGATGCCAATCAGGTCGCAGATTGGCTAAAAACCCAAGGCTTCAACGTGGAAGCATATACCGGAGAAACCGGTGATCGCCGCGAGCAACTGGAACAGGCGTTACTCAACAATCAAGTCAAAGCGCTGGTTGCGACGACAGCATTGGGCATGGGCTACGACAAACCCGATCTGGCGTTTGTCATTCACTATCAGATGCCGGGCTCGGTCGTCGCCTACTACCAGCAGGTTGGTCGCGCAGGACGAGCGCTGGATTCCGCCTATGGCGTGCTGCTCAGTGGCGAGGAAGAGTCTGACATCACCGACTGGTTTATCCGAAGCGCCTTTCCGACCCGCCAAGAAGTCGCTGATGTTTTGGGCGCACTTGAAGAAGATCCCCACGGTCTGTCCGTACCCGAGCTACTGACCCGCGTCAATCTTAGCAAGGGGCGCATCGAGAAAACGATTGCATTACTCTCTCTGGAAGCACCGGCTCCCATTGCCAAGCAAGGCAGCAAGTGGCAGCTCACGGCTGCAACCCTGAACGAAGCATTTTGGGATCGTGCGGAGCGTCTAACGGCACTTCGGCGAGACGAGCACCAACAAATGCAGGACTACGTCAGTCTGCCGTTTGGTGAACACATGGGCTGTTGAGTTGCACGCAAAACTGACCCACTAGCCCCATAGATTTGCATCGAATTTTGACCCACGTATAGACACTGACCTGCTCGGGAACGAGCGGGGGAATCAGGAGTGATCGACGTGGCGTTATTAAGCGTAATCAGGCGCTGGCACCTGCGGGATGGCATGGCCATCCGTGAAATTGCCAGGAGAACGGGCTTGTCCCGAAACACGATCCGGAAGTATCTGAGCACCGGCATCGTCGAGCCGAAATATCCTGATCGACATAGCCCGAGCAAGCTTGATCTGTTTGCGCCGAAGTTGGCCGCATGGCTCAAGACGGAAGCGAAGAAGAATCGCAAGCAGCGGCGAAATCTGCGGCAGATCTATGCCGACCTTACCTCTCTGGGTTATGAAGGCTCCTATGACCGGGTCGCTGCCTTCGCCAGGAATTGGCGACAAGCGCAGCAGGAAGCGGCCGGAACGACCGGTCGTGGCACTTTCATTCCGCTGACCTTTGCTCCAGGCGAAGCCTTCCAGTTCGACTGGAGCGAAGACTGGGCGGTCATTGCCGGCGTGAAGACCAAACTACAGGTGGCCCAACTCAAACTCTCGTACAGCCGGGCCTTCTTCCTGCGGGCCTATCCGTTGCAGACCCATGAGATGCTGTTCGATGCCCACAACCATGCTTTCCGGGTCGTGGGTGGCGTTCCCCGGCGCGGCATCTACGACAATATGAAGACAGCGGTGGATCGAATCCGGAAAGGCAAAGCCCGAGACATCAACACCCGTTTCAAGGCCATGGTCAGCCACTTCCTGTTTGAAGCCGAGTTCTGCAATCCGGCCTCCGGCTGGGAGAAGGGGCAGATCGAGAAGAACGTCCAGGACTCCCGGCATCGCATCTGGCAAAGGTGCACCCGCCTTCGAGAATCTGGATGCCCTCAATGCCTGGCTGGAACAGCGCTGCCTGACGCTGTGGCAAGAACTGCGTCACCCTGAATTGCCCGGCACTGTCGCTGAAGCCTGGATCGATGAGCAGGCCCAATTGATGGCCGTGCCATCCCCTTCGATGGTTTCGTCGAACATACCAAACGCGTCTCGCCGACCTGTCTGATCAACTTCGAACGTAACCGTTATAGCGTTCCTGCTTCATTTGCCAACCGGCCGGTCAGCCTGCGGGTCTATGCCGATCATCTCGTGGTGGCGGCCGAAGGCAACGTGATCGCCGAGCACCCGCGCATCATCGATCGGCGACATGACTTCAGTCGCACAATCTACGACTGGCGGCACTACCTCTCTGTCTTGCAACGCAAGCCCGGTGCATTAAGAAATGGCGCACCCTTTGCCGAATTCCCCGACGGCTTCAAGCGCCTCCAGTCAGCCCTCCTGAAACGGCCAGGGGTGATCGGGAAATGGTCGATATACTTGCCCTGGTGCTCCATCACGATGAGCAAGCCGTACTGACAGCGGTCGAGATGGCCCTTGATGCGGGGGCTGCCTCGAAACAGCATGTACTCAATCTGCTCGGACGATTGGTGGAGTTGCCGCCACCGGCGCCAATCGATGCGCCGCAGGCGCTGGTGCTAAGGATCGAGCCACAGGCCAACGTCACGCGTTACGACAGTCTGAGGGAGGTACGTCATGTTGCCTGAGGCCATGATCACCACGCTGAAGTCGTTGAAGCTCTTCGGCATGGCACAAGCCATTGAGGAACTGGCGGCCCAGAGTTCGCCAGCCTATCTGAATGCGCAATCAATCCTGGATAGTCTGCTCAAAGCCGAACTGGCGGAACGGGAAGTTCGATCGGTCAATTACCAGATGAAGATTGCCCGCTTCCCGGCTTACCGTGATCTGTCGGGATTCGATTTACGCAAAGCGTCGTCAATGAAGCTTTGGTTCGTCATCTGCATCGAGGAGAGTTCATGGACTCTGCCCACAATGTCGTACTGATCGGCGGGCCTGGCACCGGCAAGACCCATCTGGCCACCGCCATCAGTGTGCAGGCCATCATGCATGCCCATCAGCGGGTCCGCTTCTTCTCGACAGTCGATCTGGTCAATGCGCTGGAACAGGAGAAACTGGCCGGCAAACAAGGACAGATTGCCCATCGACTGGTGCATGCTGATCTGGTGATTCTTGATGAGTTGGGCTACCTGCCTTTCAGTCAGAACGGCGGCGCCCTGCTATTCCATCTGATGAGCAAACTCTACGAGAAGACCAGCCTGATCATCACGACAAACCTGAGTTTCTCAGAATGGGCCAACATATTCGGCGACCCGAAGATGACCACTGCGCTACTCGATCGGCTGACCCATCACTGCCATATCGTCGAAACCGGCAACGAAAGTTACCGCTTCAAGAACAGTTCAACCAAGGCTAGCAAGGAGGTGAAGACTAGAAATCCAGCAATGACCTGAGCCATACTTCGGCTCATTCGGGTGGGTCAGATTTCAGTGCAAATCCCGGGTCAGTTTTGCGTGCAACTCAACATGCCGTGATCCAGCTGCCGCCCGACCTGTTCTTCGGCACCACGATTGCCACCTGCATCATCGTCCTGAAGAAATCCAAGCACGATAACGCCACGCTGTTTATCGATGCCAGTGCCGAATTCGTGCGCAGCGGCAACAAGAACAAGCTACTGCCCGAACACCAGCAAAAAAATCCTCGATGCCTTCACCGGCCGCCAGAGCATTGAGCACTTCGCACGGCTGGTCGAGAACGGCGATATTGCTGCCAACGGCTACAACATCGCCGTGTCCAGTTACGTTGAGCAGAAAGACGAGCGCGAGGCAGTGGATATTCGGGTACTCAACGCCAAAATCAGCCGTATCGTGGAACGGCAAGCGGAATTAAGGGAGCAGATCGATGCCATTGTGGCCGATCTGGAAGGAGAACAAGTATGAGCCAGATCGACGACCTGATTGCAAAGCTATGCCCAAACGGCGTTGACTTCAGGGCTATTGGTGACTTCGGCGAACTGGTGCGCGGCAACGGAATGCCGAAGGCCGATTTCGTGGAGTCTGGGGTTGGGTGCATCCATTACGGACAGATTTACACCTATTACGGCATCTGGACAGCGGAGACAAAGTCCTTTGTTCCGGCAGAAAAAGCCGAAAAACTCGCCAAGGTCGATCCTGGCGATCTGGTGATTACCAACACCAGCGAGAACATCGAGGATGTTTGCAAGGCGGTTGCGTGGATCGGAGAAACGCAGATCGTCACGGGCGGGCATGCCACGGTCCTGAAGCACGACCAAGATCCGAAATACCTCTCTTACTACCTGCAAACACCACACTTTTTCGCAGAGAAGAAAAAGCACGCGACAGGCACGAAGGTCATCGACGTTTCGGCAAAGAGTCTTGCAAAAATCAGGATTCCAGTTCCGCCGCTTGAAGTGCAGCGCGAGATTGTGAAAGTGCTTGACACCTTCACCCAGCTGGAGGCGGAGCTGGAGGCGGAGCTGGAGGCGGAGCTGGAGGCGCGTCGGCGGCAGTACAAGTACTACCGCGACGCGCTCTTGACATTCGGCGAACGCACGGACGCTGAAGCAAGCAAGCAAGCAAGCAAGCAAGCAAGCAAGCAAGCAAGCAAGCAAGCAAGCAAGCAAGCAAGCAAGCAAGTATAAGGTGGATGACCATGGGTGAGATTGGAAAATTCACGCGCGGCCGTCGATTCACCAAGGACGATTATGTCCAGGAAGGAATCGGCTGCATCCACTACGCTGACATTTATACCCGACACGGAACCTCGGCGTCGGCGGCTGTCTCGCATGTGCGGCCGGACATGGCGTCGAGCCTGCGCTTTGCAAAACCGGGTGACATCGTTATCGCTGCGGTCGGTGAAACGGTCGAGGATGTCGGCAAAGCGGTTGCTTGGCTTGGCACCGAGCAGGTCGCGATTCACGACGACTGCTTTACTTTTCAGCACTCGATGAATCCGAAGTTCGTGTCGTACTGCTTCCAGACGGAACGACTGAATGCAGAGAAGAACAAGTTTGTCGCCCGCGCAAAGGTCAAGCGTCTGTCTGGCGAGAGCTTGGCAAAACTCACGATTCCCGTTCCGCCCATTGAAGAGCAGGAACGCATAGTCGCCATCCTCGATAAATTCGATGCGCTGGTGAATGACCTGACGAGCGGCCTACCCGCCGAAATCAAAGCCCGCCGTCAGCAGTATGAGCATTACCGCGACCGGCTGCTCACGTTCAAGGAAGCAACATGAGCGAAGACCTCATGCCCTTTCGCTACGAGCCGATTGCGCTGTCTAACGAGAGCACGGTTGTCGCCGAATTTCAGCCCGAAGCCCTGGGAGTGCGCGAGGCGGCATACCAGTCCGAAGCTGAACTGGAAAAGGACTTCCATCAAGCAGCTCCAGGTGCAGGCCTATGACTACCTGCCCATCACATCGGAGGCTGAGCTGGTAGCCAATCTCCGCCGCCAGTTGGAAAAGCTCAACAAGGTCACCCTGTCGGATGCAGAGTGGGAGCGATTCTTCAGCACCTGCATTGCAGGCGCGAATGACGGCATCCTGGAAAGACCGCACGCGTTCAGGAAGACCATGTGCAGGTCTTGAAGCGCGACGACGGTAGCACCAAGAACATCTACCTGATCGACAAGGCCAACATCCACAACAACGCCTTGCAGGTCATTAACCAGTACGAAGTCGAAGGCGCTCGTGCCAACCGTTATGACGTGACGGTGCTGGTCAATGGCCTGCCGATGGTGCATATCGAATTGAAGCGTCGGGGCGTGGACATCCGCGAGGCCTTCAACCAGATCAACCGCTACCAGCGCGACAGTTTCTGGGCGGGCTCGGGCTTGTTCGAGTACGTGCAGCTTTTCGTCATCAGCAACGGTACGCTGACCAAGTATTACAGCAACACAGTGCGTGACGGGCATTTGAAGGAACAGTCCGCCAAGCGCAGCAAAAGCAAGACCTCCAACAGCTTCTCCTTTACCAGTTGGTGGGCCGACGCGAAAAACCAGCCCATCACTGAGCTGACAGGTTTCACGAAAACCTTTTTTCGCCAAGCACTCGCTGCTCAACGTCCTCACCACATCCTGCGTGTTCGATGTGGATCGCAAGCTGCTGGTGATGCGGCCCTACCAGATTGTCGCGGCCGAGCGCATTTTGCAGCGCATCGCCACGGCCACCAACCACAAGCAGCTCGGCACCGTCGCGGCAGGCGGCTACATCTGGCACACCACCGGCAGCGGCAAGACGCTGACCAGCTTCAAGGCGGCGCAACTTGCCGGGGCTTGCCAGATATCGACAAGGTGCTCTTCGTGGTGGACCGAAAGGATCTGGACTACCAGACCATGCGCGAATACGAGCGCTTCGAGAAGGGCGCAGCCAACTCGAATACATCCACGGCTGTGCTGCAAAAGCAGCTGGAAGACCCGAACGCCCGCATCATCATCACCACCATCCAGAAGCTTTCCCGCTTCGTCGTCAAGAACAAGAAACACCCGGTGTATGACGCGCACGTGGTGGTGATCTTCGACGAGTGCCACCGCAGCCAGTTCGGCGACATGCACGCCGAAATTACGCGCGTGTTCCAGCGGTACCACCTGTTCGGCTTCACCGGTACGCCGATCTTTGCCGAGAACTCCGGCACCACAGGTAACCCGCTGCGACGCACCACGCAGCAGGCCTTTGGCGACAAGCTGCACACTTACACGATTGTCGATGCCATCAACGACAAGAACGTGCTGCCGTTTCGCATCGACTACATCAACACGATCAAATTGCCTGCGGGCATCAAAGACAAAAAGGTGTCGGCCATCGACACCGAACGGGCGCTGCTAGCGCCGGAGCGCATCACACAGATCGTGGGCTACATCCGCGAGCACTTCGACCAGAAAACCAAGCGTGCCAGCACATACCGCCACGATGGCAAACGGCTGGCTGGTTTCAATTCGCTGTTCGCCTGTGCGTCCATTGATGCCGCCAAGCGTTACTACGCGGAATTCGTTGCACAGCAAAGGAGTTGCCCGAGGCCCAGCGGCTCAAGGTGGGCTTGATCTACAGCTTTGCCGCGAATGAAGATGAAAGTGATGGCCTGCTCGGCGAGGAAGACTTCGAAACCGAGGGGCTGGATCAAGGCTCGCGGGATTTTCTGGATGTCGCGATCCAGGATTACAACGCACTGTTCAGCACCAGCTTCGACACCTCGGCAGACAAGTTCCAGAACTACTACAAGGACTTGTCGCAGCGCCTGAAAAACGTGAGCTGGACATCGTCATCGTGGTCAACATGTTTCTGACCGGCTTTGATGCCACCACGCTCAACACTGTGGGCGGACAAGAACCTGAAGGCTCACGGCTTGATCCAGGCCTATTCGCGTACCAACCGCATTCTCAATTCTATCAAGACCTACGGCAACATTGTTTCCTTCCGGAATTTGGAGCAGGAAACCAACGACGCGCTCGCCCTGTTTGGCAACAAGGATGCCAAGGGCATCGTTCTCTTGAAACCTTACGCCGAGTATTACAAGGATTACGAAAGCGCGTCGGAGAACTCACGGCTGGATTCCACTCGGAAAGCCATTGTTGGCGAGGCAGCACAAAGGCATTCATCAAGCTATTCGGCTCGATTTTGCGGCTGAAGAACATCCTCACGGCCTTCGATGATTTCGCTGGCCACGAAATCCTCTCCGAGCGCGAATTTCAGGACTACCAGAGCCTGTATTTGAACCTGTACGCAGAATTCCGGGCGACGTCGGCTGCCGAGAAGGAGTCAATCAACGACGATGTGGTGTTCGAGATCGAGCTCATCAAGCAGGTTGAAATCAATGTTGACTACATCCTGCTCTTGGTCGAGCAGTACCTGAAGAAAAGGGTTCGGGCGACGATAAGGAAATCCGCGCCACCATCGAACGCGCCATCAATTCCAGCCCTGGCCTGCGCAACAAGAAAGACCTCATCGAACAGTTTGTCGATTCCGTGGAACACCAAGGCCAAGGTGGACGCGCAGTGGCAAGCCTTCGTTGCGGCGAAAAAGACCGAGGAGCTGGAACGCATCATTGCGGAGGAAAACCTCAATAATGCCGAGGCGGCACGTGAATTCATTAGCAATGCCTTCCGCGACGGCAGCATCTCGGCAACCGGTACTGCCATCACCAAGATCCTGCCGCCGGTATCGCGGTTTTCCAAGAACAATGGCCACGCAGCCAAGAAGCAGACGGTGCTGGACAAACTTGCCGCTTTCTTCGAACGGTATTTCCGGATTGGCGTGATGAAGAGAATTCGATGAACCCGATCCAAACAACCGATCAAGCCAAGATTTCTGCGCTTTGCAGAGAGGCTGAGCGGCTGGAAGGAAGAAGACGCCTTGTATTCGAGCAAGGGGGCATTTCAACGCCGAAGACATGGGTTCGCCGCAACTACTGGCTGGGTGTGCCAGCAACCGCTCTTGGTGCGATTGCAGGTGCTGCATTGGTCAAAAGCCAACCTAAAGTGGGCCAGTGCCTTCACCTTGTTGGCGTCGCTACTGACCGGTTTGATGACCTTTCTCAAGCCCAACGAGCGCGCTGCAATGCACCAGGCCGCTACCGGACAGTTTTGGCTCTTCGGAATGAAGCCCGCTTTTTCCGCGAGATCGAATTGCTTGATACGAGTCGGCTGGGCGAGCTTCCTGAGAGATTGAAGGCCCTTTCCTCGTACACGCAATGAGCTGAACCAGAAGAGCCCAAGTATTCCAAGACGCGCATTTGTCGCTGCACGCAAAGGCATCGAAGAAGGCGAAGCCACCGGCAAAGTGTGGACAAGGATAAATGACAAGATGTCGGTATTGAGTTTTCTGACGGACACGGCCAGCAAGTGCCGTGCTCTCCACAACTGAGCAGTCGTCGATCACGACTTCGATCACAACACTTCAATCGCGGATGGCGCTGCACTTTGACAGCGGCGTAATTGCGCAGCATTTCCGGGATTCGGCTCTTCAACGCGAGGCACGATCCTGCCTCGCTCAATGGACGAACAGATCCGATATTGATTACATGGTGGTCTTCAGCGATGGCAGCGCCACGCCGCAGACTTACCTGAATAGGTTGAAGGCTTTTGTCGAAAAACGGTACTGGCTCATCGGAAATCTATCAGTCCAGCCCGACCATTGTTCTCGGAGTTGAACCACATCAAGTTCGATCTGGTGCCCGCGACAAAAACGTGGCTCGGCGAGCTTCAGATTCCCAACGGGTCAGGCGGTTGGATGA